>SHYZ01000224.1 GCA_009692535.1 Myxococcales bacterium
CGTGCTCGCGTCAGCGCGGCGTGCTCGCGTCAGCCGCGCACGCTTTTGCGACCTCGCGACCGAGCGCGCGCGCGATGCGCGGCGCCAGCGCAGCAGCGAGGTCAGCGAGCGCGAGGTGGGCCGCCGCCCCCTCCGTTTGCATCGTCGTGACGCGCGCGCAGCTGAGCCCGCATGGAACGATCAGCGAGAAGAGCTCACGCAGTTCCTCGCCGACATTCAGCGCGAACCCGTGGATCGCGACGCCACGCGCCACGTGCACGCCGCACGCGGCGATCTTTCCACCCGTAGGTCCATCGACCCAGACCCCAGCGGGATTCGGGCGCCACGCCGCCGCCACACCGCGCTCGCGCAGCTCCTCGGCGATCGCGTGGCCGACGCCTTCAACGTGCGCGCGCACGCCCGCGCGCAGGCGGACCACCGGATAGATCACGAGCTGCCCCGGTCCATGCACCGTCGCGTCGCCACCGCGGCTCGTGCGAATCAACTCCACGCCACGCCGACCGAGCTCATCCTCGGACGCAAGCACGCTCCCCGCGCTCGCACCGCGGCCGAGTGTCACGACCGGGTCGTGCTCGAGAAAGAGCAGCCGCTCGGCGCGATCATCGCCCGCGAGGATGCGGGCACGCAGCGACTCCTGAAGCTCCCACGCAGCGCGATAGCCGACCCGACCGAGCCACGACCACGCGAGCGCCCGAGTCACCCCTCAACCAACTCGGCGAGGAAGTCCGCGTCGAGGTACACGACCGGCAGCGACGCGCGCAGCACGCCCACGCCGACCCGGCACAGCTCCTCCGCAAACGCATCACCGTCGAGCACGGTCAGCGGGCGTCCAGGGGTGCGGGCCTCTTGCTCCGCCTCGATTCCGACCCGCGTCGTCGCGAGCAGCAGCCCCTCGTCGAGCTGCTTCGCCTCGACGCCGGCGCGAAGCTCACCGATCGCGTGACGCCCCACCTCATCGCCGCCGATGCGAACCCCGACGAGGACTCGCGTCGGCAGCGCGCCACGACGAACCTTCGCGCTGAGGTACGCGGTCTGCTCGTGACGCTTGACCTGCTCGACCTCCAAGTACCCGGCGCGCTCGAGGTAGACGCGAGCGAGCTCGACCAGCGGGCCGAGTGCCAGCTTCGACAGGCGCCGACGAAGCGCGAGGCGTGTCTCATGAACGAGTGACTCTGCGCGGCGCGCCAACATTTCCTCCGCCGAGATCAACTCGGGATCGAGGCGCACGGTGGCGATCGCGAACTGGCCCGCGCCGTGGTGACGAACGCGTGGCCGTAGGCCCCGGACCTGTCGTGCGTGCGAGTCGTCGAGCAACGCGGCCTTTAGCGTTCGTGCCAGCTCCTCGGGATTGCCGGAGATGGCCCTGCGCTTTTGCGCCATCGCCGCGAGCTGGCGCACATGCACCGGGCGACCATCACCGATCGCACGAAGCGTTTCGTAGCCAGCATCTGCCAGCGACAGGGCTCGTGAACTCCCCGACTCGGTCCGCTCCCCGGCAGCTTGCGTCGACGACCGCTCCGCCGACTCGCCCGCGTCCCGCAGCGTGCCCACCCCACTCGACGCGCGCCCCTCGGACGACGCCGCGCGCTCCGGTCGCGCCGCGCGCTCCGGTCGCGCCGCGCGCTCCGGTCGCTCGCCGCGCTCCGACGACGCTCCGCGCTCGGGCCGGTCGCCGCGCTTGTGACGCCGCGGCCGCCCGCGATGATCTCGATCGGCCCTGATCTCGGGAAGCAGCAGGCGATCCTCATCGGCCGTGCGCTCATCGACGACCTCGCCCGCCACCGGCGGCGCAACCGGGCCGGCCTCGATCTCGTCGGCATACTCCTGAAGCAACGCGGCCTCGTCCGGCAGATCGATCATCATGCGTCGCGTCGGCGTCGCCTTGAGGAAACCATCGAGGTCGATCGGCGTCTCTGGCAGCGCAGGTCGCTCCACGGTCGGCACGGTCGGCACGGTCGGCACGGTCGGCACGGTCGCCTCAACTGCCGCCTCGGTACCTGGCTCCTGCGCCACGCGATCACGCTCTGCCGCGACCGACGTCTTTCTCGGCCGGCGGCGACGGCGGCGACGCGCGCCCTCCTCGCTCGCCGGCACCGCGACCGCTGCAGCCTGCTCGCATTCCGGCTCATCCACGTTCGTGGTCGCACTAACGCTCGGTGCGAGGTCGACCTCGCTCAGGATCGCGACTTCGGCCACCGCCTCGGCCACCACCTCGGCCACCGCCTCGGCAGCCGCCGCCGGCACGGGCGGCGGGTTTTGCGGCGCTGCATACACGCGCAGCCCGAAAACCCCGGGACTCGGCCGCGTGAGAATCGTGCGCGCCCCCTTCTTGAGCTCGACCGCGAGACGCTGCTTCATCGTCAGTTCGGGAGTCCGCCCCGCGTCGGTGAGCAGCTGCTGCGCCACCGCCCGTGCAGCCAACTCCTTGACAGCCAGATGGCCGCCCGCCTGGCGCAGCAGTTCAATCGCAGCCTCGATGTACGTCATCTCCGGGTCACCTCGCTCGGGCGCACTCTGCCGGTCGGCTCACCGCCGGTCAAGCAGGCGTCCGCTCCGATGTCGTCCACTCCGAATCCCTGAAAAGTTGCTCGTCGAGATCCGCGCGTGACACGGTGACCGGGACGGAGGCGGACGCCATGAGACAGACCTCGCACCCGACGGTGACTGGCAGAGATCGAGCGGCACTCTTGGTCATCGCGGCCCTCGCGGTGACCGTGCCGCTCTCGCTCGAGACCCACCTCGAGCAGGTCCTACGCGAATCGGTTGAGCCCACGCTCTCGCGCACCGCCGGCGTTTCGATCTCGCTGGCTACCGCCGACGTCGACCTCGCCGGGACTGCACGCCTCGCGGGCGTGCGGGTCGGCCGGCTACTCGACGCCCGCCTCATGACCGCGACGGTCGACACCGGCGCATTGCTCGTAGGGCAGGTGCGCCCAAGCGAGGTCACGATCGATGGCGCCCAGGTCACGCTGCAGCTGCGCGCCGACGGCGGCTCCGACGCCGAAGACCTCATGCGTCGGCTGACCCGGCGCCCCGCAACGTCGCCAGGCAAAGCACGGCGCGCACGCCGCGCCAGGCAGCACGCGGTCGCCTCGCTCCCCGCGGTCCACCTCACCGACTCCGACCTCCGCGTCACGTTCCCCGGTGGCGAAGTCGACGTCGCCGCGATCGAGATGCACCCCCACGGCGCGCTGCACCGCCTGTCGTGGGGCGAAACCACCGCCGCTGCGCGCGGCCGCGGCTTCGATGTACACGCCGGCTTCGGCCGCGGCGCGGTGGATCTCGATCTCGCGCGCCGCCGCGTCGAACGCACCGCCGTCGTCGGCGGGCGCATCGAGGTGACCCACGCCACCGGCGCGGTCGTCGCCGACGAAGTGGCCCTGCTTGCGGGCGTCGGTCAGGACGACGGTCCACGGCTCGTCGGTCGGATCGGCGCAGATCCCGTGTCGCTCGCGCTCGACCGCGACGCCGCCGGCACGCTCCACGCCACGCTCTCGGGCGCGGGCATGCCGCTCGCGCCCCTCGCCAGCGTCGTCGGCTGGATCGCGCCCCGTGGCGCGTTCGCCGGTCGCGTCAGCGCCACCTGGATCCCCGCCTCTCGCGAGCTGCTCCTCGACGGCGACGTTCAAATCGAAGAGGCGGCGATCGAGCATGGGCTGCTCGCCTCGTCGGCGCTTCCGGTCTCGGGCGCGTTCACCTTCTCGGCGCAGCTCGCCGATCGCGAGCGCTCCGGCTCGGTCACTATTTCTGGGCGCGCAGGGCTCACCCCCATCTCGGCTGCCGCTGAACTCCGGTGGGACGAGGCACACCACATCGTGGCGGGCACGCTCGACGCCGAGGTGCCCGAGTCTTCGTGCGCCGACGCGCTCGCGTCGGTACCGGCGAGCCTGCGCCAGCCGCTCGACGGCATGCTCCTCTCGGGCCAGATCGCCGCACGCGCCCACGTCGCATTCGACCGCGGCTTCGAGGAGCCGACCGAACTCGACATCAACATCGACAACCGCTGCCGCGTCGAGCGCGAGCCGACCCACGCAGACGCCGCCGGTCTGCTCGGCCGCTACACGCACAAGTATCCTGGCGGGGCTCGGATCATGGCGCTCGGAGGCGCCGACTACGTCCCGCTCACGCAGGTCCCGCCTCACGTGGTCTACGCCTTCCTCGCCGCCGAGGACGCCCGCTTCTTCCAGCACAACGGCTTCGACCTCGATCAGATTCGCCGCTCGTTCGAGATCAACGTCGTCAAGAACCGCGTCGAGCGTGGCGGCTCGACGATCTCGCAGCAGCTCGCCAAGAACCTGTTCCTCACGCCAGAGCGCACCATCGGGCGCAAGCTCGCCGAGGCGGTGCTCACCTGGCGCATCGAGTCACGGGTACCCAAGTCGCGCATGTTCGAGCTCTACGTAAACCTCGTGCAGCTCGGCGAGAACATCTACGGCATCGGCCCGGCCGCGTGGCATTGGTTCGGCAAGCGCCCATTTGAACTGACCGTCGCCGAGGCTGCGTTCATCGCGTCCCTCGCGCCCGCGCCCGCGACGAGTGATCGCCGCGTGCATGAGCGCGGCTCGATGGACGCCGAGACCGAGCGCCGCTACCGCGCCGTGCTCGGCTCGATGCGCGTGCACGGCATGGCGCGCCCCGACATCGTCGCGTGGGCCCTCCGCCAGCGCCTCGCGTTCCGCCGGCGCACGACTTAGCCAGCCTACGACTTAGCCGGCGTACGACAAAGTCGCCGCGGTTACACGCCGAGGAACAAGCGGTTCCCGAAATTCCGCTCGAGGTCGGCGGCGAAAATCTTTTGCGCCGACCGCTCGATGTCGTAAGCGACGCGCTTGATCTCGAAGACCTTGTCGAGCGTGTCGTAGACGGCGAAGCAAGCGCGGTTGTCGTAGTCGCGCGGCTGGCCGACAGAGCCGACGCTGACGATGTACTTGTGGCCGGGCCGAATCTCGAAGCGCGGCGTGAGCACCTCGAAGACCTCATCGCGGGTGAGCGCGAACGCCTTCACGAGGTGCGAGTGTCCGATGAAGGTCACCTCGCCGAGCTCGTCCCACATGTCGAGGCACTGCGCGGCCTGATCGGGCGCGAAGATGTAGTCAAACTCCTCCACGTTGACCGGCGAGCCGTGGCAGAAATAGAGCGAGCCGAAGTCGCGACGCTGGTAGGGGAGCGAGCGCAGCCACTCGAGGTGCTCGGGCGCCAGCATCTTCGCGTGGACGTCGAGCGCGTGGCGCGCAGCGTCGTAGTAGTAGGAGTAGTCCATGCGCCCGGCGACCGCCGCATCGTGGTTGCCGAGAATCGTGAACGCCGCCAAGTTGCGCACGATCTCGCAGCACTCGTTCGGCGAGGCCCCGTAGCCGACCGTGTCGCCGAGGCAGACATAGCTGTCGATCCGCTCGGACTTGAACGCGTCGACGACGGCGGTGAGCGCCTCGATGTTCGCGTGCGTGTCTGAAAAAATACCGATTCGCATCGTGACTCTAGTCTTCCCGCTCGGCTCGCCAGCGTAGCGCAGTCTGAGGCCCGGGCGTGCGGTTATGCATGTGCGTCGCCATCGCCATCGCCATCGCCGTCGATGGTGCCCTTGTGAACGGCGGCAATGCCAACGACGGCCGCGGCTGTGCCCACAGTGGCCGCTGGCACGGCCTCCGCCCCGTCGGCGGCCTCGAGCTCCAGGTCCTCCTCGTCGAGCAACTCGGCGTCTGCGAGGGGGAACTCGAGCGTCTCGACCGCAAGGGCCTTGCTGAGCGGAACGCCCGACCGCATCGCCTCGAAG
>SHYZ01000225.1 GCA_009692535.1 Myxococcales bacterium
AGGGTCTCGAAGACCTCCTCGGAGAGGATGGCTGGGGGCTCATACGGCAAGCGCGGGGCTGCCACGGTTTCGTCAGTGTCGTCGGTCGGTTTTTGGCTCATCGTGTCTGCTCCTCTTTCCGTAGTCCCTGGTCCCTGGTCCGTGATCCGTGGTCGTCTGACGACCTAGTACATGACCTGAATGGCACCCGGTTGCGCATCGACTGGGACTGAGTATGCGCTGTGGGCGCGCACGAAGTCCTCAAGCCCGTCGCCGTTTACGTCGCCCACCCAGAAGATTCCCGTGAACGAAGGGAATGCCGGCGTGGCGTCCCAGGTGCCGTCGGCGCTGGAGATAGGGACGATGCCCGAGAGCCCACCGCCGTAGAAACCGTGGACCTCGGTGACGCCGCGCCGCGCGGTGACGAGATCTTCGAGCCCGTCCCCATCGAGGTCGGCGACGTGACCGGCGGTGTTGCCGATGCCGGTGCCGGTGAAGTCACCGCCGGTGATGCCCTCGATGATCGCGGTCGAGACCGTTGCTGCGTTCTTTGGGGCCTCGCTCACGCCGAGCGATGAGGTGCCGCCCGGCACGATGAAGACCCGGCCGCGGCCAAAGGCCTCTTGGACCGCACTGATCGTGATCTCGCGGTTGCCGTCACCGTTCTGGTCGGCAATCGACCCGACCCAGCGCCCGAAAAAGTTGTTGCTGCCGTTCGGTGCGTGAATCGTCTCCTCGGCGTTGCCGTGGTCGACGAAGGCGAAGCCGCTCGCGGGCATCGCGCGCCCGTAGAAGACGAAGGCCCGCTCTTCTGAGCTCACCGCGGTGCCGCCGCTCACGGATCCCGACTCCGACACCATGACGATGTCCTCGCGCGTGTCGACGCCGGCGCCGTCGCCGAGTGCGCCGACGGCTGCGAGGTAGGTGCCGTACGCCGCGTTGACCGTGACCGCCACCCCCGATGAGAAGCGGAAGAGGTGCGCGCGTGCGCCCTGGCTGGCGGGCGTCGCGAGATCATCGGGGATCACGAACGAGTAGGGCGTGGAGCCGGTCGCGGTGCCGTAGAGGACCACGCCGCCGCCGCGGAAGCTGTCGGTCGCGGGGAGGCTGGTGAGGAGATCGTCGCGGCCATCGCCGTTGAAATCGACGCGCTCGAGCGCCCAGCCGAACCAGCCGACCTGGAAGAATGACGTCGAGGGGCTCACCGAGATCGTCACGTCGGCCGAGGTATCGTCGAGGTAGATCGTGCTCGGGCCTGGCGCCCACGCGCTGCCGCCGTAGTAGATGAAGATGAGGCCCTGATAGCCGTCGTCGAGCGGCGCGCCGACGACAAGGTCCTGAATGCCGTCGTCGTTCCAGTCGAGCACCGTCACCGAGCTACCGTAGCCGGCGTCGCCGCCGATGCCGGTGCCGCGGAGCACGAAGGACGGATCGGCCGAGATGCCGGCCGCGCTTCCCATGTAGACGTAGGCAGCGCCCTCGTTGAAGAAGCCGCTCACGCCGTCGGTGTCCACGTTCCACGCGCCGACGATGACATCGGAGAAGCTGTCGTCGTCCAGATCGCCGCCGGAGACCGCGTAGCCATAGTGCGCAGCGCTGATGTCGCCGAGCGGGAGCGCCTCGGGCCCGATCACCGGACCCTGCGTCACGTCGACCGTGACCGGCCCGGTCGTGACCAGCGCGGAGTCGTTCCCGAGGCTGTCGAAGCAGACGACGCCGAAGTGCCAAGCACCCAACCGCAACGGGGTGACTGTCACCGACTCAGCGAACCCGGGCGCGCGCGGGCCGGTGCTCGCGCTGAGCGGAAGCGTGCTCCAGGTGGCGGCAGTGATCGGCGCGGTGTCGGCTTTTAGGTCGCAGCCGTCGATCGTGGCCGACATCGGGTCGGCCGGCGTGGTCCAAGACACGCTGGCCGCGTTGCGTCGGAGTGCGGTCGCGGTGACTCCCGTCGGGGCATTGGGCGCCGAGATATCGACCGTGACGCTGGCTGACGCGTTGCCCGCGACGGGCCCGGGCGCCGTGGCCACCGCGACGAGCGCATGGCTACCGGGCGTGAGGAGCACCGTGGCGCACCAGGTCATCCCGGTGACGACGGCAGCCGACCCGGGCATCACGCCGTCCACCTGCAGCTCGACGGTGGCGCCAGCAGCGCCGACGGTGCCGCAGACGTCCAGCGAGAGATCGCTCCCGATCACGGTGCCGGCGCTAGGGCCGAGCAGCGCGCCGGCGAGCGGTGAGGTGATCGCGACCGCGAGGTCGGCGAGGATGATCGTGCACGGGGCCGACGAGCCGGTGTTGCCGTTCACGTCGGTGGCGTGGGCGTCGATGAGGTTGGTGCCGAGCGTGAGCGTGACCACGGCGCTGTCCATGGCCGTCACGGGGCAGGTGGGGCCGCAGGTGTCAGGCACGATCTCGATCCACCGCAGCATGGCGGGTGAGGTCAGCACTTGCAGCATGATCTGCGTGCCGGGCGTGCCGGCATCAACGTCGGCGCTGGCGGAGATCGTCGCGCCACAGCTTGTGCCCGGGGGCGCGGAGACCGCGAGCGTCACGATCGGCGGCTGCGTGTCGACACGGAGCGAGAGCGGCAGCGAGGTGGTCACGATGCCGGCGGAGTCGGTGACGCGCGCTGTGCACGTGCGCAGCACGTCGCAGAGGGCGCCGCCGCACGCGGTGATGGTCGTGGTCGCGGTCGCAGGCGCGCCCGCCGTGACCGCGGTGACGTCGCCGGCGAGGTCACAGCCGGTAATCGTCACCGTGCGTCCTGCGCACGCATCCGCCACCATGACGGTCACCGCCACCTGGACGCCGCCGACGGTGACGTCAGCATCGGTCGTGACCACGGTGGTCGGCGCGGTGAACGCGATGGCACAGCCCGCGAGCTGGGCATTGAGCGTGATGGTCGGCACCGTGCAGCTGTTGCCGGCACGGTCGGAGCCGGTAGCGTCGAGCGCGATGCCGGTGACTGGTGAGGCGAACGACGCTGCGAAGGTGGCGACGCCGCCGACGACGGTCGCGTCAGGAAGCGCGCCGGTGCCGAGCATCGCGGTCACGAGCTGTCCATCGACATCGCTTGCGCCCAACGCATCCGTGCCGCTCACCGCGACGAGCACCGCGAAGTCGATGTCGTCGTCGGTCACGTCGGTGTCGTCGGTCGGAATCAGCGTGGCGCCGTCTGCGGGCGCCGTGACCGCACAGGTGGGCGGCGTGACATCGACGAGGACCACGCTGTCGATCGACGGCGTCGTGAGTTCCGACACCGGGTCGCGGCATTCTGCACGAAGCGTGCGGACACCCTCGTCCAGCGTGTTCACCGGGAACAGCGCCTCACCGGCACCACCGACGTCGGTGGCGAGCACGATGGCGACGACTTCGTCGTCAAGGAAGAGCGTCACCGAGTTGCCAGCGGCGGTCGCGACCGCCACATCGGCCTCGATGCCAGCGGCGGGGCTCGCGTCGTCCTCGGTGCGCAGCACGGCGCCGACGCCGGGCACGTCGTGCGGGGTCGGGGTGAGCGCGAGGGTGCAGTCGGGCCCCTCGGGCGCGTCCACGTTGACCTGAGCAGTCGTGCTGCCGGGGTTGCCGCACGCCGTCTCTGCGCGCGCCTCGAGCTGCCAACTGCCGACGGTGAACGGAACTCGGAACGTCGCGCGCCGGTTTGCCGCCGGCACGATGCCCTGGCTGACCGCCGCGCCACCGCCGGGCGGCGTGAGCAGGAGCTCGATCGGCTGGTCGTCCTCGACGAGCGCGAGGACCTCCACGTCGTAGTCGACGGTCGTGCCGGTAGTCCGATCGAGATCGTCGGCAGGCGTCCGGATCGTGCCGCCCGGTGCCGGCCGCACCAGCTCAATGGCCGGCGCGCGCGTGTCGACTGCGACCTGCACCGACGCGGAGACGATGCCGCCATCCATCGAGCTGGCGGTGAGGAGATGGATCCCGTCCGGGATCGTGACCTGCGCGAACTCTACGCGCTGGTTAGTCACCGTCCCGACATGCTGGTCGTCGGCGACCCCGTCGATCAGGATGCGCAGCTCGTCGCCATCCGGAAACTCGGTCGCGACCACGCTCACCGCGAGCTGGAAGCCCGCGACGGCGGAACTCACGTCCTGCCCGGTGCAAAAGGCGCCAGCGGGAAGCGGTTCATCGATCGCGAGTCGTCGCGTGACCTCATCGGGGCCACAGGCAGCAATGACGAGCGCGAGAACTGGTGCGAGTTGGCCAAACGTGCGCGGTCTCATGAATCCTCCCAGGGAGCGAAGTGCGGTAGCGGTCAGCGGAGCACCCGGAGCGCAGCAGGTCGGCTGCGGTCGGTCTGCAGGCGTGCGAGTGGCGGGGGCAGCGCGGTCTCGCTCTCGGGGATCACGCCGCGCTCGCGAAAGAGGTCCCGCTTGAGGAGCGCGTGGCGGCACGCATCGAGCGAGGGCCGGTCCCACTCACCGTCCTCGAGCAGCGCCTTTGAGTGGCAGCGGTTGCAGTAGGGGCGAACCTCACAGACGCGGCAGTCGTCGATGTCGGCCCAGGTGAACTCACGGATTCGGCGCATCGCTGGCGAGTCACGCCAGATCTCGGCAAACGACTGCGTGCGGAGGTCGCCACACGGTATCGGGAGCATGTGGCAGGACTGGACGATCCCCTGCGGCGTCACCGAGCCGACATCCCAGCCCGCGCCGCAGATGCCGTGGTCGGCCGCCTTCTCGTCGACGCGCAGCCCCGCGAGTCGCTCCCGGTGCTCCGCTGCGACCACGTCGAACCCGCCGAGCTCGGGGTCGGCGTAGATCACGCGCAGCGCCTCGGCCGACGCGCGCAACTCCGTCGGTTCCTGGTTGCCGTCCTCGCGCGCATTGATGAACGGGTCGAAGGCGAAGTTGCACCCGAGCTCGCGTGCGATGCGCACGACCTCGTGCAGGTCGTCGCCGTTCGCGGCGAGGATCGGCGACTTTAGGGTCACGGTGACGCCGCGGGCCCGGAGTCGCCGGGCCGCGTCGAGGGTGCGGCGCCAGGAGCCGCGGATCTGCGTGATGTGATCGTGAATCGCCGGATCGCCGGCGTAAAAGGACATGTCGACCTGGATCGCGCCGAGGTCGTGGATGAGATCGGCGCGGCGTTCGTCGATGAAGTGGCCGGTCGTGAGGATCTTGACCGCGTACTTGTGGCGGCGCGCGGCGCGCAGGATGTCGTCGGCGTCGCGGCGCATGAAGATCTCGCCGCCGGTGAGCATGAGGAAGAGGGTGCCGAGCCCGGCGACCTCGCCCAGGACCCGGTCGATCAGCGCGAGCGAGATTTCCTCTTTGTCACCGTGCGTCTCGTAGCAGTGGACGCAGGAGTAGTTGCAGCGATCGGTGACTTGAATCTGGAGGACGGTCGGGCCGCGCCGCGTTCGGGTCCGCTGCGCGAGGTGTGCGGCGGCACCCCACACGGTGGGCGTGGGGCGGAGCGGCGGGGTGGTGGCGGCGGCACCGATCACTCGCGCACCAGCACGCTGCGAGCGACAAGGTCGTCGAGAAAGCGCCGTGCGTCGGCGCGCGCGGCCTCGGGGGGCACTTCGTAGCGCTGGGTGATCGCGAGTGTGACCTCGTCCTCGGTGCAGCCGGCCTCGGCGAGGGACCAGACCAGGCTGCCGGTCTCGTTCAGCGTGTAGATGCGGTTGTCGTCTGACGTGACGACGAACGCTTGGCCGTCGATCACACGCCCGGCGGTTCGTGGGTTCTGGAGGAATTGGTCGCTCATGTGTTCTCGGGGCCTCATGGTAGGCGCGCGACAGCGGGCGTTCAAGAGAATGGGAGCCGTGCG
>SHYZ01000018.1 GCA_009692535.1 Myxococcales bacterium
GCGGGCTTCGCGGCGGGCTTCGCTGCGCGCTTCGCGGCGGGCTTCGCTTTGCGTTGTACCGCACCGCGCTTCCCGTCCACCTTCTTCTTCACCGTCCGCTTCATGTGCCCACTCTACACCCGCGGGCCGCTCTCGATCTGCGGTGGCCTGCTCCTCTGTGCGACGGGCGGCGGGGATGCGCCATGACATACTCGCCGCAGGTGCGTCGGCAGCGGCTCTCACTCGCGCTCGTTGGCTCGCTCGGCCTTCACGCCGGGTTGGCGTGGCTCGTCGGTCCCGTGCTGAGCGGCGGGGGCGAAGTCGACTGCCAGCTCGACAGCGCGGCAGAGCCGACGGCTGCGACACCGACCGAGGTCGAGTTGACGTCAGCCACGACGGCTCGCTCGCGTACCCAGCACGCAGACCCGATCGCGCCGCAGACGATTGCCGGCCTCGCCGACGCTTGGTCGCCCGACCACGCGAACCCGCTGCCGGGCGTCGAGCTCGAGTTGCCTGGCGCACACGCTGCCGCGCGTGGCGGTGGCAGCGTCGGTGGTGCGCTGGTGTTTACCGGGCGCAACGACGGCGCCACGCTCGAGTCGCGACCGTGGAACGATCCTGAGCGAACGCTCGCGCCGCGGCAGCGCAGCGGGCAGACGGCGCGTTCGGTCGCAGCGCATGCGAGTCGAGTCGATCCGTCGCTCGACGAGGCGGTGGCCGATCTCGACCGCGAGGCGCGCGACCGGCGCTCGGCCGCAAGTCCGCGATCGAGTCCGCTGCCCGACGATGCTGATCCGCGCTGGGACGAGGGGGGCACCGGCAGTCCGCTGGCATCGTCGGCACGACCCGGTGCGAGCGAAGCGCGCGATGAGGCACCGGGCGCGGTGCGTCGGCACGAAGCGCGGCCGCGGGTCGCGCGTGGTGATCTGGCCGTCGACCTCGCAGCGCGCGGTCCCGTGGCCGACGACGTGGCCGTTCACCTCGCGTCGCGCGCGCGCGAGCTCGGTCCGTTCGAGCTGACCGCTCCAGCGAGTGGCGGTGGTGCAGGCCGTGGCGTGGCCGGCGCGAAGCCTGGCGACGGACTCGCGCGCCGTGCCCCGGACGAGGCCGTCGGCGACGGCGCAACCCGCGCAGCACTCGCGCGCCGCGACGGGGGACGAGCCTCGACGCGCGCACCGCTCCAGCACGACTATCTGCGCCGGCTCGAGGAGCGGGTGCTTGGCCTCGTCGACTATCCGCCCGAGCTCGCGCTTCGCCTGGAGCAGGGGCAGGTCGGCGTGGCGTTCACGCTGCTCGCGGACGGGCGCGTCGACGACGTGCGGCTCACGCGCGGCAGCGGATTTGACCGCTTCGACCACGAGGTGCTCGACGCCGTACGCCGTGCCGCGCCGTTCGGGCCAGTGCCGAGCGCTCTCAACTTGGGGCGCGCGCGGCTGCCGGTGTCGACGCACTTCGCCTTCGACAACCCGCTCATCCGCTGACGGGCGGATGGCGGCACCAAGGCCCTACCGCACCAGCAACCGAGCTACTCGGTGCCGGCGGGGCGCCAGCGCAGCCGTGGCTTGCGCGCGGCACGAGTCTCGTCGAGACGACGGAGGCCGGTCGAGTGTGGCGCCGATTTCACGCGCTCGGGATCGCGCCGCGCCTCCTCGGCGATCGCGAGCAGCGCGTCGGCGAACTGGTCGAGCGTCTCGGGCGACTCGGTCTCGGTCGGCTCGATCATCAGCGCGCCCGGCACGATCAGCGGGAAGTAGACCGTCGGCGGGTGGTAGCCGTGGTCGATGAGCCGCTTGGCGATGTCGAGCGTCTGCACGCCCGTCTCCTTCTTGAGGCGCTTGTCCGAGAAGACGACCTCGTGCATCGAGCGCCGCGTGCAGGCGACGGGGTACTCGTGCTCGAGTCGGGCGCGCAGGTAGTTGGCGTTCAGCACCGCGAGCTCGGTCGCGCGCGTCAGCCCCTCGCCGCCGAGCTCACGGATGTACGTGTACGCGCGGACGAACATCCCCCAGTTGCCGAAGAAGGAGCGAAGCCGACCGACGCTCTTTGGGCGATCGTACTCGAGCGTGAAGCGGTCGCCGCGCTTCTCGACGGTGGGGCGGGGCAGGAACGGCTCGAGCGCCGCCGCCACCGCGACCGGACCCGCGCCCGGCCCGCCACCGCCGTGCGGCGTGGTGAACGTCTTGTGCAGGTTGATGTGCATGACGTCCACGCCGGCGTCGCCGGGGCGGAACTTGCCGAGCAGCGCGTTTAGGTTGGCGCCATCCATGTAGACGAAGCCGCCGACGGAGTGCACGAGCTCGGCGATGTCGGCGATGTTCTCCTCGAACACGCCGAGCGTGGACGGATTGGTGATCATGATCCCGGCGGTGTCCGACGAGAGCGCGGCGCGTACCGCGTCGACGTCGAGCACGCCGTCGGCGCCGGTCGGCAGCGTGACCGCGTCGAAGCCGTTGAGCGTGCAGGAGGCGGGGTTGGTGCCGTGCGCGCTGTCGGGGATGAGGATCTTCGTCGGGTGACGCCCGCGATCGGCGTGCGCCGCGCGGATCATCATCAGGCCGGCGAGTTCGCCGTGCGCGCCAGCGGCGGGCTGCAGCGTCGCGCGTGGGAAGCCGACGATCTCGCAGAGCATCCGCTCGAGCTGCCACATCAACTCGAGCGCGCCCTGCAGCGTCGACTCGGGCTGGTAGACGTGAAGTCCCGCGAAGCCCGGGATGCGCGCCGCGGCCTCGTTGATCTTCGGGTTGTACTTCATCGTGCACGACCCGAGCGGGTACATGCCGATGTCGATGGCGTAGTTCCAGCGCGAGAGGCGCGTGAAGTGGCGCGTGACGTCGACCTCGGAGAGCTCGGGCAGGCCGGGGGCCTCGGCGCGAGCGAGCGAGCCCCAGTCGTCGCGTGGATCGGCGGCGGGGACGTCGAGCGAAGGCAGCGAGGCGCCGGAGCGACCGGGCGAGCCGAGCTCGAAGATCGGCGGCTCGTGGTGCAGCAGGTGACGCGGCGGCAATTCGTTGACGCTGGACATCAGGCCACCTCCTCGAGCACGGCGACGAGACGATCGAGATCCTCGCGGCGATGGTTCTCGCAGACCGACACCAGCAGCAGGTCGCGCTGCGCGTTGTCGAAGCGACCGAGCGGCACGCCCGGGATCACGCCCCGCTCGGCGGCGCGCGTGGCGATGAGTGCGGCATCGCCGCCGGGCACGCGGAGCGCGAGCTCGGAGAAGTGCGGTGCAGTCGGGTAGGCGAGCGCGTAGCCGCGTGCGGCGAGGCGCTCACTCTGAGCACGCAGGTAGCGGGTCTTGGCGTAGATCAAGCGCGCGAGCTCGCCAAAGCCGCGCCGTCCGAGCAGCGACATGTTGATCGTGAAGGCGAGCGAGACCAGCCCGGTGTTGGTGCAGATGTTCGACGTCGCCTTATCGCGGCGGATGTGTTGCTCGCGCGTGGAGAGCGTCAGCACGTAGCCGCGTCGGCCGTCCTTGTCGACGGTCTCGCCGCAGAGCCGTCCCGGCATCTGGCGCAGGTACTCGGCCTTCGCGGCGAAGAGGCCGAGCGCCGGGCCACCGAACGAGGCGCCGAGCGCGAGGCCGATCGCCTCGGCGACGGCGATGTCGGCACCGGCGCGCCCGGGCGCCTCAGCGACGGCCCAGGTGAGCGGATCGGTGGTGACCGCGATGACCAGCGCGCCGCGCGCACGCGCGCAGGCTGCGAGTCGGGCGAGGTCTTCGACCACGCCGTGGAACGACGGGGTCTGCACGACGAGACAGGCGACGTCATCGCCATCGCCTGCGTTAAGCTGCGCCTCGAGGCGCGCGACATCGGTGGCGCCCGCGCTCGTCGTCGGCACGACCTCGATGCTGCCGGGGAGCGCGGCGAGGTACGTGCGACAGGTCTCGAGGTACTCGGGGTGGAGCCCGCCAGTGACGAGGGTGCGCGTCCGCCCGGTGATCCGCCGCGCCATCAGCACCGCCTCGGCGCACGCGCTCGCGCCGTCGTACATGCTGGCGTTCGCGACATCGAGCCCGGTGAGCTCGCAGACGATCGACTGGAATTCAAAGATCGCTTGCAGCGTTCCCTGGGCGATCTCGGGCTGGTACGGCGTGTACGACGTATAAAACTCCGCGCGGCGCAGCAGCATGTCGACCGCGGCCGGGACGTAGTGCGGGTGGTGCCCCGCGCCGAGGAAGGCGAGCGGGCCGCTGCCGGGCACGGTCGGGCGTACCGCGACGTTCTTGCCGGCGAGCTCGGCGAGGTGCGCGGCGAGCGTCGCCTCGTCGAGCGCGGGGGGCAGGTCGAGCTTGCGACCGAGCGCAAGCCGCGCCGGGATCATCTCGCCGAACAGGGCGTCGATCGACGGGAGGCCGATCGCCTGCAGCATCCGCGCGACGTCGGCGTCGGTGTGCGGCAGGTACCGCATCAGTGTGCGTCCTGGTCGCGCAAGAACTCGGCGTACTGCGCTGCGGTCATGAGCGACGCGGTCTCGGCGGGATTCGAGAGCTCGATCTGGATCAACCAGCCGTCGTCGTACGGCTCGTCGTTCAGGTACTGCGGCGTGTCGTTCAGCGGGTTGTTCACCTTGACGACCTTGCCGGAGAGCGGCGCGTAGAGGTCGGAGACCGCCTTCACGCTCTCGACCGAGCCGAAGACGTCCTCCTTGCGGATCGTCTCCCCCTCGCGTGGCAGGTCGACCTGCGTGACGTCGCCGAGCTGCTCGACGGCAAAGTGCGTGATCCCGATCGTGGCGGTGTTCCCCTCGATGCGCGCCCACTCATGTTCGCGCGTGTAGAGGAGATTAGCGGGGTGGTCCTGGCTCATGACGAAGCGCTCCTTCTGTAGAACGGGCCCTTGACGATCTCGACGGGAACCGGCTTGCCGCGGCAGTCGACGACGAGCATGGTGCCGGGCTCAGCGAGCGCGGTCGGTACATAGCCCATTGCCACCGCCACGCCGAGCGACGGCGCGGTGGTACCGCTGGTGACGGCGCCGACGGGCGCGCCGCCTGCTTCGACGAGGATTGGGTAGCCGTGGCGGGGGATGCCGCGGCCGCGTGCGATGAAGCCGACCAGCTTGCGTTTGAGACCCTCGGCTCGTTGCGCGAGCAGCGCGGCGCGGCCGATGAAGTCGCCGGCGTCGAACTTTACGACCCAGCCGAGCTGCGCTTCGAGCGGCGTGGTGGTGCTGTCGATGTCGTTGCCGTAGAGCGAGAGCCGCGCCTCGAGGCGGAGCGTGTCGCGGGCACCAAGACCGATCGCGCGCACGCCGTCGGTCGCACCGGCCTCGAGCAGCGCGTCCCAGAGACGGCGCGTGCTGCCCTCGGGGCAGGCGAGCTCGAAGCCATCTTCGCCGGTGTAGCCGGTGCGTGCGACGAGGCAGGGGATCCCCGCGACGTCGACGCGTGCGAAGCGGAACGCGCTGACCTCGTCGCCGAGCGGACGGCCTGCGAGGCGCGCGACGAGTGCGACCGCACGCGGACCCTGGACTGCGATCAGGCCGGTGGCGTCACTCTCGTCGACGATGGTCGCGAGGGCGCCGGCTCGCTCGACCATCCAGGCGCGGTCCTTCACCACGTTCGAGGCGTTCACGACGATGAGGTAGTCGTCGGCGGCGCGGCGGTAGACGATGCAGTCATCGACGATGCCGCCGTCGTCGGCGCACATCACCGTGTACATCGCGGCGCCGTCGTCGAGCTTGCCGACCGCGTTGGTGACGAGCCGCTGGACCGCCTCGGCGGCGCGCGGGCCGGAAAGCGAGATCTCGCCCATGTGCGAGACATCGAACAGGCCGACCGCGGTCCTGACGGTGCGGTGCTCCTCGAGGATGCCGGCCGGATAGGAGACCGGCATGTCCCAACCGCCGAACGGGACCATGCGCGCGCCGAGCGCGACATGCGCCGCGTGTAGCGGAGTTGGCCTTGCCGGTGCGTGCGGGGAACCGACTGTGGACTCGCTCATTTGGCTCCGCATCCTAGTGGAGCGGAGCGAGCGGTCAACAGGTAGATAGGGCGGCCGATGGCGCGGCAGAGGGCGTGGCCGGCGCTCGGCGCGCGCGCAGTTCGTCGGTGCCGTGGAGCTCGGCGTAGGTGCGGCGGATGCCCCAGCAGCGCCCCATGAGCGTGCAGCCGTCGCACTCGGGCGCGTACGTGAACGCGCCCTGATCGAAACCGTCGGGGTTCTCGGGCAGCGCTTGGAGCTCCTTGGAACCCTCGGGGATCAGGCAGAGCGGGATACCGCACATCGAGTCGAGTCCGTGCGTGAGCACACCGAGCTCGCGTGCCTCGCTGAGCGCGAGGCCGAGGCCGGGCAGGACGCCGGTGTAGCGCGGGATCATCTGCGCGTCGCGTGGGACGAGGTCGGTCGAGGGCGCGACGAAGGAGAGCCCGACGGAGACGCGGGGCCAGCGCGACGCGACGAGGCGGACGAAGGGGACCAGGTCGTCGCGGTTCTTCTCGCAGATCACGAACATGAGCCGCGTGGCGACGCCGTGGCGCACGAGGTTGTCGATGCCGACGACGGTGCGGACGAAGGTGCCGGGCGCGACGGTGATGGCGTCGGAGATTTCGGCGCACGAGCCGTGGAGCGAGACCGAGGCCTCGGAGAGTCCAGCGGCGACGAGGCGCTTTACCAGCTCCTCGTCGTCGAGCCGGATCGCGTTGGTCTGGAGCTCGACGGGGTATTTGCTCACGTCGCGCGCGAGGCGCACGTACTCGGGCAGGCGTGAGTTGAGCGTCGGCTCGCCACCGGAGAGCGTGATGCGGCGCCCCTGCTCGCCCGCCTGGATGATCGCGGCGCGGACCGCGGCGTCGCCGGCGGGGGGCAGGTGCGTCGAGACGAAACAGAAGTCGCAGCGTTGGTTGCAGTGGAAGTTGACGCGGACGATCGCCTCCTCCTGCACCGCGCCGTTCACGCCGCCGGGGCCTTCGTCGCCGGCGGGGTTGGCGATGAAGACGCGGTTGGGCGTGACGAGCTCGCGGGCGATCTGCTCGGCGGGGGTGCCGATGAGTGAGAGGCGGCGACGCATGCGTTCCTCGGCGACCGGCGTGGCCACCGGCGGTGGGAAGCGCGCGAGGTATTCGGCGGAGAAGCCGGGGCAGCGGTCGACCACGCGGCAGGACTTGCAGGCGTCGAGGCGCAGGTGGCCGGGGCGGCTCGCGGCGCCGGGACCGAGCGAGTAGAGGTGGGCGATGCGCGCGCGCGGCGGGAAGATGCATGGCGGTGGCGCGTGCTCGGGCACGAGCTTGAGGCCGATGGCGTGGTCGTCCGCGGCAGCGTCGAGCTCGAGGATGGCGCGCGCGGCCTCGTCCCATGGCAGGAGCTCGTCGGGATCGGGGCTGGTCACCGGCACGACGACCCAGAGCGTCTGCACCGCGCGGCCGGCAGTGGAGAGACCGGCCAGTCCGGCGGGGAGCGCGGCGAGGAGTGAGCGCGTGCTGCGCACGATGGCGGTCGAGACGTCGACGGTGAGGCCGGCGCCGAGCAGCGCGGAAAGGCCGCGACAGGTCGCCGCGAAGCCGCCCGGGTCGCGCGTGATCTCGTCGAGCCCTTCGCCCCAGCCGGCGAGGTTGACGCGGGCGCGGCCGAGGCCGGCGGCGACGAGCGTGGCGGCGCGTGCCGGATCGATGAGCGTGGCGTTGGTCTCGAGCGTCACGTCGACACCGCCGGCGCGGGCATGGGCCACGAGCGCTTCGAGATCGCCGCGCATGGTCGGCTCGCCGCCGGAGAGCACGACCTCGCGGGCGCCCTCGGCGAGTGCGGCGTCGATGCGCTCACGCACTGCGTCGGCGCGGATGAAGCGGGGTTCGTCGGCGGCGCGGCGAATGCCGCAGTAGCTGCACGCCTGGTTGCAGCGGAGGTGCGTGAGGACCTTGGCGACGCGCATCAGGGAGGCTCTGAGTGTACTCCGCTGCGCTACGCGGCGCGCTTGCCGCGCGTGGCCCAGAGCAGCAGCGCGAACCCGATGCTGAGCCCGGCGACGCCCATGAGGATGCGGCGCTCCTGCGTGGCGGCGGCGAGTGCGTTGCCGGCGAGCGACTTGCGCAGCCGGTCGCGCGCCTCGAGCAGCTGCTTCGAGACCTCGCGGTCGTCTGGCGACAGGTCGTTCGCGCGCCGGAGCGACGCCACCGCGAACTCGTAGTCCTCGAGCGCGAGGTAGGCCTTGCCGAGCCCGCCGAGTGCGCGCGCGTCGGCAGGGTGGTGGAGCAGCGAGCGCTCATACTCGTCGCGTGCCTTGGCATGCGCGCCGCGGCCGGCGTGGATCGCAGCGAGATTCAGGCGCGACTCATAGCAGGTCACATCGGTGGCGAGGTCCAACTCGAGTTCGATGAGTGCGCGCGCGTCGTCGCCCGCCTCAATGAAGATCTCGGCGAGTACGTGGTGCGCGGTCCCCTTCGGGGCGAGCGTCGCGTGCCGCTCGAGCAGCGCGATCGCCGCCGCGCGCTCGCCGCGAGCCCGGCGGAGCTTGGCGAGGAGGTAGAGCGTGTCGATGTGGTCGGGCGCAAGCTCGAGCGCGCGCAGGTAGTGCGTGAGCGCAGCATCGGGTTCGCCGCCGCCGGCGAGCGCCTCGGCAAAGTGGCGGTGCCCGTCGGCGGTCTCGGCGAGGCGCAGCGCGAACTCAAAATCGGCGCGTGCGGCCGCGAGTGGGTGCCCCTCGATCGTGACCAGCGCGCGGTAGAGGTAGGCCGCGCCGAGCTCGGGCCGCAGGCGGATCGCCTCGTCGAGCGCGGCGCGGGCGCCGGGGAGATCGACGCCCGTCTCGTAAAGCCGGCGCCCGCGCTCGAGCTGGAGCTCGGCGGCTGCGTGGGCGTCGACGACCGGCGCATTCACCGGGGCAGCGACCGGCGCGATGACCGGGCCAGCGACGGGCGTGGTGGCGTGCGCGAGCCGCCCGGTGGCGGCAGTGGCGCCAGTGATGATGAGGATCAGAAGGGGAACGGCAGCGCGGTGGTGTGACACGCGACGCGTCGTATCACGCGGGCAGCGCGGTAGCACGCGCTGCGCCGGCGCTACCCGGGCGTGCGCGGCGGAGCTACTCTCGGCGTCAATGGCGACCGACGACATGACCGTGGTGGACCTCGAGATCCTCTCCGATGCGCTCGTCGGGCGCGAAGGCGGCTTCCTCGCGATCCGGCGCGTGGGGTTGCGCAACGTGCGCAGTGACGGCACCCGCTCGCTGCCGTATGTCTGCGATTTCCTCGCGCGCCCGATGGGCATCGACGCGGTGGTCGTCGCGATCTATGCGCGCTCGGGCGGCACGGTGCGCGTGCTGCTCCGCGATGGACTGCGCCCGCCGCTGCACCTTGGACGCGCCGCCGCGCCGGTCAGCGACGACCGCACGCGCCTGTTCAGCCGCGAGTTGGTCGCTGGCATCGTCGAGCGCGATGATCGCGGCGAAGCGGGGCTGCTCCGGCGCGCGGTACTGGAGGTTGAGGAGGAGTCCGGGCTGATCGTGCGTCCCGATCAGATGGTGGTGCTCGGCGCGGGCGTATTCCCGAGCCCCGGCGCGATGCCGGAGCGGTTCCACCTGTACGCCGTCGAGGTCGATCCCGCTGCCGAGCATGAGCGCCGGCCGATGCGTGGCGACGGCTCGCCCATGGAGGAGGGCGCGCGCCTGGTCTGGATGGAGCTCGGCGCAGCGATCAGGGCGTGCGTCACCGGCGAGCTCGAAGACGCCAAGACCGAGCTCGGGCTGCGTCGCCTGGCCGAGCTGCTCGGCTGAGTCGCGTGCGCGGTCGTCAGTACGGGATGCCGGTCGCCTGTCGGCCGAGGGCGCAGCCGAGGTCGATCAACCGCTCGCGATCTTCTGGCGTGGCGACCGCGGGGCGCACCTTGCAGGTCGGATCGTCCAGGTCGCGGCAGCGGAACATGACGCGACCGTTCGGGTAGTCGAGGTCGGTCACGAGCGGCGCGAGTGCGCCCATCGCCAGCAGGCCGACGACGTCGGGCGCCTCGGGGCGAAGCTCGCTGCGGAGCGCTTGGAGGAACGGCTCTTCGTCGGCGACGACCGCCACCGGGATCGGCCCGGCGAGCTCAACCGCAGCGCCGGCAGCGCAGTGGAACGCGGAGCCCGCACAGTGGCAGGCGGAGCCAGGCATGCACGTGCCGTCGCGGGTCATGACACGATTGCCGAGCAGCTCTGCACATGGCCCGCGTTGGGTGGCGGCCTCGTCGAGCGGGTCGGTGGCGATCGCGAGCCAGCGCAGGGAGCCGAGTCGCGCGGCGGCCGGCGTGGCCATGCCCGGCAGGTAGACCTCGATGCCGGGGAGCGCGTCGAGCTCCGAGGCCGAGACCGGTCCGCCCTCTTCGGCGGCGCGCGCGCGGAGCCAGGCGCCACGTGAGAGCACGGTCACGTCGAGTCCGGTCGCGAGCACCAGCGCGCCATCTTCGCCTTCGCCACGCGGCGCGGCGTCGCGCGGCAGGTCGGGCGAGAGACAGACCGGGAGCACGATCCGCGTCGGCACGAAGCTGACCTCGCCGCCTGCGAGTGTGAAGTCTCCGCCGCCCGCCGGCGAGGCGCGCACGACCGCCTCGCAGGTGTCGTTGTGTGTCTCGTCGGCGCCGGAGATGTCGGGGAAAAAGCGCAGCTCACCTGCGCGCACGTCGATGCGCAGCGCCAGGTCGACGAGGAAGTCGCCACCCAAGATCGCGCCGAGCGTCGGTGCCGAAACACCGGCGCGTCCTGCGGGGGCCAGCAGGGCGATGCCGTCGAAGCGGGCACGCGGCACCCAGCCGGTCGGCCCGGTCGCGAGTAGGTCGAGGCGCACAGTGCGACGCTCGACGGTGGCGCCCACTTCGGGCGTGATGATCGTGAGCGGCGTGGCAGTGTCGATCACCATCGGCAGCGGTACGCCGTCGCAACCGCCGACGCCGACGACACACGCACCGACGAGCGGCATGCCGCTCGAAAAGTCGGTCACCACCGGGCGTCCGTCGATGCCGCGGAGCTCCACTTCGCAGCCTGCGCCGCCTGCTCCGATGGCGAGTACGACCGCAGTCGCAGCCAAGTGGAGCGTGCGCGCGCGCGGCATGCTCCACAAATAGCAGAGCCGGGGCGTCGCGGGCAGGTTCGCGGTTGGCCGAGGGCTATACTCGCTCGCCGCCATGGACGAGCCACTCACCCCACAGAGTTCCCGCGTCGAGATGACGCAGATCGTCATGCCCCTCCACACCAACGGTGCACGCGGCGTCATGTTCGGCGGCGTCGTGATGCAGTGGATCGACGTGTGCGCCGGGGTGGCGGCGATGCGCCACGCGGGCGGCTCGGTGGTGACGGCGTCGATCGATCGCCTCGATTTTCTCTCGCCGATCCGACTCGGCGACGTCGTGATCTTCCAGGCACAGGTGAATTTCGCGGCGCACACCAGCATGGAGGTCGGCTGCCGCGTGGAGACCGAGGACCCAAAGACGCGCAAGCGCCGCTACACCACGAAGGGCTACCTCACGTTCGTCGCGGTCGGTGACGACGGAAGGCCGCGCCCGGTACCGCCGCTCACGCTCGTGACCGACGACGATCGACGCCGGTTCGCCGAGGCGGAGCAGCGTCGCGTGGAGCGGCTGCGGACGCGGCTGGTGCACGGTGCCAAGTCGGGGCCGGTCAGTTGAACTCGCCGGCGCTTGTGGTGGACCAGTCGGACTGGGGGCAGATCGTGGTGCGCGGCACGGATCGCGTGCGCTTCGTGCAGGGGCTGGTCACGAACGACGTGGCGGTGGTCGCGCAGGGTGGGTGGTGTCGCGCGGCGGTGCTCAGCGTAAAGGGGCGCGTGCTCGCGGTGGTCAACGTGGTGGTCGAGGTGGACGCGCTCGTCGTGCTCACCGAGGCGGTGACTGCGGAGAAAGTCAGCGCGCATCTCGAGCGCCACGCGATCGCCGATGACGTGGTGTTCGAGCGCGGCGCGCGGCCGCTGCATCGTCTCTGGCACAGCGTCGGCGACGTGTGGTCCGCGCCACCGCTGTTCGCGCCACCACCGCGCACGTCGTCGCCGCAAGAGCTCGCGGCGATCGAGGTGCTGCGGATCGAGGCGGGCCTGCCGCGCTACGGCGTCGACGTGGACGAGGACCGATTTCCGTTCGAGGCGGGGCTCGACCGCGAGATCTCTTTCACGAAGGGCTGCTACGCCGGCCAGGAGGTGGTCGCGCGCGCGCATTCGCGGGGGCAGGCGAACTGGCGGCTCGTCGGCCTGCGGCTTGACGGCACCGAACCGGCGGCGCCGGGGGCCATCCTCTCGTCCCCGGCGCGGGCTGACGCCGGGCGGGTGACCTCGTCAGGGGTGTCGCCGCGGCTCGGCCCGATCGCGCTCGCCTACGTCCACCGCTCCTCGTGGGAGCCCGGGACGACCGTGTCGATCGCAGGGCGCACGGCGGTGGTTGTGACGCTGCCGATGGGCGCGTAGCCCGCTGGCTCCTCCGCTACATCTTATTACAACCGTTTACTGGTCTCCTTGGTGGGCGAGCAGTACCTAGAGTACTCACCCCCTTTAGGAGGATCTCCCCATGAAGAAGCTCGCTCTCGTCGCTCTCACTGTCGCTGCTTTCGCCCTCGCCATCGCCGGCTGCAAGAAGAAGGAGGAGGCTGCTCCTGCTCCGGCTCCGGTCGAGGCGCCCAAGGCGGTCGAAGAGGTCAAGGCTCCGGTCGCGGCTCCGGTCGCGGCTCCGGTCGAGGGCGCCGTTGCGGCCCCGGCAGCAGCTCCGGTCGAGGGCGCGGCCCCGGCGGCGGCTCCTGCGGCGGCTCCTGCGGCGGCTCCTGCGGCGGCTCCTGCCGTCGAGCCCGCGAAGTAGTTTTCGCGGCTCTGTCGGCAGTCCAAGTCGGCAGTCCAAGCGGGTGGCTTCGGCCACCCGCTTTTTTTTCGGCGTTGTTTTCGGTTCACCCGCGCTCTGTTGGCGTTATCGCGGCGCGCGCCCGCGTCGCCTGCCAAAGAGCGGCGCGGCCAGGCGGGCGGCGGTGTTGAGCACGAACAGCACCGGCACGAGAATCAGCGCGAGCTGCCACGCGGCCTCGAACGCGATCGTGCGCCACACGACGAGGAACGCGACCAGCACCACAAAGAGCGACGCGGCGCAGCCGATCGCGGTCGCGCGGAAGCGGGTCTCGACGAGACGATCCTTGCGCCAGCCCTCCTCGTCGATCCAGAGGAAGAAGCGGGGCGCGATTCCCTCGCCCACGGTGCGCGCCACGTAGCGCGGTGCCCATGGCGTCGCCTTGCTCGTGTCACGGACGCGAATCGCCGCGCCGCATTTGCATGGCTTCGCGCCGGGCGCTTCCTGTGGCAGCGCGCGCGCGCATGCCGGACAGACGACCTCGGCGACGCGGGTCGCCTGCACGCGCACCGGGTGCGGGCGCGTGAGCTCATCGTTGAGCACGGCGCCCGGTTCCTGCTCGCAGAGCGCGCCGACGCGCTCGAGCAGGTGCGACCAGAGCTCGGGTGGCCAGAGTTGCTCGGCACCACAGGCGGAGCAGGGCAGCTGCTGCGCGAGCTGGTTGACGTCGATCTGTGCCGCGCAGGCGGTGCAGGTGGCGCGCAACTCGACGGCGACATAGGCCATGGCGCGCAGTATGGGGCATGCGGTGTCGCAGCAACTGTGTCATCCACCGACGCCCGGCCGAGCGGCCGACACGGGGTTTGACTCGGGCGCGACGGCAGTAGAGACTCGCGCCACTTTCACGGAGGCTTCCATGGGTCGCAACGACAATCGCCGCTCTGCCAAGATGAGCCGGCGCGTACGCCAGAGTAAGAAGAAGGCACGCATCAAGCGCAAGCTCGCCGCGGCTCGCGCCGCTGGTGCGAGCAAGGTGGCGTCGCCGGCCAAGGTGGCGCGCCCGAAGAAGCGCGAGAAGTCCGCCGCCGCCGCCGAGTAGCGGCGAGGTTGGCGGCGTTGTTGCGATGCTGGGCGGTGCCGCAGGCGGGGCGCCGCGCGGCATGCAATCCGCTCGGTTAGAAAACAAATCCGAGGTTGAAGTGGAATCTCCCGGTCGGGTCGTCCCCCGGCGCGGGATCGAGTGGCAGCGCGTACTCGATTGAAAAGTTCCCAATCGGGGTCACCACGCGTGCGAGCGCGACACCGAGCGAGTGGCGCAGATCCGTCACCGCGAAGCCGGCGAGTGAGCTCGTCACGAGGCCGGTATCGAGAAAGATCGCCGACGCGATCGGCAGGCCGCCGAGGAAGCTCTTGTCCCACACTTGAAGTTGGACCTCGGCGTTCCACAGCACGCGCACGTTGCCGCCCGCAGGGACCACGGTGACCTGCTCGACGCCGCCGGGGAGCATCGTGCGGATGACCTCGGTGTGCAGCCGGTCCTCCTCGATGCCGCGTACGGTGGTGTCGCCTCCGGCGACGAAGCGCTCGGTCTGCGGCAAGAGCACCGAGTCGTCGAGCGGGATGCCGTGGTCGTAGCGGAGGCCGTTGGTGACGAGGATGCGGCGGTTGAGCGGGAACAGGTGCTGCGCGGTCATGCCCAGCTTGATGAACTCGTCGTGGCCCAAGAGCCAGGGTGAGGCGTAGCTCGCCGAGCCCGAGAGCCGGTAGCCGCGCGTGCCGGCGATCGGGACGCGGTTGCCGCGCGCGTCGGTCCGGCGGTCGAGGACGACGGATGCGCCGACCGCGCCGGTGACGATGGTGACCTGCGTCGTGTCGACCTCCTCCTCGGGGCCGGCGCCGCGCACGAGCGGCTGCTGGATCACCTTGCGGACGAGGTCGTAGCGCGTCGCCACGGTCACGTCGCGCGAGAGCACGCGCGAGAACTCGAGGCCGGTGCCGGCTTGGAGCAGGATGTCGAAGCGTTCATCCTTTTCGCGCCGCGCGAACGCGTGCAGCGAGAGGTTGAGCGGCAGGCCGACGCCGCGCCGCACCAGCCACCAAGGGAAGCGGAGGTCGCCTCGGCCGTATTGGATTTCCTGCCCGAGGTCGGCCTTCGCGACCGCGCTCGCGCCGACACCGGCGATGTTTCTGACGCCGTAGCCGAGCGACGCGAAGAAGAGCGTATCGGTGGCGTAACCGCCGCCCAGATCAACCTCGCCGAGGTCGTCGTAGCGCTCCTGCACCTCGACCAACCCGTGCACCACCCGGGTGCGGTCCGCGTCGGTCGTGGGGTCACCGCTCGCTGCGATGGTGGTTGCCGCTCCGTCGAAGCCGAGGAGGTCGAGGCGTGCGCCGGCGAACAGGCCGGTGGCCCGCAGATCCTCTTGGGCCTGGCGCAGCCGACTCGGCGCGAGCGGCTCGCCGGTCTTGAGTCCGAGCGCGTCCCGGATCACCCAGTCGGCGGTCTTGAAGTTGCCGCGTGCGAAGATCTGTCCGACGCGCACGCCGGGGCCTTCGTCGATGACGTGGACCACCTCGCACGCGCCGAGCAGCGGCGTCGGCGCAAGGCTTGGCGCGATGGTCGCGAACGGGTGACCGCGCTCATGGTAGTAGCGCACGAGGCGTGCGCGGTCCTCGACCAGCGTCGGCGCGTCGAGCGGCTGGTAGCGCTTGAGCGTGACCACGTTCGCGAGCACGGCGGCCGGTGTCGTCACGTTGCCTTCGAAGCGAACGCCGGCGACGACGTGACGCGCGCCCTCCTGGATCGCGAAGCGAACGTAGAGCGAGCCGCGCGGTGCCTCGGTGAGCGCTGCTGCGGCGAGCGCTCCGGTGCTGTCGAGCAGCGCTTCGTGGGGCGCGACGGTCGCGTCGACCCGCGCATAGGGATAACCCTCGCGCCGATAGAGCGCGACGATCGCGTCGACGTCCTGTTCGAGTTGGGTTGTGGTGAGGAAGCCGCCCGACGAGAACAGGCCGTAGAACCCGGGAAACTCGCGCGTGAGGATCACCTTGCGGAGCCGCGCGGTCGGGATGGTCGAGTTGCCCTGGAACGAGATGCTCCGCACCTCGAGACGCGGCCCCTCCTCGACGAAAAACAGGATGCGCTCGAACGTCGGCAGCAGCCGTACGCGCTCCCAGGTGATCGTCGCCTGATAGTGACCTGACTGCTGGTACAGCTTGCGGAGCTCCTCGGCGGAACGCTCGATCTCGATGTCGTCGGTGGAGCCCTCGGCGCCGAGCGTCAGCGCGGCGGTGAGCCGGTCGCTGCCGATGCGTCGGTTGCCCTCGAACGAGACGTCGATCTTCTTGCCTTCGCGGACGACGACCGTGAAGCCGATCCGCTTGCTCCCGCGGTTGAGGCTCGACTCGGGGCGAAAGGTCGTCGTCACCCGCACGCCGGGGAAACCGCGCCGCTGATAGCGCACGCGGATCGACTCGAGTGATTCGTTGAGCTCGGTCTTGGAGAACCGGTCCTCGAGGTTTAGCGGCCAGAGCCAGGTCTGCCGCACGCGGTCGATGATTTCAGCGTCGGGGAGCGCCTCGTTCCCTTCGACGCGCAGTGCGCCCAGGAGGTACGGCGGCCCCTTGGCGAGCTTCACCTGCACGTCGAACTCCGTCGGACGCTCGGCAGGCTCGGCATGGATCGAGACGCGCGCATCGAAGTAGCCTTGGCGCGCGAGCCAAGCCTCGAGGTTCTTCGCCTCGAGATCGAGCACGGCTTCGAGCTGCTTCGGGTCGTCGGGAATGTCGGTGCCGGGACGCAGCCGAAGGCGCGGCAGGATCTCGTCGGCAAAGAGCGGGTAGTGCCCGGTGACATGGATGCGGCGCACGACGGCGACGGGCGCGAGCAGCACGGTCACGTCGACGCGGCCGTCGTCGCGGACGCGGTGGATCGGCAGCCGGACGCGATACTTTAGCCGGGCGAGCAGCTCGATGAGCTGCTTCTCTGTCGCGGCGCTGTACGGCTCGCCCGGGCGGAGCAGATCGCTGAGCAGCGCACGCACGCTCGGTGCGGGATCGAGGAGGCTGCCGCCGAGCTCGTAGCCGGCGAGTACGCCGATCGACGCGTCATCCGGCGGAGGCTCGGCAGCGACCGAGCCGTGGACGGCGAGGCTGCAGAGCAAGAGCAGCAGGGCGCGCAAGAACATGCGGGGCATGGCTCTCGCCGACGAGGCGACGCTAGCACGGCGGTTCAGGGGATCACGAAGCGGAACTTGAACTCGCTCCTGAATCGGGTTTCGGTCTCCAGCGTCTCAGCCTCGGGACGGAGCGACTGGTAGTCGCTGGTGAGCGTGAAGTTGTCGGTCAGCTTCCAGCCGAGCCCGAGCCGCTTCCGGTTGCCGCCGCGGAAGCCCTGCTCGTACTCGCCTTCGCCCTGCACCGCGCGGCCGATCTTTTTGCAGCCGTAGACCAACGCTGACTCGGTGCCGATCTCGAGGCGCACGCAGTCGAGCCCGGTGAGGTCCTTGAGCGGCGCCTCGACGAGCGCGGAGATGAAGTCACTCGCGAAGTCCTTTACCAGCTGGTCGGTCGCGCTGGCGACGCCGGAGCTTCCGCCGACGCCGCCGGTGTCGCCGACGCGTGGTGCGCCCGGATCGTCGCCGCGAGCCTGCTGGCGCAGCTGGTCGGTGGTGCGTCCCGCGGTGACGAGGAGCAGCGTCTGCGCCGCGTTGAGGCCGGTGTTGCGCGTCGACATCGAGACCTCGAGCGCGGCGAGCGGCCCTTTGATCTCGAGATCGATCTCGTGCGTGCGCCCTTCGGTGTCGGTGTAGAGCGTCTCGGCGTTGAGCGTCACGAGCGTGCGCAGCGAGAGCGGGGCGGGGTCGTCGCCGCCGAAGAACCGCACCGCGCCGCGATCGACGGTGAAGGTCGGTCGCACGCCGGGGAGCTTGATGGTGCCCTCGTGCGCCTCGACCGCGCCGTCGAGCCGGGGCCGTGCCAGCGTGCCCGAGATGCGGACGCCGAGCGGCGAGGTGATGTGGATGCCGCTCGCGATGTTGGTGTTGACGCGGAGCGTGCCGACGGTCTGCACCGAGAGCGCGAGGCGCAGGTGCTCGAGCAGCGGGTTCCCTTCCCAGAACGGCGCGTTGCGCTCGGTGGTGCGCACCGGCACGAGGAGGTTGACGTAGCTGAAGCGACCGACGTAGGCACCATCGACGAGCGCGATCTCGCCGTCGAGAGCGAGGCCGTCGGGACCACCGGAGAGGCGGAGCGCGGCGTTCGCCTCGAGCTGCAGCTGCTCGGGGATACGGAGCGCGAAGCCCTCGAGCTCGATGCGGGCGTCGACGCCGCTCCAGCGCCAGCCGCGCAGATCGACGAAGCCCGCGAGCAGGAGGCGCGCTTCATTAAACTCGCCACGAAGTTGCTCGAGCACCAGCGTCTGCTCGCGGAACGCGAGGCGTCCCTCGCGGATCGTGATCTCGCGCCGCAGACCGCGCGGCGTGAGCGAGAAGGGGCTGTCGAAGCGGAGCGCGCCCTGGATCTCTGGCGCGGCGAACGGTCCCCGCAGCGTGAGCTCGACCGCCGCAGCGCCGCCGGCGTCGGAGAACGCGGCGCCCGCGATGATGGCGAGCAGCCGCGCGGCCAGCCGGCCACGGACGCGTGCGTCGAGCGTGGTCGGCGCAAGGTTGACGAGCGTGAGGTGTCCGTCGGCCTGTAGCTTGGCGCCGTCGACCTCGAGCTCGAGGCGCTCGAGTGCGATCTCGTCGTTGGCCAGCGTGAGCACGCCCTTGGGCACCGACACGGTGTGCTCGCTGCCGCGCGGCCGTGCGGACGCCTTGTCGATCCGCACGGTGCCGAGCAGGCGTGGCGCCGAGAGGGAGCCGGTCACACGCAGGTCGACCGCGGCGCTGCCCGAGAGATTGTCGACCCACTTGCCGAGGAACAGCTCAGCGACGCCGAGTGAAAGTTCGCCACGCAGGCGAGCATCGATGGCGTCGACGCCGAGCAGGCCCAGGCCGATCCGCCCTGCGAGGACGAGCTCCCCGGCTGGTGTGCAGATTCGTGCCGGCGCCGGGAGTCGCACGGTCGCGCCATCCCAGTCGATCAGCACCGGTGCGGCGCGTCCGTCGGCGGCGCCGCAGAGCTCGAGCGCCACGACCCGAGGGTGCCCGCGCGGATCCTGGCCATCCACCTCGACGTGCAGCTCCTCGAGCCGCAGCGCACCGGTGAGGCGTCGGGCAGGATCGCGTTCGCCCGGACGCAAGCGCACCGTCGCTTCGCCGGTGGCGAAGCCGCGCACGCCGAAGCTGGCGGCGAGTGCGTCGGTCAAGTCATCGAGCTCGACGCGACGGAAGCGAACCGTGAGCGTGAGGTCGTGGGGCGCGAAGAGCGACCAGGAGAGGTCGAGCGCGAGCTTGCCCTGGAACAGCGAGCCGCCGAGCTGGAGCAGACCGGGTCGCGCGACGTCGCCGGTGCGTGGACCGATCGCGAGGCGACCATCGCCATAGTAGTGGATGCCGGCGGCGACCCGGTGCAGGCCGAGCCGGCCCGAGAGCAGCGGTGCGTCGAGCGTGCCGTTTGCGTCGAGGTGGAGCGAGGCCTCGCCGTCGACGGCGAGCGCGGGCGTGACGCCGGGGAGCGCGGCGAGCGCGGCGCGCTCCACGACGAGCGCGAGGTCGAGCTCGCGACGACGGCCGATCGTGCCGGAGAGTCGAAGCTCCGCTTTTGCGTCCGCGCCGCCGAGCGTCACCCGGTGCAGCACGAGGCCGTCGTCACCCCACGCAGCGTCGAGGCGCAGGTCACCGAGTGGGACGCCGAGCGCGGCGGTGCCGGTGGCGCGGGCCGAGAGCTGCACGCGTGGTTGGGTGAGCGGCCCGTCTGCCTCCGCATGGAGATCGACGAGGCCGACGAGCTGCTCGAGGCCAGGGACTTGCGCGAGCTCGAGGTTCGACGCGCGCAGGGCGAGCCGCGTGATCGTCACCAGCCGTCCGAGCGTAAGGTCGCCCTCTGCGTGGAGCTCGCCGCCGAACGGGTGTGCGTCGAGCGCTTGGATCGCGAGGCGGTCGCCGACGTGGCGCAGCGAGGCGGTCACGGCGTCGACCCACGGCACGCCACGCACACTGACGCGCGCGCTGGTGACCGGGCGATCGAGCGAACCGTTCACGGTGCCGCGCGCGGTGGCCGAGGTGGCGAGCGGCGGCACGCGGAACTGCTTGAGCAGCGGACGGAGGCGCCGGGCTTGCGCGCGAAACGCGATGGCGAGCTGCCGCCGTCGGGTGTCGATCGAGCCCGAGGCCTCGATGGTGCCGTGCGGCACGTCGAGCACGAGGCGGTCGGTGCGCAGGGTGCCGGCGGAAAAGCGGAGCTTGCCGAGCGCGTGTGCACCGCCGAGGTGCAGGTCGAGTGTGTCGGCGAGGAGGTCCGAGCGCTGGCCCAAGATCGCGATCTTGCCGCTGAGGCGCGTGCCGCCGGCGAGCTCGACGACCTTGTCGGGCAGGAGTCCGGCGAGCTCGACCGGTTCGAGAATCTCGACGGAAGCCACGCCACATGGCAACTCGCCGCCGCGCGCTGCGTCGAGCCCGCAGCGCGCGAGGGGGAGGTTCGCGTCGGGCAGCTGCACGCGCGCCGTGGCTTGGAGGCGGCCGCCGAAGAGGTCGGCGTCGAGCTCGGAGAGCTCGGCGATGTTGGTGTCGCCGGTGAGCGAGACGACCACGCGACGCACGGTCGCTGCAATCGGGCCCGCGCCGGGAAGCTCGGTGCGCACCGCGGCGCGCTCGGCGACGAGGTCGAGCCGCGCGGCACCGCTCGGGCCGGCGAGCGCGAAGCGACCGGACAGGTCGTCGCCCGACACGACACCCTTGCTCACGCGCGCTGCGAGCGCGCCCGCGTGCGCAAAGTCGATCGCCAGCGCGACGCCGCCCACCTCGTCGTAGAGGCCCGACAGGAACCCGTCGATCTCGAGCGTTGCCCCCTCGACGGTGCGGGCCTTGCCGCGCCAGACGAACTTGTCGCGTGCGTCGGGCAGCTGCGCGAGCGTGGCGACGTCGAGTTGGGTGAACTCGAAGTCGACGCCGCCACCACCGGCGAGGTGCAGCGTCGCGTGGCCGGTGCTCGGCGCGACGAAGTAGGTGAAGTCGGGGATGAAGCCCGTGGCGTCGGGCGACGCGGGGCGGACGCGTGAGGATTTCCTGAGCCAGCCGTGCGTCGAGAGGCTGTCGATGGTGGCGGCCCACGCGGGGAAGCGGAGCTCGAGGCGCACGGCGCGCAACTCGAGGGTGCGGAGGTGGATGATGGAGCCGGGGCGGCGCGGCTCGTCGTCGTCCTCGTCGTCACGCGCTGCGAACGCTGCGGTGAAGCCGACCTCGGTCTCGTCGGGACCGCCAGGTGTTGGGTGCGCCTCGACGATGACGCGCCCGCCCGCTACGACGAGGTCGTCGATGAGCAGATCGCGATGCCCGCCTTCGTACGGCCCGAGGTCGCCGGTCGGGCGGATGAGCGCCCATGCATCGATCGTTGCGTGGGCGCGTGGGATTTCGAGTGTGGGGCGACCCTCGGGGTCGAAGACGTGAATGCCATGCACGACGACCGGAATCCGGCCGAGCTGCAGCGTCAGCAGGTTCCAGAGCGGCCAGTCGATGCGGTCGATGGTCAGGCGCCCGCGGATGCCAGGGTTCACGGTCTCCATGACGAACTGCGCGAGGCGCGAACCGTGGAAGCGGTTGCGGACAATCGCGATCGCCAGGCCGTAGAGCACGAGCAGCACCGCGAGCGCGGCCAGTCCGCGACGCAAAATGCGCCGACCGCGGCGGGGGCCAACGGCGACCTCGACCACGTCGGCTTTCTGCTGTAGTTCCGACATCTTGCGTGTGTCGGCGCGCGTATGCCGCCGGGCCGAACCAGCCTAGCATGGGCCTCGAGGCCTCGCCTGTTTCTGCCAGTCCCTCGGACGGCGCACCCCAGCCGGTACGCAAGTCCGAGCGAGGTCGGACACTTGGGCCACTTGGGCCTTGGCCCGGGTCTTGGTTGCGTCCTACGATGGCTTGGTGTGCGCTCTGCCGTGCACTGCTGCTATTGGAGGCTACGCATGATCCTATTCCGACTCGACATCCGGACTACAGCACTCGGTCTGTTTTTTGTGCTGCTCTGTGCGTGCGGCCCAAGCGGCAGCGGGGTGGACAAGGACGGCGGTGCCAGTGGCGACGGCGGTACGCCCGGATTCCCCGATGAGGACGGCGACTTCATCTCCGATGTCGACGAGGGGCGCGCGCAGAACGTCGACACCGACGGCGACGGCACCGCCGACTACCTCGATGACGACTCCGACGGCGACGGCGTGCCCGACTCGCGCGAGGCCGGCGATGCCGACACCTCGACGCAGGTTCCCGACTCCGACGGTGACGGCGCGAGCGACTTTCGCGACACTGACTCGGACGACAACGGTCGCACCGACGCGGTCGACGGCACGCAGGATCACGACGCCGACCGCGTGCCCGACTTCGCCGACCTCGATGACGATGGCGACGATCTGCCCGACGTGGTCGAGCTCGGCTCCGACGCCTCCAATCCGGTCGACTCGGACGGCGACTCGATCCCCGACTATCGCGACGCCGACTCTGATGGCGACATGATTCGCGACGCGCATGAGCTCCAGACCGACGGCGACACCGACGGCATACCGGCGTACCTCGACTTGGACTCCGACGCTGACTGCCGCTCCGACCGACTCGAGGCAGGCGACGAAGATCTCGCGACCGAGCCGATCGACAGCGACGGAGACGGTGGCGGCGACTTCATCGATCTCGACTCCGACGGCGACGGGCTGCTCGATCAACTCGAGGACCTGAACTGCAACGGCGTGCTCGACGGCGGTGAGTCCTCGCCGAGGGCGGCCGACACCGACCTCGACGGCACGACCGATCTGGTCGAGGTGATCGCCGGCACCGATCCGACCAACCCGGCCGACAACCCGCAGGCGAACGGTGACTTCGTGTTCGTCATGCCGTTCATGGCGCCGCCGACGCCGGCGGTCGACACGCTCGACTTCTCGTCGAGCATCACGCAGGCGGACGTGTTCTTCCTGATGGACACGACCGGCTCGATGGGCGGCGTGATTGCCAATCTCCGCTCATCGCTCTCGACGATCACCGCGGCGCTCTCGGTCGACATCCCCGACATCGGCGTCGGCGTCGGGGGCTACGACGACTTCCCGATCGCGCCGTACGGGGGCGGCGGCGATCAGCCGTTCTACCTGCGGCACCGCGTCATGACGGTCGCGACTGCGCCCGGGCTGGCCTCGGTGCAGGCGCAGGTCAATTCGCTAGCGACGCATTGGGGCAACGACGGACCGGAGAGCGCGTGGGAGGGACTGCACCAGGTCGCCACCGGTGTCGGGACTGGCGTCGGCGGCGCGTCGGTGGCGGCGTTCGATCCGGCGACTGCCTACCCAGCCGTGCCCCCGGCGGGTGAGAGCACCGGCGACATCGGTGGAGTCGGCTTTCGCTCGGGCTCGCTGCCGATCGTCGTGATCATGACCGACATCCACAACCACAACAGCGAGAGCTTCCCGGTGGACAACTACGCCTTTGTCGGTGCCGCGAGGCGCTCGTCTGCGGTTGCTGAGGCGATGGTGCTCGGTGCGCAGGTGATCGGCGTGACCACGACCAGCGCAAACGCGCGCACCGACATGCTCTACGCCGCGAACACCACCGGCGCCATCGTGCCGCCCGCAGGGTGGGGGCCGGTCGGCGTGCGGCCGGGATCGTGCGCCGAGACTTCGTGCTGCACCGGCTCGGGCGGGGCGGGGCAGCCCACCGACGGTGCCGGGCTCTGTCCGCTGGTGTTCACGATGGGTAACGACGGCAGCGGGCTTGGCAGCGCGATCACGCGCGCAATCCAGGTGCTCACGACCTACGTCGAGCTCGACATCAAGGCGATGCCCGAGGACGACCCGACCGACACGCTCGACGCGGTGCAGGCGTTCATCGAGCGGCTGGCCGCGAACCCGACGGCGCCTGCGCCCTGTGCGGCCGGCCTGACGGCGCAGGACTCCGACGGTGACGGCGTGCTCGACGAGTTCATCGGCGTGCTGCCGGGCGCGACGGTCTGCTTCGACGTGGTGCCCAAGGTGAATACGACCGTGCCGCCGATGATCGTGCCGCAGACGTTTCGCGCGCACGTCAGGGTCATGGGCAACGACGTGACCACGCTCGACTCGCGCGAGATTTTCTTTCTCGTCCCGCCCGAGATTCCCGACCCGCCGATCATGTGATCGCGAGGCGGGCTAGACTCGCGCCGCCATGGCCAAGCCCCTGCTCGTCGTCGATGGCACCGGGTACATCTTCCGCGCGTACTTCGGCCTGAAACAGGCCAGGACCGGCGGTCGCAACATCGCGATGACCACTTCGACGGGGCTGCCTACCGGCGCGCTGCACGTCTTCTCGTCGATGATCCTTCGGCTCTACCTCGATGTGCGCCCGGAGCGCTGCGTCGTCGTCTTCGATCCCGCAGGTCCGACGTTCCGGAACCAGCTCGACCCCAACTACAAGGCGAACCGCAGCGAGCCGCCCGACGACCTCGTGCCGCAGTTCCCCTGGTTCGAGCGGATCGTGCAGGCGTTCCAGCTGCCGGTGCTGCGCATCCCGGGCGTCGAGGCCGACGACGTGATCGCCACGTTGGTGCGGCGCGCGCGCGCTGCGGGCGAAGCGGTGGAGATCTACAGCGGCGACAAGGACCTGATGCAGCTGGTGACCGACGAGGCGCCGACCGTGGTGATGGTCGACAGCCTGCGCGACGTCCGCTACGACGCCGCGCGCGTCGAGGAAAAGTTTGGCGTGCCGCCGTCGCGGGTCGGGGACTTCCTCGCGCTGCGCGGTGACGCGGTCGACAACATCCCCGGCGTGAGCGGGATCGGCGACGTGACCGCCGCGAAGCTGCTCGTCGAGCACGGCTCGATCGACGGCATCCTTGCGCACGCTGGCGAGTTCACAGGTCGCCTCGCCAAGACCTTCGCCGACCCGGTCGAGCTGGCGAACCTCGCGCTCTCACGCCAGTTGGTCACGCTGATGGAGGACGTGCCGCTGCCCGACGCGCCCGATGCGCTCCGGCGCCGCGACTGGGACGTGCGCGAGGTCGCGAGCATCTTCCGCGAGCTCGAGTTCAACCGCTTTTTGGCGCGGCTCGAGGCGACGTTTGTCAGTGATCCGACGCGCTACCTCACGCTCCTCGAGCTCGGCGAGGTCGAGGCGTATCTTGGCGCCGCACGCGCGACCGGCGAGCTCGCAGTGGAGCTCGAGCTCTCCCCCGGCGATGCCCCGAGTGCCGTGCTGCTCGGGATCGCGCTCGCGACGCCAGGACGGCCCGCGGCTTACGTGCCGATCGGTCACCGCTATCTTGGCGCACCGGTGCAGCTCGGCGCCGGTGTCGTGACGGCGCGGCTCGCGGAAGTGCTCGCGGTGCCTGGCCTCGTGCTCCACGTTGCCGATCAGAAGCGGCTCGACCTGCTCGCGGCCCGTCACGGCGTGGCTGCGCCCAGAGCGCGCTGCGATGTCGGCCTCGCCTCGTTCCTGCTCGACCCCGCGCGCGGTGATCACTCGCTCGACGCGGCCGCGAAGGAGCACCTCGGGCACGAGCTGGCGGCGCGGGACAAGCGTTCCTTCGAGGAGCGTGAGGTCGCCGAGGGCACCAGGCTCGCCGCCGAACGCGCCGACGTGACGCTCGCGCTCGGCAGGCTGCTGCGCGGACGGTTGGAGAACGCGGGGATGACCAAGCTGCTCGATGAGGTCGAGCTGCCGCTCGCGCGCGTGCTCGCCGGGATGGAGCTCGCGGGCGTGCGCGTCGACACCAAGGGGCTCGCCGAGCTCGGGGAGCGGCTCGGTCGGGCCATCGAGGAGATCGAGAAAAAGATCGTCGCGCTGGTCGGCGCCGAGGTGAACGTCGCCTCGCCGAAGCAGCTCGGGGAGCTGCTCTATGTCCGGCTGGGGCTGCGCACCGCGCGGATGCGCAAGACGCGGACCGGTGGCTACTCGACCGACGCGGAGCAGCTCGAGGAGCTGCTCGAGGCGCATCCCGTGGTGCCGCTGATCCTCGAGCATCGCGAGCTCGCCAAGCTCAAGGGCACCTACCTCGATGCGCTGCCGCACTACGTGCGCCCGAAGACCTCACGGCTGCACACGTCGTACCTGCAGACCGGCGCGACGACCGGACGGCTCGCGTCGGTCAACCCGAACGTACAGAACATCCCGATCCGCTCCGAGCTCGGTCGCGAGATTCGGCGTGCGTTCGTCGCCGAGCCGGGGTGCGTGCTGGTGAGCGCGGACTATTCGCAGATCGAGCTGCGCGTGCTCGCCCACCTCTCGGGTGATCGGCTGCTCTGTGAGGCGTTCGCCGCCGAGCGTGACGTCCATGCGCAGACCGCGGCGGAGGTGTTCGGCGTCCCGCTCGACTCGGTCACGGCCTCGCAGCGGCGCGTCGCCAAGGCGGTGAACTACGGGCTCGGTTACGGGCAGGGCGACTTCGGTCTCGCGCGCACACTCGACATCCCGCGCGACGAGGCACGCCGCTACATCGAGAACTACTTCGCGCGCTTCTCGGGCGTGCGCGAGCACATGGAGCGCGTTGTCGCCGAGGCGAAGCAGACGCTGGTCGTGACCACGCTGCTCGGGCGGCGACTCCCGATCCCGGGGCTCGACTCCGACCGGCAGCCGGTGCGTGCCGCGGCGGAGCGACTCGCTCGCAACGCGCCGATCCAGGGCAGCGCGGCCGACATCCTCAAGCTCGCGATGCTCGGATGCCAGCGTCGCATCGACGAGGAACGACTCCCCGCGCGCATGATCCTCACGGTGCATGACGAGCTGGTGTTCGAGGTACCCGAGGCGGAGGCGTCAGGTTTCGCAGCGGTCGCGCGCGAGGTGATGGAGCTCGCGCTGCCGCTGTCGGTGCCGTTGCGTGTCGACATCGGCATCGCGCGCACCTGGGCCGACGCGCACTGAGCGCGTGGTGGCGCCGGCGTGCGTCATCGGCAAGCCATTCCCTCTGGTAAGCTCGTGCCGGTAGATGGCCGTCACGGTTCCTTCCGACGCTGCGGAGATCGAGAACCTGCGGGCTCGGCTGCGCGCCGAGGAGAAGAAACTCGACCTCGTGCAGGAGATCGGGCTCGCGCTCTCGTCGGCACTCGACCTCGATCAACTGCTCGCGCTGATCATGGAGCGGATCACGCGCTTGATGGACGCGGACCGCTCCACGCTCTTCCTCTTCACCGAAGACGGCACCGAGCTCTCCTCGCTCGTCGTCCAGGGCGGTGAGGCGCGCGAAATCCGCCTGCGTCCCGGCGAGGGCATCGCCGGCTGGGTGGCGCAGACCGGCGAGACGGTGAACATCGCCGACGCCTACGCCGATCCGCGCTTCCAGCCCAGCGTCGACCTCCGCAGCGGTTACCGCACGCGCTCGATCCTCTGCATGCCGATGCGGAACAACCTCGGTGCGACCATCGGCGCGGTGCAGGTGCTGAACAAGGTGGGCGGTCCGTTTACCGCTGATGACGCCGAGCTGCTCGGCGCGCTCTCCGGGCTCGCCGTGGTCTCGATCCAGAACTCGAAGCTCTACCACTCGGTCGTCGGGAAGAACGTCCAGCTCGTCGCCGCGCAGACCGAGCTCGAAGCGCGCGCGCGTGAGCTCGATCTCCTCATTCGTGTCGAGCAGGAGATGAACGTCGCGCTCGATCTTGACGAGCTGCTCGACCGCCTGCTGCGCCATGCGATGAAGCTCGTCGGTGCTGAGGCGGGGGCGATCCTGCTACGCGATCCAAAGTCGGGCGACCTCACCTTCTCGAGCGTCGCAGGACCGGCGAGTGATGCGGTTCGTCACGAGCGGATCCCGGCGGGAGAGGGGATTGCCGGCTGGGTCGCCGAGCAACGTGAGCCGCTGCGCGTGAACGATCCCGACGCCGATCCGCGTCACCTCGCCGATCTCGCCAAGCGGATCGGGCACCGGCCGAGGAACCTACTCTGCGTGCCGCTCGGCCCCGCGTCGGAGACGATCGGGGTGATCGCGCTGATCGACAAGGCCGGTGGCGGCGGCGAGGGCTTCGACGAGGACGAGCTGAAGCTGCTCGTACTCGTCGCGGGGCAGGCGTCGAAGGCGATCCAGCTCGGGCGTGCGAAGGAGGAGCGCGAGAAGGAGGCGCGACTCGCGTCGATCGGCCAGATGCTCTCCGGCATGCTGCACGACCTGCGGACGCCGATGACGGTGATCTCCGGCTACACGCAGCTCATGGCCGGTGCTGATGACGTGGCGCAGCGTGAGGCCTACGCCGAAGAGGTGCAGCGCCAGTTCGATCACATGTCGGCGATGACCCGCGAGGTGCTCGCGTTCGCGCGCGGCGAGTCGATCGTGCTCGTGCGCAAGGTCTTCCTGCGTCGCTACCTCGAGGCGATCGCGTGCCAACTCGAGACCGAGCTCGCCGGCACCGGCGTGGAGCTCCGCCTCGACCTCGGCACCGACGACATCGCGTGGTTCGACGAAGGGAAGATGACGCGCGTCGTACACAACCTTGCTCGCAACGCCGTCGAGGCGATGCCGGACGGGGGCGTGTTTCGCATCGGCACGCGCGTCACGGGCGACCGGCTGGTGCTCGAGTTCTCCGACACCGGCCACGGCATTCCGGTAGCGGTCGAGGGAAGGCTGTTCGAGGCGTTCGCCACCGCCGGGAAGGCACAGGGCACCGGACTCGGGCTCGCGATCGTGAAGAAGATCGTCGAAGAACATGACGGCACGATCGCCTGCGAGAGCGTGCGTGGCGCGGGGGCGACGTTTCGCATCTCGCTGCCGCAGTCGGCCGCGAGCGCGCGGTAGCTCGAGCGGCAGGTTCGCGCGCGACGCTGGCTACGGCCGCTCGTTTAGGGCGTAACCGGCGGGGGGCAGGCCGAGATCGCGACCTGAACCGCCTTGAAGACGAGGAGCCCCGAGAGGTTGATGAACCCCTTGGGCGACTTGGTCGTCCAGGCGCCGGTGACGGTGACTTGATCGCCCGGGCAGAAGACCGGCTCGGCGTAGAGCTCGGGGTGCGCCTTCGCGTCCTGCTTCTCGAAGCTCGAGCGGGCTTCGCGCGGCACATCGACCACCCAGAGCGAAAGCTCGCGGTTGGCGTTGGCGGCGTCGGCAAGGTAGAAGTGGGGCCGCTCGCACTTTTCCGGGCGTTCCTTGAGCTCGGTCTCGACCAGCTTGGCAAGCTCCTTCTCAGTGATCTCTTTGCCGGCGGCCCGCGCGTCCTCGGTCAGGCGGCCACGCAGGTCGACGGCGCAGTCGTACTTGAAGACGACGTACCCTTTGACCTGGATGTCGCCCTTGTCGAGGTACTTGCGCCCCTGCTGGCGAAGCTCGGTCACCGAGTGCGTCCCGTCGGGATTTACCGGGGAGGCGCGAAACTCGGGCGGCGTGGGGAGCCGCAGTTCGACCGGCTGCTCGACCACTTCGCCGGACGTGCCGGCACCGTCGCCAGCGCCGCCCTTGTCGCAGCCCGCTCCAGCCGTGAGGACCAAGGCTCCGACGAGCGCCGCCGACCAGATCGACCGCTTCATGCGCGGCGTAATAACATGACGATCCGGGGCTCACAAGCACACCGGGGGCTCGCGGTGGCGCTGCTCGCGTGGGGGGTTCTCGCCGCGTGTGGTGAGCCACCGGCGCGCGGTAAGCCGTGGCGCCACCGGGCCGCGTGGGGCGGCGCCGGTGCGGTCGCGCCCGAGGATGCTGTGCTCGCGCTCGTCGCCGCGGAGCGTGCGGAGGCGGCGGCTCGGCGCGCGCGCACCCTTACCATCCACCTCGACAGCGAACCGGCGCAGCTCTCGCCGATGGTCGAGCCGGATCTCCATACGCTCCGCGTGGTCGAGGACACCGTGTTCGAGACGCTGCTTGCCAAGCAGGACGGCGGCTTCGAGCCACAGTTGGCGACCTGGTTTCGGGTCAGCCCCGACGGCCGAGAGGTGCGCGTGCGCCTCCGCGAGGGGGTGCTGTTCCACGACGGCAAGCGGTTCTCCGTCGTCGATGCCCAGTACTCGCTCGACGCGGCGACGATGGTCTCGACTGGAGCACCGAGGCTCCGCGGGCTCCTCGGTGCGGTTGCGCGGGTGGAGATCGTCGGCGCCAGCGAGCTGCGACTGCTGCTCACGCGGGCGGAGCCTGACGTGCTCGTGGCGCTCGCCGAGGTGCCGATGCTCGACGCGCCGGATGCGGGTGCACGGCCGCAGCGAACGCGCGCCCCGGTGGGGACCGGGCCGTATCGGTTCACTGAGTGGAAGCGCGGCGGCAGGATCCGTCTCGGCCGCTTCGATCGCTACTGGGGGGCCACGCCGGCGATCGAAGAGATCGAATTCGTCGTCGAGCCGGACGGCGCCAAGGCGCTCGCGCTCGCGCGGGCCGGCGAGCTCGACCTGTTGCCGGCGCTGGTGGCCGAGCACTGGCCCGACGAGGCGCAGGCGATGGACCGCTCGTTCGCCCCGCTCTCGCTCGCGCCAGCGCGCTTTCAATTCCTCGTGCTCTCTGCGCGCCGTGGGCCATTTTCCGACGTGCGGGTGCGCCGCGCCGCCGCACACCTCGTCGACCGCGAACGGATCGCGCGCGAGCTGCGCCGTGGCCTCGCGCGGCCGGTGGCCGGTCCGATCTGGCCGCGCGGTCCGGTAGACGGTGCGGCGCCCACGCTCCCGCTGTTCGATGTCGCCGAGGCGGCCCGCCTGCTCACGGAGGCCGGCTGGACCGACGCGGATGCCGACGGGGTGCGCGAGCGCGACGGTGAGAAGCTGCGCATCGCGTGGCTGGCTGGGGTCGACGCGCGCGGAGAACCCGAGCGCGAGTTTCTCCTCACCGCGTTTCGCAAGGCGGGCTTCTCGATCGAGGTTCGCTCCGGCGAACTGGCGGTGCTCGCCAACCGTCTTCGTGACGGCGAGTTCGACGTGGCCTACCTCGAGTGGCGCGGGCGCGAGGACGAAGACCTGCGGTCGCTCGTCGGTGCCGACGGGGCGCAGAACTGGGGCGGGTTCAGCTCGCAGACCGTGGACGCCGCGCTCGCCATGCTTGGAAAGGCCGAGAATCCAGGCGAGCAGGCTACGCGCGCAGCCGTGCTTGGACAGCTGCTGCTCGACGAGGTGCCGCTCGTCGGCGTGGTCGCGGCAGATCCGCACGGACTCGCGCACCGTCGCGTGGCCGGGCTGGTGGTCGAGGACGGCTGGTTCCGCATCCGCAGCCTCTCGTTCGTCGCCGGGCCATAAGTTCGCGCCGCGCTGGCGTGGGCTACTCTCACTCAGTGCTCTGCGCGGTGCGACTCGCGTGCTCGCTCGTGGTCGCGCTGGTCG
>SHYZ01000226.1 GCA_009692535.1 Myxococcales bacterium
ACGTGGCGCAGGGCCAGCATCGGAGAGTGCTGCCGTGATACCCGCGTCGGCGAAGGGACGCAACCGAGGGGAGCGTGACCGGCACCCGCCCCTCGGCTGCGACGAAGGTTGAGCTCAGGAGCCGAACCGTCCGCCTGCGGGATGCCCTGTGGATGCGCTTGCCAGAAGGCCGACCTTCCGGCAAGCGCGATGCGCGCTACTCGCCGAAGCTGCGCGCCTCGAGTTGCACCTTGAGCGTGGTGCGCATGGCGGCGTCGAACGTGTTCTTGTCCTTGTCGGCGCCGCCCTTGACCGCGTCGGCGATGAACTTCTTTCGCTTGGCGTCGAGCGTGCTGAGCTTGCTCTGGAGCTCGGTGCGCTGCTTGGACTTCTTCTCGACGAACGCCTCGCGCTCCGGCGCGCTCATCGCTTGCATCTCGGCAGGCAGCGCGGCCGGCGCCATGGTCTTTACGTCGGCCTTGCCCTTATTCCGGGCGTCGACGAGATCCCAATCGTCGTTGGAGTACACAGCCGCCTTCGACTTGGTGAGCGAGCGCTCTACCGACGCCCCGCCGCCCGCCGCCTCGGCATTGTCGTCCTGTGCGACCTGACGCGCCTTGGCGGCGACGCCCCGCTGGCCATAGCCAACATAGGTCTCGTTCATCTTCTCCCCGAGGCGCGAAATCTCGGCGTCGTACGGCGTGGCGACCATGACCTGCCGCTCGTTCTGCAGGATCGCCATGAACGCGCCGTGGCCGAGCTCGGCGCCGTTTTGCCACGCGCCTCGGATGCCCTCGTCGCGTGTGCCGCAGTGAATGGTGTTGACCGCGATGTCGGCCTGGTGCGCCTTGCCGATCGAGAAGCGGAAGTCGACCCGCCCCTGCGTGAACGGCTCATTTCCGGCAATGAAGATGGTGCGGAAGTCGCCCGGCTCGCGGCTCCATTGCAGCGCCTCGACGGCCATGTCGATCGCCTGACCGCAGTACTCGTCGCCGCCGTCGGTGTGCAGCGCGAACAGCGCCTCGCTGACCCGGTCAAGCTCGGTCGTGAACGGCACGACCACACGCATGTGGCCCTCGGCCGCGGGAATCGACTGCTTGCCATACTCGATAAGCGCGACCTGCACCTCGGGGTCCTGGCCGCCCTTCTTGTAGGCGGCGATCTCATTCACGATGCGCCAGAGCTCGGTCTTGGCCTGTGCGATCAGGCCGTCCATCGAGTTCGAGGTGTCGAGCAGCACCGCCACCTGGATCAGCGGCCGGCGCGCAATCGCGGCCGCGGGCCGCGCGGTGGCGGCTACCGGTTGCAGCGCGTGGTCCACGGTGCCGGGCGGATTCGCGAAGGACGGCCCCGCGACGAGTGCGCCGAGACCGGCGGCGAAGGTGGCGAAGAGGACGCGACGAGGAAACGTGTGAAGGCTCATGGGGGGCTCCGTGCCGCGGCGGGAAGGTGCGGCGTGTGCCACCTGTTACGCGCGGGCGGGCGGAGCGATCTGTACTACCGCCGCCGACACGACGAAAACTGGCGGCCGCTCGGTCAGCGGCCGATGCCGGTGACGGCGAAGAGGGTCAGTGCGCCGACGGTCAGCCAGAACCAGACGACGTTCGACCGGTCGCCCGGATCGTCGATGAAGGCGTGCATGCGCACCGGCCAGTAGAGCAGCGCGATGACGGGCGGGACCATCGACAGGGCAAGTGGGCCGAGCCGCGTCGCCATGCCGTCGAAGAAACCGAACGCCAGCTCCTCGGCGAGCAGCGCGAGCGGCCCGAGGAGCAGCATCGCGACCAGCTCGAGTCCAACGCGGCGACGGGGTGGTGTGGCTGCGCGCTCGCGGGACCGACGGAGCAGCGTGACGTGGAGCGTCGCGGCGAGCGCCAGGTGCGCAATCGGCACGATGAAGAGGAGCGGATAGTCGACCCCGAGCGCTTCGCGGAACGGACCGGTGGCCGCGAAGCCTGGCCCGAGGCCACAGAGGAGTCCCGCAGTGACGAACCAGATCGGGAACGACCATGACCGCTGTGCGTGCCAGCGCAGTCCTGCGAGGTAGCTCGGATCGTGCAGGCGGAGCAGGAGCCCGCCGAGGTAGAACGCGAATGCCACGGTCAGGGCGAGGCCGATATCGAGTTCGTCGATGACCGGCGCGAGTGCCAATGAGCCGGCAAGGACGGCGAGGTCGAGGAAGAGGAAGGGGAGCGGTTGCCGGAGGGGTGCGAGGACCACGCCGACCGCGCTCGCGAGGGTGCTCCGGGCGCCGGGGACCATTGGGTAGGCCCACTCGACGGGCGGGCCGGCGCCGGTGACGGAGAGCGCGCGCGCGTCACGCAGCGCGGCCGCGAGCGCAGCGCCGAGCGCGGTCACCTCGTCGGGCGCGAGGCCGGCGCCGAGCGGGATGCGCCAGGTCGGGCTCGCGAGCAGGAGTCGCGGACCGTACGGTCGCGGCTCGCGGAGGGGACTCGCCCAGTTGCAGACTGTGGGCGCGGTAGTGAGCGTGTCGAGCCCGATGACCGTGCGGACGCGGCGCCATGGGCCGACTCTGCACCGCACGATGACGCCGGCCGGCGACACTTGGATGCGCGTGCGCCCAAACCACGCGCTCCCGAACAGCCACGCTGCCGGCGCGAGCGAGCCGAGCGAGCCAAGCGCGCCGATGACGCCGAGGAGGATTCGCAGGCCGAGTGGAGAATCGCGCGCGCGCGCGGTGAGGGCGGCGACGATCGCGAGGAGGCCGAGCGGGAGGAATGTGAATGCACTCGTGCCGACGCCCAAGAGCAGCAGGCCGTGGTCGACGTGAAGCCCGGATGGACCGAGGTCGAAGCTGGTCACGTCGCCGCGCACATGACGCCGCCACGTACGCGGGGACGCAGGCGATGGGCGATCGGGCGACCCGGTCACGGAGCGAGGATACCGCACGGCAGCGGGGCGCCGCGGGCGACTTCTGGCTCGGCGTCGCCGGGCGGCGTCGCATACAGCGCCTGCAACGTGGACAACGTCGTCGCCGGGCGTAGGTCGCTGGCAACCTCGTCGCTGGCAACCTCGTCGCTGGCAACCGTCGCTGGCAACCGTCGCTGGCAACCGTCGCTGGCAACCGTCGCTGGCAACCGTCGCTGGCAACCGTCGCCTTGCCTCGGGTCGGACCGGCGACTAGGATGGCGCCCCTTCGATGCGATCCGTCCGCGTGAACCTCCGTCTCGGCTGTGTCGCGAGCGCCTGCGTCGCGGTGGCAGTCGCGCTCACGCTCGGTGCGTGCGGCAACCTGATCGGCGATGCCTGTGGGCTGTCGACCGACTGCTCGCCCGAGGGCGGTCGCATCTGCGACACCGCGCCGAGCTCGAACGAGGGCTACTGCACGATCCGCGGCTGCGACTTTGGCACCTGCCCGGAGGAGGCGGTCTGCGTGCGCTTCTTCCCGGTGTCGCAGCTCATGCGCGATTGCGATGGCCCGGACGACTGCACGCTCGACGAGACCTGCTCCACTGGCAAGTGCGCACCGCGTGCGAGCGAGGTGCGCTATTGCATGCTCGCGTGTAGCGGACACGGCGACTGCCGCGGCGGCTACGAGTGCCGCAACGACGCGCGCGCGCAGCTGCACGGCGGCGAGCCGGTGCCCGATCCGCTCGGCGACGCGAGCGTGGCGACGGCGTTCTGCGCGTCGGCCGGCGAGTGCCGCACCGACGACGACTGCGCGACCAGCCTCGGCGACACCTGCGACGGCGACGCGCGGTTCTGCGCGCCGAGCTCGTTCTAGCCAGCGCGCGGGGTTCGTCGCGACGCGCTCGTGCTGGCTAGCGCGCGGGGTTCGTCGCGACGCGCTCGTGCTGGCTAGCGCGCGGAGTTCGTCGCGACGCGCTCGTGCTGGCTAGCGCGCGGAGTTCGTCGCGACGCGCTCGTGCTGGCCAGCGCGCGGGGTTCGTCGCGACGCGCTCGTGCTGGCCAACGCGCGGGGTTCGTCGCGACGCGCTCGTGCTGGCCAGCGCGCGGGGTTCGTCGCGACGCGCTCGTGCTGGCTAGCGCGCGATCGGCTTGGTGAGACTGAGCAGCGCGACGCCGATGAGGCCCGAGGCGATCGAGCCGGCGAGGATGCCGAGCTTGGCGTGATCGAGCAGCGCGGGCGCGCCGGGGAATGAGAGCGACGCGACGAAGATCGCGACAGTGAAGCCGATGCCACCGACGATGGCGACGCCGTAGAGCTTCGCGAGCGAGGCACCGCCGGGCATCGGGGCGAGGCCGAGCTTCACGGCCGCGATGGTGAAGGTGAAGATGCCGAGTTGCTTGCCGATGAGCAGTCCGAGGCCGGCGCCGAGCGCGACCGGTGAGGTGAGCGCGCCGAGGCCGAGGGCGGAGAGCTCGACGCCCGAGTTGGCGAGCGCGAAGAGCGGCATGATCCCGAACGCGACGAACGGGTGGAGCGCGCGCACGAAGCGGTCGAGCGGAGCGTCGAGTGAGGTGAGGCGATCGGTGAGGGCGTCGAGTTCAGCGTCGGCGACGGCGGTGTCCTGCGGACGGTGGGCGAGGCGGGCGGTGTAATCGGCGAGCTCGAGGACGACGTCGCGCGGGTCGCGCTGCGGGCGGGCCGGGATCACGAGGCCGAGCATGACACCCGAGATCGCGGCGTGGATGCCCGAGTGGTGGAGTGCGAGCCAGAGTGCGACGCCGGCGAGCAGCCAGACGAGCGCGCTGGTGACATAGGCGCGGCACATGAGCGCGAGCACCAGCGTGAGGGTCGCGGCGGCGGCGAGCCAGCCGACATCGAGGCCGTGGCCGTAGAAGATCGCGATCACGACGATGCCGCCGATGTCGTCGAAGATCGCGAGCGCGGTGAGGAAGATGATGAGCGCCTCGGGCACGCGGCGGCGGAGCAGCGTGAGGCAGCCGACGGCGAACGCGATGTCGGTCGCCATCGGGATGCCCCAGCCGGCCTCGCCGGGGCCGCCGCGGTTGAACGCGTAGTAGATGGCGCCGGGGACGATCATGCCGCCGAGCGCGGCGACCGCGGGGAGCGCAGCGCGGCCGAACGTGCGGAGCTCGCCGACGACGAGCTCGCGCTTGATCTCCATGCCGACGACGAAGAAGAAGATCGTCATCAGCCCATCGTTGACGAGGTCGCGAAACGTGAACCGCACGGCGTGCTCGCCGGCACCGAGCGAGAGCGGGTAGTCGAAGACGGCGCGGTACACGTCGGCGGAGACGACGTTGGCCCAGAGGAAGGCGAGCGCGGCGGCGAGCAGCAGGAGAATGCCGCTCGCGGCCTCGAGCGCGAGGAACTGCCGGAGCGGGCGCACGACCACGCCGAAGAGTGGCGGCAGCAGGCGGCGGGGGGGGACTGGGGGGAGGGAAGACATTGGGGAGGGGCGGGGGGAGAGTGGCGATTCTTGGCATGGAACGGCGTGGGTGTCGCGGACAGCGGGGCGGCGCGGCGGCGTCCGGGGGGGCGGACGGTGTCCGGTGGGCCGGACGCGGGGTGACCGGTGGGCCGGACGGGCCGACGTTGGTTCGCGTGGTTAGGGCGCGGCACACCGCGTGCTCTGTGACGCGTCCGCACCGGCCGGTGTCATTCACGCAACGCAACACCACGCATCACATTCAATGGAGAGAGTCATGGAACTGCAGATGAACGGAACCAACGGAACCAACGGAACCA
>SHYZ01000227.1 GCA_009692535.1 Myxococcales bacterium
ACTCCACGCGCGCCGTCAACTGCTTGATCACGCCGAGCGCCACCGCGAGCTGCGCATCGCGCTCGGCCAGTCGCGCCACCAGCTCAGCGAACCGGAGATCTTTGTCGTCGGTGCTGATCTCCTCAGTAAGATCCTCACCTCGAGGGAATCAAGATTTTCCTCGAGGAACGCCGCCGCTGGGCCTGAACGGTTACACCCGGACAAGTGCCTTGTCGCTTACGCCGGACAGGTCCGTTGCTGTCTACACGCGCTAGCATCGAGGCATTGGTTGACGCACAATGCGGCGCAGGGAGGGTCATTCTCATGCAGATATCAACAGTGGTGGTTCGCGGCCGCAGCGGCTTGATGCTGCTCGCAGTCCTCTTTTGTGGTGCCCTCGTCACCTCATGCGGCAATAACGCAGCCCGTGAGTCGACTGATGAGCTCAAGACGAAGCTGAGGGCCGAACTCAAGGCCGAGGCCGAACTCAAGGCCGAGGCCGAACTCAAGGCCGAGGCCGAACTCAAGGCCGAGGCCGAACTCAAGGCCGAGGCCGAACTCAAGGCCGAACTCAAGTACGTGCACTATGGCAACGAGGCCGCGGCCATCAAAGAATTCGCCGCAGAGTTATTACTGGCGAGCGCTGGGGGCCGTGCCATGGCGAAGTTCCAGGCGAAGGCCAAAACCACCGAGGCCGTGCAGCAGATCAAGAAGCTCTATGACGCCGCGCGCACCTACTTTTACTTTTCCAACGAGTCGAACTCTCGTGGCAGCACCGTCTCGATTCCGAAGCAGTTCCCCAACGGCACCGTCGGCCCGACTCCACCGCTCGGCACCTGCTGCGGTTCGGCCAACGGAAAGTGTGGCGTCACCGCATCGCTCTGGAACACAAACATCTGGAACACGCTCAGGTTCTCGATGGACGATCCGCACTACTATTCCTACACGTACATCGGCAGCGGCACCGAGGAGAACTCCCAGTTCACGGTTCGGGCGAACGGCGACCTCGACTGCGACGGGGTCTACTCCACATTCGAGATGGTCGGCTCGGTCAACGCCGCCGACAACAGCGTCACCGGCTCGGCCGGTTTCTTCAAGCAGAACGAGCTCGAGTAGTCCTCCCCGCGCCACGCCGGCGTCAGCGACGCCGCGCCACCGTCGAGGGGGAACGTCGCAGCCTCGCTACGATGGTGCGCAGCGAGTTGCCAGCGCGGGCGTCCCTCGAGATCTCCTCGCGCTCTGCGAGCGATAAGCGCAACGGCGACCGCGGACGAGGGCGGCGCGCGCCACGCGAGCGTGGACCCCGCGCACGACTTTCGCGTTGCGCCGCCAAGTGGCTATGCGCAATGCTCCCTGACGTGGAGGCCCTGGTCGTCAACCCCTCGCTGACGATCGCGACGCGCCACCTCTCCTGGGCGGCGTCGCGGAGTGGCGGACCTGGCGGGCAGAACGTCAACAAGGTCAGTTCTAAGGTCGAGCTGCGCTTTGAGTTCGACGCGTGCGCGGTGCTGACCGGCGCGCAGAAGGCGCGTCTGCGGACACTTGCCCGCGGCAAGCTCGACGCCGACGGGCGCATCCTGCTGGTGAGCCAGCTGACGCGAGACCAGCCGAAGAACCTCGCCGACGCGAGGGAGAAGCTCGCGGAGCTCGTTCGCGCCGCGCTCGTGGTGCCAAAGCGCCGCCGCCCCACGAAGCCGACCCGCGCTGCCAAGGCACGACGACTCGGCAACAAGAAGATGCGCGGCGACACGAAGCGCGCCCGCTCGCACGGCGGCGATGACTGACCGCTGCCGACAGCGCGGGCGTAGCCGCTCCCGGCAGGAGCAACGCACAGGAGCCAACATCGCATCGTGATCGCAGGTGGCGCACTCGCAGGTCCGACGGCGTGCTCGTCGAGCGCGCGACCTCGACGAGCACGCCTACATGGTGTTGCTCGAGCACGCGCCTACGGTGAGCTTTGCGATTGCAAGGCTCGCGTACCACGCTCACCCCCGACCTGCTCGGGCTCGCGGGCGCGACCAACGTCGTGCCCTTCCGCAACCTCGTTCACCTCCGCGCCATCCTGCGCGAGTTCCAGCGCGGTCGGCGCGTGGTGGTGATTGGCGGCGGTCACTTCGGCGTGGAGGCGGCGGACGGACTCGCACGGCGCGGCACTATAAGGGCAACCCGGTCTACGACCTGCCGGGGCTGGAGGTCATCCTATTGGGACTTCGACGACGCGAGGTTTCGGAGCCTGAACCGCTTTGCCGACGGCACGCTCGGAAGCTCCTATCGACTGACCGACACCGAGGAGCTCAGACCGTTTCGTCAGCTCGGCGCCACGGACTGAACGGCATTGTCCGGTAGCGCCAACCGGAGGGGGCCACGCAGGGCCGGCTCAGGTCTCGGCGATCGGGCGACGTAGCAACCACGACCCGGGACGACGGGCATGAGGTGCGCCGCCAGTCCCCCGCTCCACCCGCAGTCCGGCCCGTTCCGCGCGATCCGTGAGGCGTCGCTCGAATGCGTCGCCTCGACCGGTCGTACGCTCGATGGCGCGCCAGACGCGAGTGCGGCGGGCGACGAGGTAACGTCCCGCGACGACGCTGAGGTCGGCGGTGCCGGCGACGATGCGCGCATGGGCGCCCTGGAATGCGCCGAGCGCGAGGACGCCGGGTGCGGGGGCGCAGGCGGGATCGAGGAGCCAGAGCGTCCGCCCGCGCGCGACCAGCGAGCCAACGGCGAATCCGCGACCGGGCGCGGCGACGACGAGCTGGAGCTCGGGGACTTCGTGGCGCACGAGGGAGAGCAGCGCGAGGCTGTTATCGACGGTGCCCTCGTCGGCGGCGAGGAGCTCGAACCGGTGGCCGAGACCGCGCAGGTGGGCCGCGACCCGACGCGCGACACCGACGAGACAGTCTTCGTCGTCAGCGAATGGGAGCACGGCGGAGATCTCGAGCTCGACGTCGCAGCGGGGGAGCACGCGGGGGAGAGTAGCTCAGGGGGGTGACGTTGCTTCAGAGGGTGACGTTGCTTCAGGGGGTGACGTTGCTTCAGGGGGTGACGAGCGCAGCCGCGAACCGCGGGCCGACGGTGTCCCACGACCAGGCGCGCGCCCGCAGACGCCCCCGTGCTGCGCGAGCGCGGGCCTCAGCCGGGTGCGCGAGGGCGTCAGCTATTGCCGCCGCCAGCGCGGCCGGGTCGCGCGGTGGGATGAGCGAGGCGTCGGCGCCACACGCTGCGCGCACGCCGCCCACGTCGGAGGCAACGAGCGGCAGGCCGGCGGCGAGGGCCTCGAGCGCGACGACGGGCGTGCCCTCGGTGCGACCACCGTCGAGAACGACCGAGGGGAGCGCGAGCAGATCGGCGTGGGCGAAGAGCGCGGTCCGGGCCGCACCGCGCACCTCGCCGACGAAGTGGGCGTCGATCCCCGCTGCCGCCGCGCGCGCCGCGAGCCGCGCCCGCTCGGGACCTGCGCCGGCGACGACGAGTCGGGGCGGGGCGCCGGACGGCGCGGAGCTCGTGGACGAGGTCCGGTGCTGCAGGAGCGCGACGGCATCGATCAGCACATCGACCCCTTTCACCGGCACGAGTCGCCCCATGAACAGCACCACCGGCCCCCCTGCCCGCTGCTCCGCCGCCCCCCGCTCCGCCCCCGCCGCGAACCACTCCTCCCCAATGCCCATCGGCGTCACGAAGCTCCCCTCCGCCAGCCGCTCACGCAGCCGCGCATTCCGCACCGCACCGCAAAGCCGCGCTCGCAAGTGCTCCCCCGCGAATGCAACCCGCGCCCCGCTCAACACCAGCGCCGCCGCCACGGCGTCCGCGACTCCCGGCCGTGCCGCTAGGTGCACGTCCCCCGAATGGGCAATCGCCACATGCGGCCGACGTAGCCCCGGCCGTGCCGCCAAGTGCACGTCCCCCGAATGGGCAATCGCCACATGCGGCCGACGTAGCCCCGGCCGCGCCAGCGCCGTCGCCCCGGCCGCAATCACTCCGCACGGCAGTAGCCAATGTGAGATCACGCCGTCCCAGCGCCGCGCCGCCCACGCGACGCGTGCCGCCAACGCGATGCTGAATAGCGGTGCTGCAGCCCGCGCCGTCCAATCGCGCTCCAATCGCTCCGGCGCACCCTCGCCATGGAACAGCGCGCGCGCCCCCGCCTCGACGCGCGTGATGCGCACGCTGCCATCCTCCGTCGCCCCCGGCCCGGCCGCGACCACCTCCACCTCGTGCCCCTGCCGCGCCAACCACTGCGCCAATCCCGCCACCCACACGCCCGCCGGATCGCCGGGTTCGCGCGGGTAGCTCGTGGTCACGACCCCGACGCGCACTCCGAGTCCTCCGCCCGCGGCCCCGGCTCGCCGCGCGCGCCGGCCGCGCCGGCCGCGCCGGCCGCACCAGCCCATTCGGCCCGCAGCCGAACGCCCCACGCACGCAGCAGCACCCAGGTCACCGGATAGAACACGGTCCGCAGGCGAATGCCGCTCCGCCACGCCGCGCCGTAGATCGCGCGCACCGGCACGTCCTCCACGCGCGCGCCCACGACGTGCAGCCGCGCGAGCAGGTCATTGGGATAGCCGTAGCGCGGAAACACGTCCCCGAGCGCGAGTCGCGCGAGCGTGCCGCGCGTGATCGCGGTGTAGCCGCACTGCGAGTCGAACACGTTCCAGTAGCCGGACACCGCGCGCGTCGCGAGCGAGAGCGCCACGTTGCCGGCGATGCGCGTGGCGGGCATGACACGCAGCGTGTCCGCGTGGAGAAAGCGGTTCCCCTTCACATAGTCGGCGCGACCGGCAGTGATCGGCTCGAGCAGCGCGGGCAGGTCGGCCGGGTCCATCTGCCCGTCGCCCGCCATCACCACCGCGACGTCGAGCCCGAGCGCGAGCACCCGCCGATAGCCGGTGACGATCGCCCCGCCGACGCCCCGGTTGGCGACGTGGCGCACGAGCTCGACACGTCCGCGACTTGCGCGCGACGCGAGCGAAAATGTGCGATCTCGCGAGGCGTCATCGACGACCACGATGCGGTCGACCCACGCAGGCACGGCGCGAATCGCAGCGCGGATCGCGCGTTCTTCGTTGAATGCGGGGATGACCACCGCCACCGTGAGCCCGCGGTACATCGGCGGCGGATGCTGTCACAGGGGCGTGCTAGCGTCCAGAAATCGCGAAGCGGACTGCTTGCGATGCACGAGCGAGCGACGAGAAAGAAGGAGAAAGTCCCATGGCAGCAGGCGGCGTCAACAAGGTCATCCTCATCGGCAACCTCGGGGCCGATCCCGAGCTCAAGTACACCTCAGGCGGTCAGGCGGTCTGCGACCTGCGCATGGCCACAAACGAGTCGTGGACCGACAAGCAGGGGCAAAAGCAGGAGCGCACCGAGTGGCACCGCGTGGTGCTCTGGGGCAAGCCGGCCGAGATCTGCAAGCAGTACCTCTCCAAGGGCTCGCGCGTGTACATCGAGGGTCGCCTGCAGACCCGCAGCTGGGACGACAAAGAGGGGCAGAAGCGGTACTCCACAGAGATCGTCGCCAACGATTTCATGTTCCTCGGCGGCAAGGGCGAGGGCGCTGCTGCCGGTGCTGAAGGTGGCGACGGCGGCGGCGGTGG
>SHYZ01000019.1 GCA_009692535.1 Myxococcales bacterium
GCGTCGGCGGACACGCACGCGGCGGACCGAGGAGCGCCGCGCGCGTATGCAATGGACGGCGAGGGGAGCGCGGGAGCGTGAGTTCAGCCTGCCGGTCGAGCTGCGACGGAGAGCTGCCCGTGCATTAGCCATCCGGTGCGTGCGAGCCAGGTGCGAGGACGCGCGACGGGGCTCACGCGTTCCTGCGGCGGCGGTGGGCGCGTCCAGCCGTCGAACCAGCGAGCTGAGGAGCAATAGCCGAGCGGGTCGCCGCGGCGCGCGTCGAGGACAAGGTCGCCGTCGGCGTCGAGGGGTAGGTGCTTACGGAAGTTGGTGAGGACGTACGTGATTGCGTTCTTTACCTCGCGCGGTGAGGCAAGGGGACGCGCGTGGTAGCGGAAACGGAAGACTTGGCCGTGACCGCCGGTCTCGCGATTCAGCCTGCGTGCGAGGCGCGAGGCGAGGCCCTGCATGCCGCGCGAGCGCGCGCGCGCCGAGGTGGCCTCGACGATGAGGTGAAGGTGATCGGACTGGATCGAGCCGACGCTGTGGAGCGGGTGCGGCGGCTGGATGCGGCGAGGCGAGTGGGTTTCTGACGGGCGGCCACTAGAGTCGGGCGCGTGCTTGGCGTGGCGGTTACGGCGTCTCGTCCCACGTTGGGGCCGGGAACTCGGCGTGCACCGGGGGGGGCGTGGGCACCATGCGCGCCGGAGGGAGGGTGCGGAGTGCGGGCCTCTTCGCAGGGAGGTCTGCGCGCCGGACCGCGGACCTCATGTACCCTCAGGACCCAATGACCACCGATGGTGCCAGCCGCGAGACCTGCACGACCTGTGGCGCGAACCTCGAGTGGGATCCTGGCGCTGGTGCGCTCAAGTGCGTCGCATGCACCGGGCTCCGCGCGGTCGGGGAGGACGGTGCCGGCAGCGAGAGCATCGTCGAGCACGACCTCGCGGCGATGCTGCGCAGCGCCAAGCCGCGCGGTGCGCTTGCGCCGAAAGCGCGGCAGGTGCGCTGCAGTGGGTGCGGCGCCGAGGTGATCTTTGCCGGTGCTGCGACGGCGACTCGCTGCGACTTTTGCGACTCGCCTTCGGTGCTCGCGACGGACGCGCAGAGCGACCGGCATCTACCCGAGTCGCTGGTGCCGTTCGCGGTGGCGCGTGCTGCTGCCGGCACCGCGTTCTCGACTTGGCAGCGCCGACTCTGGTTTCGGCCGTCGGATTTGTCGGCGCGCTCGGTGGTCGCGGAGCTGCGCGGGGTCTACCTGCCGTACTGGACGTTCGACTGTGAGGTCGACTCGCGCTGGACAGCAGACGCTGGCCATTACTACTACGTGACCGAGAGCTACAGCGCGCAGGAGAACGGGAAGAGCGTGTCCCGCACGCGCCAGGTGCAACACACCCGCTGGGTTCCCTCGAGCGGCCGGCGTCACGACTCGTGGGACGATTTTCTCGTCTGTGCTTCGCGCGGCTTGCCCGAGGGGCTCGGCGGCGCTGCGCGCGAGTTCGCCACGGGGGCGCTGGTGCCGTATTCGCCGGAGTACTTGCAGGGCTTCGCGGCGGAGGCGTACGGCATCGACCTCGAGCCGGCATGGAAGTCCGCTGAAACGAAGATCACCGCGACGCAGAAGGACCGCTGTGCGCGCGACGTTCCGGGTGACACGCAACGCAACCTTCGTGTGCGGCACGCCTTCTCCGACACCAGCTTCAAGCATGTGCTGTTGCCGATGTGGGTGATGGCCTATCGCTACGGGTCGGCGGGCAAGGTCTACCGGGTGTTGGTGAATGGGCAGTCTGGCGTTGTCGGCGGTGAGGCGCCCTGGTCGGCGGGAAAGATCGTCGCGTTTGTTGCGGCTCTTGCCGGCGCGGCAGTGCTCGCGTGGCTCGCGCTCCGGTGACGCAGTTGGTCAGCGCTTGTCACGCAGCACCGGTTGCTCCGCCACGCCGCCGCGAGTAGGGTCACGGCACTCGCTGGAGGCCCCAATGATGCTGCTCACGTTGCGCCGTTTCTCGCTCCGCTCGCTGCTTCCGCTCTGCTCGCTCCTTGTCGCTGCGGCCTGTGGGCCCGGCGCGCTCGACAGCGGTACACGCGATGGCGGTGGCGGGCCGGGTGCCATCGACGGTGGTCGCCCGCCGAACAGCCCCGACGCCGACCCGGCGTCCTACGCGGCGATTTCCGGCAAGGTCTACGCGCCGGGGCACGGTCCCGGACAGGTGGCCGCGGGCTACGAGGTCCCGGTGTTTGGCGCGCTGGTCTCGATCTCACTCACGCCACCGCCGGCAATCCCGCAGGAGGTCTACTGCGATCAATGTGTCGATCCGCCCGGCGCGCACGTGCTCACCGGCCACGATGGCTCGTTCACGCTGACGCCGATCCTGCCCGGCACCTACTGGCTGGTGATCCAGAAGGGGCAGTTCCGCATCGACCAGCAGGCGCTCCTCGGTCCCGGCGAGCGGATTACGCTTCCGCCCAATGCGACGACGCTGCCGAGCCGGCACGATCCGGCGAGCGGACTCTGGGTGCCGCGCATCGCGCTCGCGCACGGGCTCTGGGACAAGATGGAGGACATCGTCGGCAAGATGCGCATCGGCAGCGTCGACGGGTCGGGCGTGTTCGTCGGCTCGAGCGCGGCGGGAAACTTTGATCTCTACCAGTGGGGTTCGGGGGACCACCCGGCGAACTCGATCGGCGAGCTCGAGTCGCTGGTCGGCGACCTCGCGCGGATGCGCCAGTACCACATCATCTTCATCCCCTGCTCGAACGGCGACGACTCGGCGCTGTTCGGCAACCAGTCGGTGCGCGACAACATCCGCGAGTACGTGCGTCTCGGCGGCAAGTTCTACGTGACCGACTGGTCGTCGGAGTGGGAGGACGTGGTCTTCCCCGAGTTCATCCAGTTCTCGTCGGACCACGACACGCCGGCCGGCGCGACCCCGGCGTCGTTCAGCGACGGCAACGGCTTCCCCGGCTACGAGTCGGAGGACGCGCGTGCCGAGGACGCCGACCTCAACGCGTGGCTGAACGGCCAGCGCGGGCCGCTCGTGGACGGCTTCGGCTCGTACCGCGATGGCGTGGCCAACTCGAACGACTTCATCGTCGAGGGTGCGTGGAACCACATCGAGGCGACACCAACGATCCAGATCGGCGTGGATGACGAGGGGCTGCCGGTTTCCGAGACGGCGAAGGCGTGGGTGAAGGGCGACTGGACGCCGGGCGAGGGGCCGATCCATCCGCTCACCGTCACGTTCGAGCCGCAGGGCTGCGGGCGCGTCCTCTACTCGAGCTACCACACCGCCGATAACGCCCACGTCGGGCTGGTGCCGCAGGAGAAGGTGCTGCTCTACCTCATCATGGAGATCGGCGTCTGCAAGAGCGGTCCCATTATCGAGTAGTCGCCGAAGCCGTCGAGTAGCAGCCTCGCTGCTCGGGCGTCGGCTTACTCGCCGAGATAAGCGGCGCGCACGGTCTCGTTCTCGAGCAGCGCGGACGCAGCGTCGGCCAGCAGGATCGCGCCGGTCTCCATCACATAGCCGCGGTGCGCCAAGCGGAGCGCCATCCGTGCGTTCTGCTCGACGAGCAGGATGGTCACGCCGCTTTTGCTGAGCTCGCGGATCACCTCGAAGATCCGCGCCACGATGAGCGGCGCGAGGCCGAGCGAAGGCTCGTCGAGCAGGAGCAGGCGCGGTCGCGCCATCATCGCGCGTCCGACCGCCAGCATCTGCTGCTCACCGCCGGAGAGCGTGCCGCCCGCTTGCCGCCGCCGCTCGGCGAGGATCGGAAAGAGCTCGAACACGCGGGCGAGATCGCGGGCGATGCCATCGGGATCGCGCCGCGTGTACGCGCCCATCTCCAGGTTCTCGAGCACGGTGAGGCGCGAGAAGATCTTCCGCCCCTCGGGTGCGTGCACGAGGCCGCGGCGCACCAGCTCGTGCGCGGGCACGCCGGCGATGTTCTCGCCGAGAAACGTGATCCGCCCGCCGGTGAGCTGGACCAACCCGGAGAGCGTGTGGAGCGTCGTGGTCTTGCCCGCGCCGTTCGCGCCGATCAGCGTGACGATCTCCCCCTCGTCGACGGTGAGCGAGATGCCCCGCAGCACCTCGACTGCGCCGTAGCCGGCGCGCGCCTGCTCCACGCGCAGCATCAGCCGAGCTCCTCTTTTCCGAGGTAGGCCTCGATCACGCGCGGGTTGGCGCGGATCTCTTCGGGCGTCCCCTCGGCGATCTTGGTGCCGTACTCGAGCACGGCGATGCGATCGCTCGTGCCCATGACCACGCGCATGTGGTGTTCGATGAGCAGCACGGTGACGCCGCGGGTGCGGATGTCGCGGATGAGCTGCATCAGGCCGACCGTCTCCGACGGGTTCATCCCCGCGGCCGGCTCGTCGAGCAGGAGCAGGCGCGGCTCAGTCGCGAGCGCCCGCGCGATCTCGAGTCGGCGCTGATCGCCGTACGGAAGGTTCTTGGCGAGCATCTGTTCGCGCCCGGCGAGTCCGACGGTGGCGAGCAGGTCGCGGGCCTCGGTGGCAGCCTGCGCCTCGAGCACGAGCGCGGCGGTGGAAGCGGCCCCGAGCGTTGCGATGCGCGCGAGCCACACGACCGTGCCGAGCAGCACGACGAGCGCGAGCGTGCCGATGACCGCCGGTCCCGCCGCGCCTGCGCGCGCGAGCAACACCAGCGAGGCGAGTGCGCCGGCGAGCAGGAGGGCGGGGCGGGCGCCCGCGCGTCGCGCCGCTCGTCCGCGCTGGCCGAGCTTGCGGTCCATGCCGACGAGGAGGTTCTCGAGCGCGGTCATCTCGCGGAACAGGCGGATGTTCTGAAACGTGCGCGCGAGGCCGGCGTGCGCCACCGACGTCGGCGTGCGGCGCGTCTGTCGGAATACAGCAGCTGCGCCGGCGGTGCCGAGGATGACGCCGGCGAGGAGCGCGAGCCCGCGACGCCAACGGGTGCGCGCGGCGGCGGCCGGTTCGCCCTGCGCTGCAGCGAGGCGCGCCTCGAGTACGTCGCGGTACGGCGACTCATCGAGCCGCCGGCCACTGACGGGGTCGATGATCGCGAAGCCGCCCGAGCTGCGCGGTGCGAGTGCGCCTTCCAGCCCAGCGAGCTGTGCGAGCCGCGGCAGGTCGGCGAGTCGTGACTCCGCCTCCGCGAGTGTCTTCGACGAGCCGAACGGGGTCTTGCCGTCGTGCAGCGTGAGGTAGTAGCGACCGATCCGCTGCTCGACGCGCGGGCGCGCAGCTAGATAGTCGCCAAGCGCGGCCCATGCGCGGCTCGGTTGCCAACCGGCAGAGGGATCGCGGTAGGTCTGCTTGACGACCGCAGACCAGAGCTTGTCGACGTCGGCGACGAAGACCGCGATCAGCAGCCCGACCAGCAGTCCGGTCAGCCCGAACCCGACGGCGTGACGTCGCGTGAGCGCGCGTCGAAGATCTTTTCCCTCGAAGCGTATGCTGCCCTCGGTCGGTTCGTAGATGCCGGTGATGGTGTTGAAGAGCGAGGTCTTGCCCGCGCCGTTCGGGCCGATGACCGCGAAGATTTCTCCCGGCAGCACCGAGAGGCTTACGGCGTTCACCGCGGTGAGGCCGCGAAATCGGAGCGTGAGGTTGTCGATCTCGAGGAGCGGCGGGGTCATGCGTCCGCCTTGGTGGCAGGGTCGACCTCGCGCTTGCGTGCCGGCCAGAGCCCGCCGGGACGGAAGCGCATCATCAGGATCAGCGCGCCGCCGAAGATCAGCCAGCGCCAGTTGGCGAAGTTGGCGAACACACTCGTCGAGTCGTGGCCGAGCTGCTCCTGCAGCGCACGCGTGAGCAGCGGCGAGACCAGGTTGTCGAACGAGAGCAGCACGAGCGCGCCGAGCACCACACCGCGCAGACTCCCAAGGCCGCCGATGATCAGGCAGCAGAGCACCATGATCGAGTAGCTGAAGTCGTAGGTGTTCGGCTCTGCGGTGGTGCGCAGGTTGGTGGCGTAGAGCGCGCCGGCGAGCCCGGCGATTGCGGCACCGCCGGCGAAGGCGGTGAGCTTGGTGCGCGCGGGGTCGATGCCCATGCAACCGGAGACGAGCTCGTCCTCGCGCAGCGCGACCAGCGCGCGGCCGGCGCGAGAGCGCTCGAGGTTCTTCATCAGGATGAGGAGTCCGACGAGGGCGGCAAGAACGATCCAGTGGATCGCGGCGAGATCGATTCGGTCGGCGGGGAGAAAGCGGTCAAGGCCGTCCCTGAGCCAGTCGGGGAGTACCGGCTCAGGGATCGGGTTCAGCCCGCGCGGACCGTCGGTGATGTTCTCGAGGTTGAGGATCACGACGCGCGTCATCTCGCCGAAACCGAGCGTGACGATCGCGAGGTAGTCGCCGCGCAGGCGGATCGTCGGCGCGCCGAGCAGCAGCCCGAACAGTCCAGCGACGACGGGGGCACAGAGCAGGGCACCGGCGAAGCCGAGCTGGAAGGGATATTTGTCGACGGTGAGGATGCCGGTCGTGTACGCGCCGATCGCGAAGAAGGCGGCGATCCCGAGCTGCAGCAAGCCCGCGTAGCCGACCTGTAGATTAAGCGCGAGCGCGAGGATCGCGAAGATCATCACATTGATGATCTGGCGGTCGAGCTGCAGCCGCACGCCGAAGATCGCGGTCACGGCCCAGTCGAGGAACGGCAGGAGCGGGTAGAGCACGAGCAGTGCGACCAGCACGAGCGGCGCGTGTCGGCGGAGGGCGGGCGACACGCGGCTAGACCTTCTCCCGCACGTTGGCGCCGAGCAGGCCCTGTGGCCTGAAGACGAGCAGTGCGATCAGCATCCCGAACACGACCGCCTGCTGCCACTGCGCGCCGATGTACTGATCCGAGAGCGCGCGCACGATGCCGATCACGAGGCCGCCGACGACCGCACCGGGAATGTTGCCGATGCCGCCGAGCACCGCCGCGGTGAAGGCGTAGAGCCCGTTCTGATAGCCGTCCTGAAATTTGATCGTGTTGACGTAGAGCCCGTAGATCACCGCCGCGAACCCGGCGAGCGCGCCGCCGATGAGGAAGGTCGCGCTGATCACGCGGTCGACGTCGATGCCCATGAGGCGCGCGGCGAGCGGGTTCTGCGCGGTGGCACGCATCGCCTTGCCGAGGCGGCTGCGCGTGACGAACAGCCAGAGCGCGACCATCACGCAGAGCGAGCTGCCGATCACGACGAGGTCCTTGGCCGTGATGCGGAAGGCCGCGCCGTCACCGAGGAGGTTCGTGCTCGGGATGAGATCGGGGAAGGACTTGGGGGCCGCTGCTGCGAGGCCGCCGCCCATCACGTCGAGCGGCAGGCCGCCCCAGAAGAGGCCGAGGTTCTGAAATACGAACGAGACGCCGATCGCCGAGACCAGCGGCGCGAGCTTGGGCGCGTTGCGCAGCGGACGGTAGACGACGCGGTCGACCGTGCGGTTGATCAGCGCGGCGAAGATTGCGCAGGCGAGTACGACACCGAGCAGCCCGACGACCACGACCGGACCGCTCGCGGTCGCCAGTCCGAGCAGGCCGACGAGGGTGAGCGCGAGGAACGACGCGAGCATGAAGAGATCGCCATGCGCGAAATTGATCAGCTCGAGGATGCCGTAGACCATGGTGTAGCCCAGCGCGATCAGCGCGAACACCATGCCGTTGGTGAGTCCGATCCAGAGCTGCTGCGCGAGCGTGAGCACGGGCGCGGCGGTCCTCGTGGGCGCGGCTAGAGGCCGGCAGCGGAGATGAACGCCTGCTCGAAGCAGCCGTCGGGGAGCATCAGCTTGGCGTCGAGGCCGACGGCGACCATGTCCTTGGAGATCTGCCCCGCGTTGGTCTGCGTCGTGCCGCCGAAGTAGACGAAGTCGGGGTTGGCGGTCTTGATCTTGGTCATCAGGCTTCGGTACTCCTGCGCCTTCGGATCGGTCCCCTCGCGGCCGACGACCGTGAGTCCGAGTTCCTCGGCGGTCGCGACGAAGACGTCGGCGATGCCCTTGCCGTAGAGGCCGCGGTCATCGAGCACGTAGACCCGCTTCGCGCCCATCGCCTTCATCCACTCGGCGCCGACCTTGCCTTGGATGTCGTCGGCGGGGACGACGCGGTGGTAGTTCACCTTCCCGGTCGGGCGGTAGACGGCGGGCTCGTTCGGCTCGCCGAGGCCGGGCTTGGTGAGGCCGGTGTACGTGTTCGCCGGCGAGATCATCACGAGGTTCGCCTGGTTCAGGATCGGCATCGCGATCTTTGCGGCGCCGCTGTTGTAGGTGCCCAGGTAGAAGTGGATGCTCGGGTCCTTCGCAGCGCGGTCGGCGTTTTGCGCCTCGACCTCGGGATCCCAGTCGCCCTTCTTCGCGGAGGCGTCGTCCCAGCTCTCGTACGCGACGGAGAAGTCGCCGATCTTGCCGCCGGTCTCCTCGAGCGCGAGGCGAATGCCGTTCACGATGGTGCCGCTCTGCGCGCTGGCGCTGCCGGTGAGCGGCAGGCTGGAGACGAACTTCACCGGGCCGGTCTTGGGCGCAGCAGGGTCACCGATGGTGGCGAGGTCGGTCTTCGCGCGCGCGCCCGAACCGGCGGCAGCGCCCCCGCCGAGCACGGTCACGAAGGCGAACTTGCCGTCGCGCACGGTGTTGCCGCTCATCGTGGTGAGCGTGGTGTCGCCGTCGGTCGTGAAGCGCCAGCTGCCGAGCGGGCCGTCGATCTGCTCGGTCTCGGAGACCGCCACGCGTAGCGCTTCGCGATCGGCGCGGCCGGTGCGGCGCAGCGCGTCGATCGCGACCTGCGCGGCGACGTAGCCGTAGATCGCGTAGCCCTCGGGCGTGCTGCCGAATTTGGCCTTGTAGGCCGCGACGAAGTCAGCGCCTTTTCCCTTGAGCTCCTCGGGCGGCAGTCCGCCGAAGGTGATGAAGACGCGGTCGCCCTTGGGCGCAGCAACGGTCGGCTGCTTGTCGCCACCGCAGGCGGCGGTGAGCAAAAGCGCGGCGAGTGCCGCGGCGATCCTGGGGAGACGCTTTCTCTGCACGGCGCGGCCTTTCTCGTCGGGGAAACGGCACTCCTGATGCGACGCGCGCACAGTAGCATGGAGCCTGCGTGATATAGCTTGGCCGTGGGCAAGCGAAGGCTCGCCGTACTCGCGCTCCTCGTGCTGGCGAACGCCGCGCTGATCATGTGGGGGCAGTTTTGCGTGGGCGCAGGCGTGGGCGTGCGATCGGGCGGTACGCGCGGCACGACGGCGCCGCGCGTGGTCGACGCGCCGGTGAGCGCGGGGCCGTCGGTGGGGGCGGGCGTGCGGCCGCGTGCGGTACGGGTGGGGCTCGTGTTCGACGTCGGCGGACTCGGTGACAAGTCGTTCAACGACCTCGCGCACGCCGGGCTGCTGCGCGCAGAGGCCGAGCTCGGCATCGAGTTTCGCTACATCGAGCCGGGCGACGGGGCGGACCGTGAGAGCGCGCTTCGCCTGCTCGCGGCCGAGGGCTACGACCTCGTGTTCGGCGTCGGCTTCATCTTCACTGACGACATGCGCGCGGTCGCGGCGCGCTTTCCGAAGACGCACTTTGCGACCATCGACTACGCGGTCACGCCGGGGCAGTCGGCACCACCGGCCAATCTGCTCGGGCTTCGCTTCCGTGAGCACGAGGGCGCGTTTCTCGTCGGCGCGGCGGCGGGGCTGGTCACAAAGACGCGCAAGATCGGCTTCGTCGGCGGGATGCAGATTCCGCTCATCCGCAAGTTTGAGGCGGGCTTCGCGGCGGGCGTGGCTCAGGTCTGCCCCGCGTGCGAGGTGCTCGGCGCGTACGCGGGCACCGAGCCGAAGGCGTTCGCCGATCCCACGATGGGCAAAGAGCTCGCGCTCGCGCAGATCGCGCGCGGCGTCGACGTGATTTTCCACGCGTCGGGGAAGACCGGCGCGGGCGTGTTCGCAGCGGCGCGCGAGACCGGGCGGCTGGTGATCGGCGTCGATGCGGACCAGTTCGATGAGGCGCCCTGCTGCGTGCTCACCAGCATGGTGAAGCGCGTCGACGTGGCGGTGCTCGAGACGGTGCGGGCGGTGGCGCGGGGCGATTTCGCGGGCGGCGTGCGCGAGCTCGGACTCGCCGAGGACGGGGTCGGCTGGGTGTACGACGAGCGGAATCGCGCGCGCGTCGGGGAGTCGGTGCGCGCCGAGGTCGAAGCGCTCAGGCAGCGGATCGCGTCGGGCGAGCTGGTGGTGCCGTCGGAATGACGGCGACGGGCGCTGTCGGCGTGGCCGTGGCGTCGGCACCAGCGGCCGCGCTCGAACTCTGCGGCATCGACGTCCGTTACGGCGCGCGCTTTGCGAACCGCGGCGTCTCGCTGCGGGTGGAGCCGGGGACGGTGCACGCTGTCGTCGGCGAGAACGGCGCGGGGAAGAGCACGCTGCTCGGCGTGGCGTACGGCGAGGTGCGCGCGGCGGCCGGGCGGCTCGTCGTGCACGGGCGCGAGGCCGCGCTCGTCGGGCACACGCCGGCGCGGGCGATCGCGCTCGGGCTCGGCATGGTCCACCAGCACTTCATGCTCGTGCCGACGCTCACGGTCGTGGAGAACGTCATCCTCGGGCGCGAGCCGCGGCGTGGGCCGCTCGTCGATTTTTCGCGCGCCGAGGCGGAGCTGGCAACGTTGGCCGCCGCGCACGGACTCGCGCTCGATCCGCGGGCGCTCGTCGAGACGCTCTCCGTCGGGGAGCGGCAGCGCGTGGAGATCGCGAAGGTGCTCTTCCGCGGCGCGGAGGTGCTGCTCTTCGACGAGCCGACGGCGGTGCTGGGCCCGTCGGAGGTGGGCGCGTTTCTCCGCGCGTTGCGTGGGCTCGCGGAGCGCGGCAAGACGGTGGTGCTGGTCACGCACAAGCTCGACGAAGTGGCCGCTGTGGCCGACGCGGTGACGGTGCTCCGCCACGGCGAGCGCGTGGTGTCGTACGCGCAGGGGAGCGTGCCGGCGCCCGAGATGATCGCGCGCGCGATCATCGGGCGCGAGCCGCCGCCCCCGCTCATGCCGCCGCCTGTGCGTGACCGGGGGGCACCGGTGCTCACGGCGCGCGGGCTGATTTCCGGATCGTCGCTCCTCGGCGTCGATCTCGAGCTTCGTGCCGGCGAGATACTCGGCCTCGCCGGCGTCGAGGGGAACGGCCAAGCCGAGCTCGTGCTCGCGCTTGCGCGGCTTTCCGCGTGCGCGGGCGAGATCGTGCGCGCACCGGGCGCGCTCGGCCACATCCCGGCCGATCGGCACCGGCACGGCCTCGTGGCCGACTTCACGCTCGCGGAGAACCTCACGCTCGGGCGGCAGCGCGAGCTGTCGGGGCGCGTCACCATGGATCGTGCACGCGTTCTCACGCACGCCCGCGAGCTGCTCGCGCGGTTCGACGTGCGGCCCGGGGAGCCCGACCTGCCGGTGCGGGCACTCTCCGGCGGGAACCAGCAGAAGCTCGTGGTCGCGCGCGAGCTGTCGCGACCGGGACTCACGGTACTGCTCTGCGCGCACCCGACGCGCGGGGTCGACCTCGCCGCTGCCGACACCATCCGTCGTGCGCTGGTCGAGGCGCGTGCGGCCGGGGTCGGCGTGCTGCTGATCTCGTCGGACCTTGGCGAGCTGCGTGCGCTCTCGGATCGGATCGCCGTGCTGGTGCGCGGACGGATCGTGGCGACGCTCGCACGCGACGCCGCGACGGAGGAGGCGCTCGGCGCGCTCATGACCGCTGCGCGCGAGTCCCAGGAGCCGTCGGCGTGAGCTGGGATCGCGGCGACTCGGGCGCAAGCGCCAGCAGCTCGCACGGCGGCGCGTGGACCGCGCTCTACGTGACGCTCGTGGCGCTGCTCGTCGCGCTGCTCGCAGCCAGCCTGCTGGTGATCGCCTTCGACGAATCCCCGGCGCGCGTGTTCGCGCTCGTCGTCGCGCACACGCTCGGCGAACCGTACGGCGCAGGGCAGGCGCTCTTCCGTGCGACCACGCTGGTCTTCACCGGGCTCTCGGTCGCGCTCGCCCACCGCGCCGGCCTCTTCAACGTCGGCGCCGAGGGGCAGCTCGTCGCCGGGTCGTTCGCTTGTGCCGCCCTCGGTGCCGCGCTCCCCGCGGGTACCCCGGCCGTGCTCGCGCTCCCTGCCGTGCTCCTCGCTGCCGCAGCGGCGGGCGGTGCGGTCGGCGCAATCCCCGGCGTGCTGCGCGCGCGCTTCGGCGCGCACGAGGTGATCACGACGATCATGCTGAACTTCGTCGTGAGCGGCGCCGTGCTCTTCGTGGCCCGCACCTGGCTCTTTGCGCCCGAGACCATCCACACCCGCGCCGTCGTGCCCGGCGCCACGATCCCGGCGCTCGGCCTCGGCGGTAGCGCGGTGTCGTGGGCGGCCGTGCTCGCCCTGGCTTGCGCGCTCGGCGTCACCTGGCTGCTCACGCGCTCACGCTTCGGCTTCGAGCTCCGCGCCGTCGGGCAAAATCCCGACGCTGCGCGTGCCGGTGGCGTGAACGTCGGCCGCATGACGGTGATCGCAATGGCTGCCGCCGGCGCGCTCGCTGGGCTGGCCGGCTCGGGCACCGTGCTCGGCTACAAGCACTACTTCGAGAAGGGGCTCGGGGCCGACGCTGGCTTCACCGGCATCGCAGTCGCGCTGCTCGCACGCGGCAATCCACTCGCGGTGCTGCCGGCCGCGCTGCTCTTCGCTCTGCTCGCCGAGGGCGGACTCGCCGCCGGCGCCCGCGTGCCGCGCGAGATCGTCGACGTCATGCTCGCGGTGATCGTCATTGTGCTCGCCGTCGCGGCCGCCGAGACGCGACGCGTGCGCGCATCCGCGGGGGACGGCGCATGACGCCGGGCTGGGACGACACATGACCCTCATCGAGACCATCCTCTCGGTCGGCTTCGTCGCGCAGGCGCTGCGCGTGACCGTCCCCTACGCGCTCGCCGCGCTCGGCGGCACGCTCGCCGAACGGGCCGGTGTCGTAAGCCTCGCGCTCGAGGGGATGCTGCTCTTCGGTGCGTTCACCGCCACGCTCGGCTCGGCGCTCGGCGGCCCCGCGCTCGGCGCACTGTGCGGCATCGTCGGCGGGCTGCTCGTCGCCGCCGTGTACGAGCTCATCGTCGTCAGGTGGCGCGCAGATCAGGTCGTCTGCGCCATCGCGATCAATCTGCTCGTGCTCGGCCTCACGCGCACGCTGCTCGTGCTGGTCTGGGGCTCGGCCTCCTCTTCTCCGCGCGTGCCTGGCCTCGGCTCGACAGGAACGTGGGCGTTCGTCGCGGCGGCGGCCGTGCTCGCCCTCGCACTCTCCGAGCTCGTGCGACGCACCCCGTGGGGCCTCCGGCTACGCGCCGCCGGTGAGCGCCCCGACGCGCTCGCCTCACTCGGCGTCGACGTGGAGCGCGTGCGATGGGGCGCGGTGCTCGCGTCCGGCGCGCTCGCCGGCCTCGGTGGCGCGTGGCTCGCGCTCGACGTGGGCGGTTTTAGCGACGCGATGAGCAGCGGACGCGGCTACATCGCGTTGGCCGCCGTCGTGAGCGGCAAGTGGCGCCCACTCGGTGCGACGGCCGCGTGCCTGCTCTTCGGCGTGGCGGGCGCGCTCGAGCTGAACCTCCAGGCCGAGGCCACCTCGCTGCCGCGCGAGCTGGTGCAAATGCTGCCGTACGTCGTCACCTTGATCGCCGTGTCGTCCGTGGCCCGAGGCGCACGCGCCCCCTCGGCCCTCGGCCAGCCGCTCGGGTAGTGCCTCCTCAGCGTCGTGGGCCGAGTTCGATGTCGCCGCGGGGCGGATCTGAGTCGATGCCGGGGCGGAAGCGATTGGGCGAGACCCGGCCTGAGGGAAAACCTCGCGGTGGCGGACCGGGATCACCGGGGTCGTATGAAGGAGGCGGCGTGGCAGCGGGTGGCGCGAGGTCTACCGCGGCGGCGCTGGTCCCGGCGTCGGCGCCCGTTGCAACTGCAGGCGCAGTGAGCGCGGCGAGCCGATCGGTGACTGCGCGCTCGAGCCATGCGAAGTCGCTCGCCCGCTCCGGCGTCAGCACGAGGCGCACGCCGCCGTCGATGCGATCATAGCGGAGCCGCGTGCGCTCAAGCACCACCGGGCAGGGACCCGCGGGAAGTGTGCGGTCGAACGAGGCGGCCAGCAGTCGCTCGGCGCGTGCGAGGAGATCGCGCGCCGCTGGGGCATCGGCCCCGGTGACCTCGAGGGTGATCTTGCCGTCCTTTGCGGCGAGGGTCGTCTTCGCGCCGCTGGCCGCGCAGGGACAGTCGGCGAGTGGGTCCGCCGGTGCAGGCGCCTCGGCAGGCACGCCTGCGCGGAGGTCTGCCGGCACCGCCACCGGCACGCGCACCGGCACCGGCAGGTTCAGCGGCGCCACAGCCTGCACCGGCGCAGCGTCGGGCGCGGCGGTCGTGCGACGCTTTCCGCTGCACGCAGCGAGTCCACAGACCACCGCCACCACGAGCCATCGGCCGGTCGTGTTCGCGTTCGCCGTCGTCATCGCCCGACGAGCATACCCGCCGTCCCGAGGCAGCGCACGCGGCGCTCGCGGTGCGGGCTACATCTCCTCGGGCGCGCGCATGCCGAGCATCGCGAGCCCGCCGGCGAGCGTCGCGCCGAACGCAGCGTCGAGCGCGAGACGTGCAGCGCGCGTCGCGTCGTCGGCGCACAGGACCCGGAGCGTCGCGTCCTGGCTGCCGAGGGCGTACCAGCGCGAGTAGGCCGCGCAGAGCTCGAGCAGGTAGTGCGCGACGATGTGCGGCTCACAGCTCTCCGCGGCACGCGCGGCTTCGTCGCCGATGGCGTCGAGCTTGAGTGCGAGTTGCCACTCCTCGTCGCGTGCCAACCGTGCAGCGTCGGCGCTGCTCGCGAGCGCGGCCACGTCGGTCACGCCGCTGCGTCTGAGCACGCTCCTGGCGCGGGCATGGGCGTACTGCAGGTACGGCCCCGCGTCGCCGTCGAACGAGAGGACCTTCTCCAGCTCGAAGTCGACGTCCTTCTCGCGCTGCGACTGCAGGTTGGCGAAAATGATCGCGCCCACGCCGACGTCGCGTGCCACCTCGCGGCGACGCTCCGGCGTGAGGTCGGGGTTGGTCCGCGCCACGGTGGCGTCGATCTGCGCCTCGGCCTCGCCGAGCACGTCGAGCAGCAGCACGACGTTGCCGGTGCGCGCGCCGGTCTTCTTGCCGCCGAGCCGCACCAGCCCGAACGGCACGTGCGTGATTCGCTTCGCCCACTCATGTCCCGCGCGCTCGAGCACCACCTTGAGCTGCGCGAAGTGGAGCGCCTGTCCGCTGTCGGTGACGTAGAGCGAGCGCGTAAAGCCGTACTGCTCCTGCCGGTAGACCGCCGCTGCGAGGTCGCGCGTGGCGTAGAGCGTCGCGCCGTCGGCCTTGCGCAGCAGACAGGGCGGCATGTTGCAGTCGGCGAGGTCGACCACCAGCGCGCCGTCGGAGATCGACGTGAGCCCCTTGCGCTCGAGATCGGCGAGGACGACCGGCATGTCGGCCTCGTACGCCGACTCGCCGCGCACCTCGTCGAAGACGACGCCGAGGCGTGCGTAGACCTCGTCGAATTCGGTGAGCGAGATCTCGCGCATCCGTCGCCAGAGCGCGCGGGCTGTCTCGTCGCCGTCCTCGAGCCGCTTGAACCAGGCGCGACCGTCGTCGCCGCAGCTGGTGTCGGTCTCGGCTGCCTTGCGAAACGCGACGTAGCGCTCGGCCATGCCGCCGATCGTGAGCGGCTCGGGCACGCCCCAGCGCGCGAACGCGGCGAGGATCATGCCGAACGTCGTGCCCCAGTCGCCGAGGTGGTTGATCCCGACGACGCGGAAACCGAGCGCGCGATGCAGGTTCGCGAGCGCGTGGCCGATCACCGTCGAGCGGATGTGGTGGTACGAGAGCGGCTTGGCGATGTTGGGCGACGAGTAGTCGATGCAGACCGTTTGGCCAGCGCCGGGCGCGGCGGGCACAAGCGTTCCGCCCGGCGTGAGCGTGCGCGCGAAGAGGTCGGCGTAGAGCGCGGCGCGGCGCGCGCGGAAGTTTACGTAGGGGCCGGCTGCCGCGGCCGACTCGAGCAGGGGGCCGGGGCTGAACGTCGCAGCGACGCGGCTCGCGAGCGCGGCAGGCGCGGCCCGGAGCGTGCGTGAGGCGGAGAAACAACCGACGGCGAAATCGCCGAGCGCGGGATCGGGCGGCGTGGAGACCGCGAGGCCCACAGCGTCGACGCCGAGCGCGGCGGCAACCGCCTCTGCGGCGGCGCGACGAAAGGGAGAGAGCGGCAAGTGCAGCAGCATGGCGAGTCAGTAGCACGGCGTGCGCGGCGCGGTCAGCGCGGTCAGCGCGGTCAGCGCGGTCAGCGCGGTCAGCGCGGTCAGCGCGGTCAGCGCGGTCAGCGCGGGACGGCGTCGAGGCACATGCCCGGCTCGCGGCCCTCGTGGGCGGTGGCGACGGTGCGCCAGCCGGCGCAGTCCTTGGCGTTGGCGGCGCAGAGCTCGACGAGCCGCCCGGGAGCAGCCTCGGCGGAAAAGCAGCTCACCTCCTGCCACAGCATGCACTCGCCGGTGGCCGCGCCACCCTGGGCGGCGTCCTCGCGTTCGCGCACGCATGGGCCTTCGCCCCGCGTGCAGAGCGAACTGGTCGTCTCGCTGACGAGCAGTGAGAAGCAGTAGAAGTCGGTGGACTGGGCGACCGGCGGCGCGGCCGACGTGCCGGCGCCTGGTGCTGCAGACGCGAGCGTGGCGAGCAGCCCGAGTAGGAGGAGCGCGGCGCGGAGGAGCGGCACGCCACGAGTATCGACGAAGTGCCGGTGCATGCGAAAGGGGCCACGCACGCACGAGCAGAGGCCGTCATGAAGACCGCTCGGCGTCGGCCGAAGCGCGTCGGCCGAAGCGCTTGACGTTGCAAGACCGTGCGCGATACTCGCGGGCGGCGACCGTCCCTCGACGTCGGCGCCCAATCCCATGGCCAAGCACATCCTCTGCGCCGACGACAGCGCCACCATCCAGAAGATGGCGGCGATCACCTTCGCCGGCAGCGAATACGTGCTTCATGGCGTGCGCTCCGGCGATGAAGCGCTTGCGGTGGCACGACGCGTGCGGCCGATGCTTGTGCTTGCCGATGCGGTCATGCCCGGGCAGGACGGCTACGAGCTCTGCCGCTCGGTGAAGGCGGATCCCGCGCTGCATGGCGTGCCGGTGTTCATCCTCTGCGGCAACTCGTCGCAGTACGACGAGGCCCGCGGCAGCTCGGCCGGCGCCGATGGGCATGTCACCAAGCCGTGGGACACGCAGGCGCTGCTTGATCGTGTTGGCGATGTGCTCGCGCGCGCCGCGCTTGCGGGTGCGTCGGCACTCGCAACGCCGACGCTCGTCGCGGCTCCTGCGCCGATCGCAATGGTCGCACCGGTCGCACCGGCTGCGCCCGCCGTGCTGCTGCCGCCACCGCCAGGCACGGCGCGACCTTCGCTGGTCCGCGCGCCGCTCGTTGGTGCCGGGGCGGCGTCACGCCCCTCGATGATCGGCCTGCGCGCCGTCGCGGTTCGTCCCGCTGCAGTCGCGTCGGTCGCGTCGGGCCAGCGGGTGGCGACGGTCGCGTCGGTCGCGTCGGGCCAGCGGGTGGCGACGCCGGCTTTGCCGCCCGCTGCAGCTCCTCCGCCCACGCCGCCGCCTGCGCCGACGGTGCACACGGCCCGCACCGTAATCGCGCCGCGGCCGACCCAGCTCGCCGACACCACGCGCATCGCACCGTCGCAGCTCGCGCCGGCGGTTGCAGCCGCTGCGGCGGGTGCTGTGGCCAGCGCCGCTGCCCCGGCGATCGCGGCCGCTGCGTCCGCCGCCGGGCTGCGGCACCTCGAGCTCGAGGCGATCACGCGCTTGTCGCGCGAGGTGATCGAGAAGATCGCGTGGGAGGTCGTGCCTGAGCTCGCGGAGCAGATCATCCGTGAGCAACTCGACCGCCTCGTGGCTGCGCGGCGCTAAGGCGGCGCTCGCGCGACGCTGCTCGGCTTGGCATCCGGTGTCTTGCGGTAGAGTCGCGCCCCCGTGACGACGACCGACGAGCTGCCCAAGGCCTACGATCCGACCGACGTCGAGCCGCGCTGGTACCGGCGCTGGGTCGAGGCCGGTTACTTCCACGCCGACGCTGAGTCCGACGCGCCGCCGTTCACGATCGTGATCCCGCCACCGAACGTGACCGGCTCGCTGCACATGGGGCACGCGCTCTTCGTCGCGATTCAGGACACGCTGGTCAGGTGGCGCCGCATGCAGGGGCGCAACACGCTCTGGCTGCCGGGCACCGACCACGCCGGCATCGCGACGCAGACCGTCGTCGAGCGCGAGCTTTTGCGCACTGAGGGGAAGACGCGCCACGACCTCGGTCGTGACGAGTTCCTGCGCCGCGTCTGGAGCTGGAAGGAGCAGCACGGCGGGCGCATCAACGAGCAGATGAAGGTGATGGGCGCGTCGCTCGACTGGGCGCGCGAGCGGTTCACGCTCGACGACGGGCTCTCGCGCGCAGTGCGCGAGGTGTTCGTGACGCTGCACGAAGAGGGGCTGATCTACCGTGCGCGTCGTCTGATCAACTGGTGCTCGCGCTGCCGCACCGCGCTCTCGGATCTCGAGGTCGAGCAGCAGGACGAGGCGGGCTCGATGTGGCACCTCGCGTACCCCGTCGAGGGCAGCGACGAGCGGCTCGTCGTGGCGACCACGCGCCCCGAGACGATGCTCGGCGACAGCGCGGTCGCGGTTCACCCGGATGATCCGCGCTGGCAGCACCTCATCGGTCGTCGCGCGCGGCTGCCGCTCACCGGGCGCACGATTCCGATCATCGCCGACGCTGAGCTGGTGTCGATGGAGTTTGGCACCGGCGCGGTGAAGGTCACGCCGGCGCACGACTTTGGCGACTTCGAGACCGGGCTGCGCCATGGGCTCGATCAGCTCACGATCCTTGATCTCGGCGGCCTGGTCTGCGCGCCGGCGCCGGAGCGTTACGTCGGCAAGACCGTCGCCGAGGCGCGCGCGCTCGTGCTCGCCGACCTCGAGGCCGAGGGGCTGCTCGTCGAGACCAAGCCGCACACGATCCCGCTCGGCCGTTGCCAGCGCTGCGACACCGTCGTCGAGCCGTCGCTCTCGATGCAGTGGTTCGTGAAGATCGCGCCGCTGGCTGCGCCGGCAATCGCCGCGGTCGAGCGGGGCGAGACGCGCTTCGTGCCCGAGATGTGGACCAAGACGTACATGCACTGGATGACGAACATCAAAGACTGGTGCATCTCGCGCCAGCTTTGGTGGGGGCATCGCATTCCGGCGTGGACCTGCGTCGGCTGCGGTGAGCTCACGGTCGCGCGCGAGGCACCGACCACCTGCACCAAGTGCGGCGCCGGCACGCTCACGCAGGACGAGGACGTGCTCGACACCTGGTTCTCGTCGGCGCTCTGGCCGTTCTCCACGCTCGGTTGGCCCGACAAGACGCGCGACCTTGCGACGTTTTATCCATCGCAGGTGCTGGAGACGGGGCACGACATCCTCTTCTTCTGGGTCGCCCGCATGATGATGATGGGCATCCACTTTATGGGGCGCTCGCCGTTCCAGACGGTGTTCCTGCACGCGCTCGTGGTCGACGAGCGTGGCGACAAGATGTCGAAGACGCGCGGCAACGTGATCGACCCGCTCGACGTCGTGCATGGTGCGACGCTCGACGCGCTGCTCGACAAGGCGAAGCAGGGGGGCGCGCCCGCCTCGGCGCTGGCGAACGTGAAGCAGGCGTTCCCCGAGGGCATCCCGGCGTCGGGTGCCGACGCGCTCCGCTTCACGCTCGCGGCGATGGCGGCGCAGGGGCGCAACATCCGCCTCGCGCCGGCGCGCGTCGAGGGCTACCGGCACTTCGTGAACAAGATTTGGAACGCGTCGCGCTTCGCGATGATGAACCTCGAGGGCGTCGATGCTGATGCGTTCGCCGCAAAGCTCGCGGCCGGGCCGGCGGGGACCGACCTCGCGATCGCCGACCGCTGGATCCTCTCGCGGCTCCAGCGCGTCACGCGCGAGCTGAACGAGGCGCTCGAGAGTTTTCGGCTGAACGATGCGGCCGCGGCGAGCTATCGGTTCTTCTGGACCGAGCTGTGCGACTGGTACATCGAGCTGGCCAAGCCGGCGATGCAGTCAGACGTGGAGCTCGACGGTGGGGCGCGTCGGCGCGCGGCGCAGGGGACGCTCGCGCATGTGCTCGACAGCGCGATGCGGCTGATGCACCCGCTGATGCCGTACATCACCGAGGAGATCTGGCAGCGTCTGCCACGCGCGGTGGGCGCGCCGGCGTCGATCGTGATCGCGCGGTATCCGGTTGTGGACGCGCGGTGGGAGGACGACGCGGTCGAGCGGGCCATGGCGCTGCTGATGGAGGCGTCGGTCGCGCTCAGGAATGTGCGCGCGGAGGCGCAGGTGCCGGGCGCGCAGGTGATGCAGGTGTTCGTGTGTGTGGCGGATCCCGAGCGACGGCGGGTGCTCGAGGAGCATGCGGGCGTCGTCGAGCGGGCTGCGCGCGCCAAGCTCACGGTCGTGGATGCATTTCCGGCGGGCGCCGGCACCAAGGCGATCGTCGGCGGCGACGTGGAGCTGTTCGTGCCGCTCGAGGGGCTGATCGACTTCGACGCCGAGCGCGCACGGCTCGACAAGGAGCTGGCGAAGATGGAGAAGGAGATCGAGGGGGTCGAGCGCAAGCTCGGCACCGCGTCGTTCGTCGAGCGCGCGCCGGCCGACATCGTGGAGAAGGAGCGGGCGCGGCTCGCTGAGGCGGTGGCGCGGCGCGAGCGGCTCGCGGCGGCGCGGGCTGCACTCGGGACAGCGGCGTAGGCCGGGGGCGGAGTATCGTTCCGCCATGACGCGCTTCGTCGGCTACTTCCTTCGCGGACTTGTCTTCCTCGTGCCGGTCGTCGTCACCGTCGGCATCTTCGTCTTTACGTTCCGCAAGGTCGACGGCTGGCTGGATCTGCCGGTGCCCGGGGCGGGCGTGGCGCTGGTCGTCACGATGGTGACGCTCATCGGGTTTTTGCTCACCAACTACTTCGCGCGCAGCGTGCTCGGGCTCGTCGACCGGTTGCTGGACCGGTTGCCGTTCGTGCGGCTGCTCCATGTCGCGACGCGCGACGTGATGAACGCGGTGGCAGGCGAGAAGCGGGGCCACGGCCGCGCGGTGCTGGTCGAGGTGGGCGTCGGGCTGCGTGCGGTCGGCTATGTCACGCGCGAGTCAGCGGAGGCGTTCGGGCTCGCGGACTACGTCGCGGTCTACTTCCCGCAGTCCTACAACTTCGCCGGGCAGGTGCTGCTGGTGGACAAGGCGCGGGTCACGCCGCTCGTGAAAGTCGAGGGGCAGAAGGTGATGACCTTCATCGTTTCAGGCGGCGTCGCCGGAGCGTAACGCTGCACGCGGGCCCGGTGTGGGGCCCGAGGTTCAAGCCATCGGTGCGCGGCGGGCCTCGGCGAGCTCGCGCACGATGTCGCGCTGACCGTCGGCGTGGTACGAGCTGCGCACCAGCGGACCGGCCTCGACGTGCGGGAAGCCGAGCCCGCGGGCGAACGCTGCGAGGGCGTCGAACCCTTCGGGCGGCACGTAGCGCGCGATCTCGAGGTGCTGGCGCGACGGGCGCAGGTACTGCCCGAGCGTGATGATGTCGACGCCGATCTCGCGCACCTCGCGCAGCACGGCGCGCACTTCGTCGTCGGTCTCGCCGAGGCCGAGCATCAGGCCGGTCTTGGTGATCGCGCCCATGCGCTTGGCGTGGGCGAGGATCGCGTAGGAGCGCGGGTAGCTCGCCTGCACACGCACCTCGCGCGAGAGGCGGGGCACCGTCTCGAGGTTGTGCGCGAACACGTCGGGGCCCGCGGCGAGCACTGTGTCGACAGCGGCGGTCTCGCCCTTGAAGTCGCCGGTCAGCACCTCGAGCGTCATCTCGGGGCAGCGCGCTTTCACGAGGCGGATCGTCTCCGCCCAGTGCGCAGCGCCACCGTCGGCAAGGTCGTCGCGATCGACGCAGGTGATCACGGTGTGGCGGAGGCCGAGTGTGGCCAGCGTGTCGGCGACGCGGCGCGGCTCGTCGGCGTCGGCGGGCAGCGGGCGGCCGGTGGCGACGTCGCAGAACCGGCAGGAGCGGGTGCAGATGTCGCCGAGGATCATGATCGTGAGCGCGCGCCGACTCCAGCACTCGCCGATGTTGGGGCACGACGCCGACTCGCAGACCGTGTGCAGCCCGGCGGTGCGCACGAGCTCCTTCACCTCGAAGAAGGTCGGGCTCGACGGCAGCTGCGCCTTGATCCACGCGGGGTGGCGCACGCGCGGCGCGTCGCCGGCGAGCGGGAGGCGGGTTCCTGGGCCGGCCATCGGTTCGCCTAGAGTGCCAGCGCGGCCGGCTGCTCGAGCAGCTTGACCAGCTCGGCGAGCAGTCGCGCGCCGAGCGCGCCGTCGACGACGCGGTGATCGCACGAGAGCGTGAGTGCCATCCGCTGGCCGGCGATGATGGTGTCGTTCGGGCCGACCACCGGGACCTTCTTGATCGCGCCGACCGCGAGGATCACCCCGTCGGGTGGGTTGATGATCGCCGCGAAGTGATCGATGCCGAACATGCCGAGGTTCGACACGGTCGCGGTGCTGCCCGACATCTCGTCGGGGGTGAGCTTGCGGGCGCGCGCGCGCGTGGCGAGTTCGCGGAGCTCGCCAGCGACGGTGGCGAGCCCCTTGCGATCGGCGTCGCGCACGACCGGAGTCACGAGCCCGTCCTCGAGTGAGACCGCCACGCCGACGTGGACGCGCGCGTGCTGGCGGATCGCATCGCCGAGGAAGGAGGCGTTGGCCTGCGGCACGCGGCGGAGCGCGAGCGCGGTGGCTTTTACGATGATGTCGTTGACGCTGACCCGCTCACCCTCGGCGAGCAGCGAGTTGAGCTCGGCGCGGAAGCGGAGCAGCGGGGCCGCGTCGCAGGTGGCGGTGAGGTAGAAGTGCGGGACGGTCGACTTCGCTTCGACGAGGCGGCGCGCGATGGTCTTGCGCATCATCGAGAGCGGGCGGTCGGTGAAGTCGGCGCCGGTCGCGGGAGGAGCGAAGGGCGGCGTCGACGTGTGCGGCGCGGGGGCTGCGGCGGCTGCGGGCGGCGATGCTGCGGGCGGCGATGCTGCGGGCGCGGGTGCTGCGGGCGCGGGTGCTGCGGGCAGCGACCTGTCGCCGGCGATGAGCGCGCGCACGTCGCGCTCGACGATGCGGCCGCCCGGACCCGAGCCGGCAACGCCGCGGAGATCGAGCCCGTGCTCGATGGCGATCTTGCGCGAGAGCGGCGACGCGAGGAAGCGGCCGCCAGCGGCAACTGCGGGGACCGGCAGCGTGATGGGCGCGGTCGCGGATGGAGCGACGGGCGCGGGTGCAGGCGCAGCGACGGGCGTGGATGCAGGCGCAGCGACGGGCGCGGGTGCAGCGACGGGCGCGGGTGCAGGCGCAGCGACGGGCGCGGGTGTGCTGCCCGCACCGCGCGCCTGCGCGACCAGCGCGGTCACATCCTCACCGCGCTCGCCGATGATCGCCACCGGCGCGCCGAGCTTTACCGTCTCCCCCTCGCCGACGAGGAGCCGCAGCAGCACGCCCTCATCTTCGAGGACGAAATCCATGTTCGCCTTGTCGGTCTCGACCTCGGCGATCACCTCGCCGGGCGACACCGCGTCACCTTCCTTCTTGTGCCACTTGGCGAGCACGCCCTCTTCCATCGTGGGCGACAGCTTCGGCAGTCCGACGAGTTGGGCCATGGCTACACTAGGTAGAGGGCGCGCCGTACGGCCGCGACGACATCGTCGGCCGACGGCAGCACCTCGAGTTCGAGGTTTCTCGCATACGGCATCGGCACGTCGGCGGACGAGACCACCTCGACCGGCGCGTCAAGCTCGTCCATGCAGGCTCGCTGGACGCGGTAGGCGATGTCGACGCCGAAGCTGGCGACCGGCCAGGACTCCTGCACGACCACCAGCCGACCCGTCTTTTTCACCGACTCGAAGATCAGCTCCTCGTCGAGCGGTCGCAGCGTACGCGGGTCGACCACTTCAAGCTCGATGCCCTCGGCCGCGAGCAGCTTTGCCGCAGCGAGGCCGGTGTGCACCGCCTTGCCCCACGCGACGATGGTGCAGTGCGTCCCCACGCGCTTCACGTCACCGCGTCCGAGCGGCACGAGGTGCTCGCCGGCCGGTACCTCGCCCTGCGTCGAGTAGAGCGTCTCGTTCTCCATGAAGACCACCGGGTTGTCGTCGCGAATCGAGGCCTTGAGCAGCCCCTTGGCGTCGGCCGGTGTCGACGGCGCGACGACCTTCAGTCCCGGGATGTGCACATAGTAGCTCTCGAGCGCCTGCGAGTGCTGCGCTCCGACCTGCGCCGCCGCGCCCGACGGGCCGCGGAAGACGATCGGGATCGCAAACTGTCCGCCCGACATCTGGCGGATCTTGGCCGCGTTGTTGACGATCTGATCGATCGCGACGAGCGAGAAGTTCCAGGTCATGAACTCGATCACCGGGCGCAGCCCGACCATCGCCGAGCCGACGCCGATCCCGGCGAACCCGCACTCGGCGATCGGCGCGTCGATCACCCGCTTTTCGCCGAAACGCGCGAGCAGCCCCTGCGAGACCTTGTACGCGCCCTGGTAGTGCCCGACCTCTTCGCCCATGAGGTAGACGGTCGGATCGCGCTCCATCTCTTCGGCCAACGCCTGGTTCAACGCTTCGCGGTAGGTCATGGAGGGCATGGTCACTCCTTGATCGTGAAGGGGAGGTACTCGTCGGCCGGCGGGCTCTCGTCGGCGAACCGGATCGCGTCTTCGAGCTCCGCCTTCACGCCGAGCTCGATCTGGCGCAGCTCGCCCTCGTCGGCGTCTGCTTCTTCGACGAGTCGGCGGCGTGCGATCGAGAGCGGATCGCGCTTCTTCCACTCTTCGACCTCGTCCTTGGTGCGGTACTGGCCGGGGTCGGACATCGAGTGGCCGCGGAAGCGATAGGTGCGGACCTCGATCAGCGTTGGCTCGCAGGTCTCACGCGCGCGCTCGACCGCCTCCGCGAGGCGGGCGCGCACGCGGAGCACGTCTTCGCCGTCGAAGCGATCGCGCGCGATGCCGAACGCGAGCGCCTTCATCGACACGTCCTCGACGGAGAGCGAGCGGTAGAGCGGCGTCCCCATCGAGTAGAGGTTGTTCTCGCAGATGAAGACGATCGGCAGCTTCCAGAGCGCGGCGAGCGCGACCCCCTCGAAGAAACCGCCGATGTTGGCCGCGCCGTCGCCGAAGAAGCAGAGCGTCACGCGCTTCTCGCCGAGGTACTTGCACTTGTACGCGACGCCCGCTGCGAGCGGCACATGCCCGCCGACGATGCCGTAGCCGCCGAGGAAGTTCTTCTCGGCGTCGAAGAGGTGCATCGAGCCGCCGAGCCCCTTGGAGCAGCCGGTCTTTTTGCCGTAGAGCTCGGCGAGAATCGAGCGCGCGGTCATCCCCTTGGCGTAGGCGTGCCCATGCTCGCGGTAGGTCGCGACGACGTAGTCCTCGGGGCGAAGCGCACCGACCGCGCCGACGCAGACCGCCTCCTGCCCGATGCCCAGGTGCAGAAAGCCGCCGATTTTGCCCTGCGCGTACGCCTTGGCCGACGCCTCTTCGATGCGGCGGATCGCGAGCATCTGCCGGTAGAGCCCGAGCAGCAGCGCCTTATTGACCGGAACCTCGCGCTCGACGGCCTCGATGCGCGACGGCGCGTAGGGGAGGTTCACGACGGGACTCGGTTCATTAGGCGGCGAACGTACGACGGGCGACGGCGGAGCGGCAAGCGGGGGCGGCGAGTACTGTAGGCGAGTACGCGGCAGAGCCTTGGCACAGGCCTGCTCGGCGGTGTGCTTGTGGCGTAAGGCACTCGCTACTTGCCGAGCGCGCCGGAGACGATGGCGGCGAGGTCGGTGGGCGAACCGCTGCCTTCGTGGAGCAGGGTGCCGGCGGCGCCGTAGAGGCGGAGGTGAGGGAGGTTATAGGACTTTGGTGCGAGGTAGCGGACGGCGGCGGGGCTGTCCCAGTCGACGACGTTGATGCGGCGAATGGCGAGACGCTCGGGGTACTCGGCGGCGAGGGCGCGGAGTTTGGCGTCGAGCACGTGGCACGGCTCGCACCACGGGGCCCAGAAGTCGAAGACGGTGAGCTTGCCGGAGACGGGGACGAGGTCGATTGATTCGCCGGCGGTGACGACGTCGACGATGTCGAGGCCGGGCACGGTGGGGGCGGTGGGGGCGCCGTGGCCGGCGTGCTCGTCGCCGTGGCCGGCGTGCTCGTCGCCGTGAGCGGCGTGCTCGTCGCCGTGGTCGTGCCCGCCCTCGCCGTGGTCGTGGCCGGCGTCTGCGTCGACTTGGTCATTGCCGCCCCAGAGCTGGAACCGTCCGCTCACGGCGATGTCGAGGATCGCCGGCATGTCGAGCTGGCCGCCGACGACGCGGCTCACGACCGGCACGTCGAGTCCGGCAGTGAGGGACCAGTCCGACGTCGCGCGCCATGAGACGCCGATGCCTGCGAGGAGATCGAACCGGCCGAGGTTGCCGTCGCCGTCGGGCGCTTCGCCGTGCCAGGTCTCGGCAGTCTCGGCCTGCGCTTTGACTGAGCCGCGGAAGCGGAAGGAGCCGGTGCCGAGCGCGCTCTCGGCGTCGAGGCCGCCGGCGAAGCGGTTGCCGGCGTGGTAGCCGTGCTGGTTCGCGTCGACGACGAGGACGGCGAGGCCGAAGCCGCCGAGTGCCAGCTTGCCGAAGTCGTGCCGTGCCGCGAGTGATGCGACGATGTTCACGGTGCCGGTGCCGAACTGGAAGTGCTCGTGCGACAGGCCGAGGTCGCCGAGGCGGAACGGATCTTCCTGGGTCTTGCCGAGCGGGATGGTCACGCCGCCGCGCGCTTCGAGCATCGTGGTGCCGAGGGCGGCCGACTGGCGCAGGAGCAGCCAGGGATCGCCCAGACCGACGAGACGCTGGGTGCGGTGGTGGAGTTCGGGATTGGCGATCGCTACTTCGTCTCCGTTGGCAGCGTCGAGGTAGTGGATCTCGGTGTCGAACACGCGCAGTGGCAAGGTGAGCGCGAGGCCGAGTCGGCGTGCGATGCCGACGTCGAGACCGAGGCGCGTCTCGCCGAGGAGGATGCGCTGGTCGTGCAGCACGAGCGCGGAGCCACCGCCGGGGATCGGCTCGTCGGCATGGTGGCCCGCCGACATTGCGGTGGCCGTGGTGCTGACGGTGAGCGAGAGCGAGCCGGGCGCGTGCCCTGCGGAGATGGCCCCCCCGACCGGGAGGTTGGGATTGGTTCAGCCGGCTCAGCCGCCGCCGGCGCGCGCGACGCCGGCGGCGAAGAGCGCGAGCAGCAGCGACGTGGCTGTGGCGACGACCATGGCAGCGACAGTCGCCGCGACCGGTGTGCCGAGCAGGCGGCTGCGGTGCGGGGAGGTGTGCGGGGACATGTTCGGAAAGCTAGCATAACTGATCGAGACGGCATGGCGCGGCGCGGTCAGTCGAGCTCGGGCGCTGCGATCGTGGTGACGCTGCGTGCGTTGCCGACGCCGAAGCGGCGCACAAAGAGTGCGTAGCCGACGCCGACGACGGCCATGCCGGCGGCGAGCCCCGACCACATCGCGACGTGTTGGCCGCGCCATTCGTCGAAGAGCAGGCCGCCGACGAGTGGGCTCATCGCGAGCCCGAGTTGCTGCATCACGCCGAACATGCCGAACGCGCGGCCGAGCCGACGGGGATCGCCGAGGTGCGCGGCCATGTCGGAGAGCGCGGGAGAAAAGATCACCTCGCCGGTGGTGAGGATGGCGACTGCGATGGCGAGCGAGCCGAAGCCGGTGGCGAATCCGACGGCGACGTATGCGAGGGCGTAGAGCGCGGGGCCGGCGAGCAGCGCGAAGCGCGGGCCGCGCGTGTCGATGAGCGCGACGGCCGGGACCTGGAGCAGCACGACGAGCAGGCCGTTCACGGTGAAGAGCAGGCCGACCTGCGACTCGATGAGCCCGAGCTCGACCTTGGCGTAAATGGAGAGGGTCCAAAAGTGGTGCGCGAGCACTGCGCCGAAGAAGACGAGGCCAAGGTAGGTCGCGAACGCGGGGTGCGCGCGGAGCAGGCGCACGAGGGCGCGCGGGGTGAGGCGGGGGGCCGTGGTCAACGGTAGTGTGGGGCGCACGGAGTCGCGCACGCGGCCGGCGACGAGCGCGGCACCGAGTGTGAGCGGCGCGGCGAAGAGGAAGAGGTAGGCGTAGTTTTCGCCGGCGACGAAGCCGCCGATCGCGGGGCCCATCGCCCACGCGACGTTGATCGCGATGCGTTGCAGGCCGAACGCGGCGATGCGGTGCTCGGGCGGCGTGAGGTCGGCGACAGCGGCGCTCGCGGCCGGCTCGAAGAGTGCGCGCAGCACGCCGTTGACGACGATCAGCGCGCCGAGCGCGTGCATACTGACGCCGGTCGAGATCGCCCAGCCGAGCGCGAGCAGGTTGACGGAACGGAGGCAGAGCGCGGTCACCATGACGCGGCGGCGCCCGAGTCGGTCGGCGAGCTCGCCGGCGAGCCCCTGCGAGAGTGCGGCGCAGACTCCGGCGACGAGGTAGATCCCGCCGTAGGTCGCGCCGGTCGCGCCGCGCTGGCCGACGAGGTAGACGACCATGAACGGCATCACGATCGAGAAGCCGAGCGTGTTGACGGTGCGCGCCGCTGCGAGCAGGAAGACGCGACGGTCGAGCAGGCGGTACGGGGCGAGGATGCGGTCGAGACGACCGATGCCGTTACGGGCTGGAGAAGGCACGGACGCGGGACGTTGTAGCATGCGCAAATGCGCATCGAGCTTCATCGGGACTACCGCTTTGAGGCGGCGCACCGGCTGCCGCGACTCCCCGACGGGCACAAGTGCAAGCGGCTGCACGGGCACAGCTTCCGCGTCGCGGTCGAGCTCGCGGGGGAAGTCGACGAGGCGACCGGGTTCCTGCTCGACTTCGCCGACGTAGATCGCGTTGTCGATCCGGTGATCGCGGAGCTCGACCACCAGTACTTGAACGAGCTGCCGGGGCTCGACAATCCCACCTCGGAGATCCTCGCGGTCTGGCTCTGGCGGCGGCTGCGCCCGACGCTGGCACAGCTCGTGTCGGTGACGGTGGCCGAGACCTGCGACTCGCGCTGCGTCTACCGAGGCGCGTGATGCGGGTCGTGACGCTCAACCTGTGGGGCGATCATGTGCCGCTCGCGGCGCGGCTCGACGCTGCGGCTGCGGGACTTGCGGCGCTTGCGCCCGACGTGGTGCTGCTGCAAGAGGTGCGACAGGGGGACGGGCTGCCGAACACGGCGCACGCGCTGGCAGAGCGACTCGGCGGTTGGGCGGTCGCGTATGCGTGTGCGACTGCGGCACCGGCGGGGACGTGGGGACCGGCGAGCGGCGCGGGCGAGGAGGGGCTGGCGATCATGGCGCGGCATCCGCTTGACGACGTGCGACACGTCGAGCTGCCCGAGGCGCGTGCGGCTGAGCGGCGCATGCTGCTCTCGGCGCGCGTGACGATCGCGGGGAGCGTGGCCGCCGTGCACACGACGCACCTCCACTGGCGACTCGGCGACGGCGTGGCGCGTGAGCGGCAGGTGGTCGCGCTCGACGCGGCGGCGCGCGCGTACGGCGGCGAGGTGCGGATCGTGGGCGGCGATTTCAACGCCGGGCCCGACACCGACGAGCTGCGCTTTCTCACCGGGCAGCACACGCTCGACGGGCAGCGCGCAGTCTGGCAGGACGCATTCGCGACGGTGCGTCCCGGCGAGCCGGGCTTTACCTGGGCGCGGCGGAACCCGCAGACCGCCGAGCTTGCGCACCATGCGCTCGATCGACGCATCGACTTCATTCTGGTGAGCCCCGAGCGGCGCGGTGGCGTCGGGCGCGTCGAGGATGCGCGCGTGGTGCTCGACGAGCCGGGCGCGGCCGGCGTGCATGCGTCGGATCACTTTGGCGTCGTCGCTGACGTTGCGCTCACGCCGGCAACTGGCGGCGCTTGACGCACCTCGGCGCTCACGACTAGATCGCGCCTGAGCCACCCGATGCGCCACCCCTACGCGGACTTCGCCCACGAGGTCGAGCGCCCAGTTCGCTACCTCGGTGGCGAGTACGGCCAGGTCGTGAAGGACCCGGCCAGCGTCTCGGCGCGCGTGGTGCTCGCGTTCCCCGACACGTACGAGATCGGCATGTCCCACCTCGGGACGAAGATCCTCTATGGGTTGCTGAACGGGCACGAGGCGATCGCCTGCGAGCGTGCGTTCGCGCCGTGG
>SHYZ01000228.1 GCA_009692535.1 Myxococcales bacterium
GGCAAAGGACCGCGGTGGACACGACAACATCACCGGGATCCTCATCGAGGTGATCGAGGGGGCTCCGCCGGAGCACGCCGGTCGCGCCAAGGACCGCACGAGCGACACGCATCCGTATCGGAAGGAAACCCTCGCCGAGCTCACCGGCGACGGTGACGGCGACGGTGATGGTGACGGTGACGGTGACGGTGACAGCGACGGCAGCAGCGACGGCAGCAGCGACGGCAAATAGGTCGCTGGCCGGGATGCAGGCTCTCTTCGGGTTGCTACATTTTCGTCCCGCCTGCCTCGTCGTGGCACTCGCGACCTTGCTCGCACTGCGGAGCGTCGCCCACGCCGACGACACGGCGCCCGCCCCCGCCGCGGCACTCCCCGACGTCGCCCCCGCCGCGGCACTCCCCGACGTCGCCCCCGCCGCGGCACTCCCCGACGTCGCCCCCGCCGCGGCACTCCCCGACGTCGCCCCCGCCGCGGCACTCCCCGACGTCGCCCCCGCCACGGCACTCCCCGACGTCGCCCCCACGTGGGCCGGCGCCCTCTCCGTCGTCGGCAGCGCCACCTACATCATCTCCGAGTTCGCCTTTAAATCCGCGATCGCGCCTGAGGCCTGCCGCTGGTGCAGCCGCGACGATGCCGGCAACGACACGCTGAACGGCTTCGACGCTGCCGTGCGCGACGCGCTCGTCGCCGCGCCCGAGCACCACAAGCTGATCAACCTCCTCTCGTACGGCACCGGCGTGCTGCTGCCGGCCATGACCTCGTTCGGTCTCGTCGCGCTCGACGCCCGCCGCGAAGGCCGGCCCGGTCAAGCCAAGGCCGACGCGCTGATCGTCACCGAGGCGACCGTGCTTGCGCTCAACGTCACGCAGGTGGCGAAGTTTCTCCTCGCACGCGAGCGGCCCTACGCCCACGCCGCCCACCTCGCCGACCCATCGGTGACGACGCGGGGCCTCGACGATAACGTGTCGTTCTTCTCGGGCCACTCGTCGATGGCGTTCGCACTCGCGACCGCGGGCGGCACCGTCGCGACGCTGCGCGGTTACCGACACGCGCGCTGGGTCTGGGCGGTCGGCCTCACCGCGGCGGCCGCGACCGGCGTGTTGCGCATCGCGGCGGACAAGCACAATGCGAGCGACGTACTCACCGGCGCGGCGGTCGGCGCGGCGATCGGCGGCGGGATTCCGCTACTGCACCGAACCCAGCGCGGCCCCAAGCTCCTCGTCGCCCCAGCCGAAGGGGGCGCTAGCGCGGCCCTCGCCTGGCAGTGGCAGTAGCCCTCGCCTCGCAACGGCAGTAGCGCTCGCCGCACGCGGGCCGCGCGCTCGCCGTGCTTGACCCGTTGCCTCCTGCCGCTACGATGCGCCCATGCGCTTCGCTTGGCTCGGCCTCCTCGCCCCACTTCTCCTCGCATGCCCCGGCGACGCAGCCCCTGTCGATCGCTTCGGCGCCGACTGCTCGATGGGCGAGTCGTGCAACACCTACAGCTGCGTCGAGGGCGTCTGCGCCTCGCCGTGCGCCAGTGGCGCCGACTGTCGCGCCGGCAGCGAGTGTCGCGCCTCTGGCGGTAGCGGATTCTGCCTCGCGCGGCGCTGGTCTGCCGAACCAGGCGAGTTTGGCACGAGCTGCGCAATCGGCGGCGCCGCCGACTGCGCTACCGACTTCGTCTGCGCGAGCGTGCGTGCCGACGACCCCGAGGCGTACTGCACCTCGTCCTGCAGTGCCGATCTCGAGTGCCCGCCGGGGCTGCGCTGCCAAGACTACGGCGACGGCACGCTCAAGTGCGTGCGACGCGAGTTCTGCTCGCCGTGCGACCTCGACTCCGACTGCAAAACGTCGGTGCTCCCCGACGGCGCGTGCAGCGCCGATTCCGGCGGCGGGAAGTTCTGCTCGAAGGCGTGCGACCCCGCCGGCGAGACTTGCCCTGCCGGCTTCCTCTGCGACGGCACGACGCGCACCTGTGTTCACCACACCGGCTCGTGCGTGGGCGACGGCACGAACTGCGCGCCCTGTACCACCGACGTCGACTGCAGCACGACCGGCGGCGACTGCCTCCGCTTCTACTTCTCAGGCGAGACGTTCTGCTCCGAGACCTGCGGATCGTGCGACTCGCCGTACCAGTGCAACATGGGCAACTGCGTGCCGCCCGCGAGCTGGCGCGGCACCTGCACCGGCGGTTAGGCACCGGCGGTTAGGCACCGGCGGTTAGGCACCGGCGGTTAGGCACCGGCGGTTAGGCACCGGCGGTTAGGCACCGGCGGTTAGGCACCAGCGGTTAGGCACCGGCCGCTCGGCGCACGCCGCCGTTTACCAGCGCAGCGTCATCGCGAGCTTCACGCCCTCGAACGGCGGAAACGTGCGACAGACCCCCGACACGCACTTGAGCCCGCCCCGCATCGCGCCGCCAAAGAGCCGCACGCTCGACGACGCGGAGAGCTGCCACTCGAGCGTGCCCGACAGAAAATGCGTGCGCGGCTGGCTCGTGTCGGTCGTGTAGTCCCAGCCGGCAGCGACGAGCAGCCGCCGCGTCGGCCGCGTGCCGAGCTGCACCGAGCCCTCACGCCAGTCCTTCGCGACCCCGGCGTCGATCTTCTGCCGCTCGAGGTGCGTCGCGCCGACCTCGACCGCGCGCCCCTCGGCGAACGCCTGCACGAAATCGAGCTCGACGTGGCCATCGCCGTACACCAAATCCGTCTGCTCGCCCGCGACGACGGCGCGGTAGCCGCCCGACAGCAGCGCGCGCGATCGTGCGCTATCCCAGCGCAGCTCGACGCCTGCATACGGATCGACGATCGTCCCCGTTGCCGACTCGAGCATGACCGCCAGGCCGGGATCGACATCGACGTCGTAGCCGACCTGATCGCGAAAGACCGCCGCGCTCGCGTGCGCTGCCAGCCGCGTCGACGCCGCGACATCCACGCGGACCCGCGCGCCGAAGATTTCGCGCTGCGGGTGCGCGATCTCCTGCAGCAGGCGCTCCGCCGTCGGCGCGGCGGCGTACTGCAGCGCAGAGAACTCAAGCTCGTGGAGGTCGGTCAGATCAGGCTGTGCGATCTCAAGGTCGCCGTACGCCTTCCCCTCGACCAGCACGGTCGCGCGCCCCGCGAGGATCGTCACCGCGCCGTAGAGTCCGAACCCGGTCTCGACCTCGCTCCCCTCGCGCGCCGGCGCGCGCCGCTGCGCGACCCCCTCAAGATAGACGCCGACCTGCTTGCTGAGGCGCGGCGCATCGAACACCGGGCCACCGATGAGCCAACGCTCACCGTACGAGAGGTCCTGCCCCGGCGGCACGAAGCCGTGCGGCTCGTGGAACGCGATCGCCGCGACGTGCGCACCGATCCCAGCACGGCGCCCGAGCGCGACGCGCGACTCGACACCGGCGACGAGATCGTACGGATCGACGAGCCGACGCCCCGACGCCTCGTCGAGGTTGCCAGGGTTCGGCGTGCCGGCCGCGACCGTCGCCGACAGCGCGCCATTGCGCAGGATCACCTTCGCGCCGCGCAGCGTGGTGTCGACGCCGAGCTCGTCGACCTTACGCAGCGAGAGCGTGAGCCCGCGGCCGAACGACACATACGCATCGCCGAGCGTCACTTCGGCGTCGCGCCTTCCCGTGACGTCTCGCCCAGCCCAACCGAGCTGCAGCTTCTCGGGCACCCCGCGCGGCTGGTAGCGATTCTCAAGCACGCTCTCCGAGCAGCCGTCGCCAGCGCCCGGCGCCGCCACAAACGCAGCACCATCGAGCCGCACGCCGAAGCGCCATGGGCCACGGTTGCCGACCGCGTTCAGCCGCAGCACACCGTCGCCGTAGCGATCATCGCAGGGCGAGCCGTTGCCGTTGTCGGCATGCCACGCCGCGCCGGTCGTGGCGGTCAGGTCGACGCGCGTGCCGCCAAGCTCGCCGCCAAACGCCACGCCGATCTCGGTGCCGACGCCGACGCCCGCGCCGACAAACGCCAGCACGCCCGCCGCGACTGCACGCGCGGTCCCCTTACGGAACCCCGTGCGCTTCACTCCGAAGCTCTAGGCGCCGCAGCTTTGGCAGCCGCAGCTTTGGCAGCCGCGCCAAGCAGCCTCACGACCTCGGCCTCGATCTGCGACTCGTCGCCGGCGGTGTAGCCCTGCCGCGTCGACGCGATGTTTCCGTCGCGCCCGATGAACACGTTGAACGGCGCGTCGAGCTTTGGGTTGTAGAGCCCGACCACGCGCGTCTCCTCGTCGAGCAGCACCGGGTAGCTCACGCCGAGCCGTCGCGCAGTCGGCAGCACCGTCGCGATCGTCTCAGGTCCGTCCATCGCGATGCCGAGCACGACGAACCCGTCGGCGCCGAACTTGCGATGAAGCGCCTCGAGGTGCGGTATCTCGCCCTGACAGGGCGTGCACCAGGTCGCCCAGAAGTTCAACAGCACGACCTTCTTCCCGAGATAGTCCGACAGGTGGACCGTCTGTCCGTCGAGGTCGCGCAGCGCAAAGTCGGGCGCCGACGCACCGCCCGTGGCCACGCCCGCCTGCGAACCGCCGCAGCCCGCCGCCGCCGCAAGCGCCGCGAGCGCCGCGAGGAGCGCGACCTGCGCCAACCGCGCGCGAAGTGCGACGAGCACCGCGCGGGAGGCGATCATGCTGGCCCCCTCGCTACGGGCGCGACAGGTAGTAGTCGAGGATGTCGCGGAACGACTGCTCGTCAAAGCCGTTGGTCACGACGATGATCTTCATGTCGCGGGCGTCGACGAACATGTTCATCGGCATCGCGTTCTCGTCGAAGTAGCGCCCCATCTGGAACGTGGAGTCGACGAGCGTCGTGTACGCGAGGTTGAAGGTCTCGCCCCACTGCTTGACGTAGTCGCGGTCGACCGGCGCGCCGCCGTCGTCCTCGAAGATCGCGGTCGCGAACCGGACGCCGCGTGAACCGTAGTCGCTCATCATCCGGTTTGAACCGTTGGCCTCGGCGCGGCAGGGGCCGCACCAGCCGGCCGCGGCACCGAGCATGATGATCTTGGCGTCGGGGTCGGTGGCGGTGTGGTACTCGCCGAGCTCGAAGAGGCGCACGCCGTCGTTGTACTGGTCGCCGTCGCCGTTGTTGTCGACCCACGCGACCCACTGGTGGTTGCGCATCACGTCCTCGGGACCCGAGCCGTATGGACCCGACGGATATGGCAGCCCCGACGGCGCGGCATCAACGTTGTCGACCGGCGCAGCGTCGGGCTGTGCGTCGCTGTCGACGGCACAGCCGGCGAACGAGAGCGCGAGCGCGAGGCCCGTCATCGATCCCGCGTGGCAAAAGGAGTGGGACCGACCGGTGCGCCAATTCGAGAACAAGCCCATGACTGCCTCCTGCTGGCCCACTGCGTGAAAACTCGACGAGCGACTTTCGCGCGGCGCGGGTGGTGAATAGAAGCTAGTCCGCGCGCCACGCTGCGGTCAAGGGCGGGCGCGCTGCGGGCGCG
>SHYZ01000229.1 GCA_009692535.1 Myxococcales bacterium
CTCCTCGAGCACGTCCGCTGCGTCATCGACTGCCTCAGGCTCGGCGGCTTCAGGCTCCTCGTCGACCTCGTCGTCAGTCTCGCCGGCTTCCTCTTCGTCTTCGCCGCCGGCATCTTCCGAGGCTTCGGCACGCTTGACCTTCGGCTTCTCCACCAGCGAGGCGAGCTGCTTGTCGGTCATCGCTTCGAGGCGATCGAGCGGCAGCGCGGGCTGGTCGCCGACGCCGAGGAACACGATCGGCTCGCTGCCGACGCGGTGCAGCTCGTAGTCGAGCAGTCCCTCGTAGAGGATGCCGATGTACTCGCTCGTCAGCTCCGTGAAGTCGACGGGTGCCGCCACCGTGCGGAATGTCGTGCCCTCGCGCACGCGCTCAGTCGTCTTCGTGAGGAGCACGAGCATCCGGTAGACCGTCTCGTCGTCGGGCGGCTCCGCCACCGCTTCGAGGAGCGTGAGCGCGCGCTGAATCGCGTCGCCCGTGGCGTCGCCAACGCGGAAGAGGTCGCCGCCATACGAGGTCACGAGGAGCTGCGGGTGCGGCGAGCCCTGGTGGATCAGGCGGAAGAGCGCGAGCAGCCGCGGCCACGCCGAGGCGCGAGACCTGCGGCGATCGGCGCCCGCACGCCCGAGGGCCTCGAGCAGCCCACGCAGGCCGTAGGCGTGGTGGTACATGGGGCTGTCGACGGGAAGGAGCTCGCGCGCCTCGGCGAAGAGCACGACCACCAGCCGCATGACGAAGTGGCAGGCGGCGGCGTAGACGCTCTTGCCCTCGGCTTCGTTCCAGGACATCTCGAGCACCGGGCGCCGCGCGTGAAGCAGAAGCTCGACGCAGGCGCGCACGCGCTCGCCGAGCTCCTTCGAGAGCCGGGCTTGCCCTCGCCGCGTCTGCCGGATCGCAGCGAGCAGGGGCGAGGCGCGAACTTCGCCGTCGGCGCTCCTTGTCGCTGAAGCCGGCGGAGGTGCGAGCGACGCGGGCGACAGGACGCGCCGCAGGAGCCCGAGCGAGTGCGTGAGGCTGTCACCCTCGAGCCAGCGGTCGGCGGTCCACTCGACCCACGCGAGGTTGTCGGCATCGGCAAAGATGAGGCGCCACTCGCGCCCGTTGGTGACGAGTCCGAGCGGAATGCGCCGCCGGCGTAGGTACTCGACGACCTGCGCGACGCCCCGCCGGCCCTTGTGGAGGCCCACGCGCTCCGCCGCAGTCATGAACACCAGGAGCACCGGGCCGGCGCCGGGGGAGGACGAAGCGGCCGAGGCTGCGCCCGCGACGGCGAGCACGCGCCGCGGCTTGAGCACCGTCCCGTCGAGCAGGGTTTCGGCGTCGGCTGCACCGACCAGCGGGCCCTTTCGCCAGCCGTCAGTCAGGCCGCACGCATCTTCGAGCACCACGTCGAGCAGGGCGCCGAGCGACTCAGCGTCGCCGCCCGAAGGAGTGGAACGTCGTGCACTGCGGGTGCTCCGCGTCGCGACGGACGCGGTGAGCGCATCCCGAAGTCGATCGCTCAGGTTCCACGGCGCGTTCACCGGCTCCGGCAGCGCCTCGAGCCCGCGACGGTCGAGCAGGCGCCCCGCCTGGTTCAGCTCGGTCCACACGTCGAGTTCGGCGGTCACGACGACCTCGCGCGGAGCGTGCCGCCCTCGGCGGATGCGCGCACGCGCACCTCGACGGCGATCGGATAGACGCGCGCCTCGCCACGCAGTCGGTAACGCGGTGGCAGCACTCGCTGCAGGGTCCGCTCCTCCTCGTCGGCGAGCCGGCGGAGCACGGCGGCGTAGTGCCGGCGGCGAAGCTCGAGCTCGGCCTGCTTGTCCGACAGCTTGCGGCGCTCCTCATCTTCGAGGTCGCCGTAGAGGTATTGCTGGCGTCGCGCGAGGTAGCCGGCGATCTCTTTCTCGAGCTTGGTGATCTGGTTGTCGCTGATCGCCTTGTCGAGCTCCTTGCGACGCTTGGCGAAGCGCAGCTTCTCCTGCGCGGCAACACGTTTGCCCGCCTCGACGAGTCGCTTGGCGAGCTCCTCGGTTCGGGTGCGTTGGAGGCTCTCGACAAACGTCTTGGCATCATCCTCGAGACCATCCCAGAGCGCCCGAGCCCTGTCGGGGGCGACCCCGTCGGATTGCACCTGCCACGCGGATGGCGGGCGATGAGCGAGCGCCTCTCCGAGCACTCCGTTCTTCACCGGCAGCACCACGGTGCGCACCCAGTGGTGACACGGCTCACGCAGCTCGTTCACCGCAAGCTCTTCGAGCGTGAGGAGGATGAGCGCGTCTGCGCCCTCGGGAAGGTCGTCCGACTGACGCACGCACCAACGAGTGGCCGCCTTGGGCCCACCGGGGAAGCGATAGCGGGCGAAGGTCGACATCACCCGGTGGTAGAGCGCGTGCCCGAGGTGGAGCAGCCTGGAGTCCGGTTCGGGAAGAAAGACCGGGCGCCCCGATCGCGTGACGACGTAGTGCTCCGGGTCGAAGACCAGCGCGCACAGCGGGCCCTTGGCGTGGCCGTCGCGCAGCGTCTGATCCACGACCTCCTGCCACACGGACGGAACCGGCCCCTGCCCCGTGACCGGCACGAAGCGGTAGCGGCCCTCGCCGTCCGCTCGGAGGCGCGGCCGGCCCGACTCGATCGCGAGCGTCGTTTCGAGCGTCTCGCGCAGCGTCTCCGGCGTGAGGTCGAGCTCGGCACGGAGCACTGCGAGTCGCTCGCTATCCTCCCTGCCCGGCAGCGGCACGGCGTCGGGCACGTCGTCCGCCGCGTCCTGCTTCGCCGCGAGTGCGTGCTCGATGGTGCGCTCGAGCCGCTTCTCGGCGGCCTCGACGTCTTCGTCCTGCTCGAAGTGGGAGAGCAGCGCGCGCGCGAAGATCTCATCGGTGACGACGCGGTCCTCGCGGGTCTGGCTGCGTTTCTTCAACACCTTGCCGAGAAACCGCATGGAGGCGTCGTCGGTGCTGTCGAAGTGAAAGACCTGGACGTCGCGCTCCTGACCGTGGCGGTCGAGGCGCCCGTTGCGCTGCTCCATCTTCCCCGGGTTCCAGGGGATGTCCCAGTGGAGCAGCAGCCGGCAAGAGCGCTGTAGGTTCAAGCCCTCACCGGCCGCGTCGGTGGCAAGCAGGATGCGAGCCGAGCTATTCGCGTCGTTGAAGGCGCGCTTCACCGCGTCGCGCTCCTCGTCGTTCATCCCGCCGAACAGCGACACGAGCCAGTCGCCGTCACCGAAGCGGGCGCGAAGGCGCGCCACGATGTAGTCGAGCGAGGCGAGATACTCGGTGAAGACGACGAGTCGCTCGCCACTCTGATCGCCGGGCCTCCAGGCATCTCCCGCCCGCAGACGCTCCTCGATGAGCGTCTCGAGGGCACGGAGCCGTGCATCGGCGCGCACCATGGTCGCGCCGGTCGCAACGGCGTGGCGATGCGCGGTCGGCTCGAGGCCCGGCGCGACGCGCGTCACGCCGAGTGCTTCCACGGCGCGCGACACTGCCGCGATCTCGAGTTGGAGAGCCGCCTGCCACTCCTGCAGCCAGGCGCCGACGGTGCGGCTCGACTGCCGCTCACGGCTCTCGCGCTCGGTGTCGTCATCCGTGTCGTCGCCCCGCGTGCCGCGGACGCGCGCGACGCTTTCCGCGTCGGAACGGTCCTTGCGAGCACCGCGCGCCGCGAGGCCCTCGAGCAGGTTGAGCCAGCTCTGGCCGAAGGCCCATGGCCCAGAGAGCAAACGCTTCTGGAACACCTCGATCGCGAACGCGGCGGCCGCGCAGTCCGAGGCAGCCGCCTTTGCCGTTGCCGACTTTAGCGCTTTCCGGAAGTCGTGAAACGCCTCGGCGAGCTCACGCTCCTGAACGCCAAATCGAAGGACCGGCAGGGCGTCCACCTGCCGGTCGGAGAAGCGTGCGGGTTCGCCGCGCGTGACGTAGGAGCGGTTGATCTCGCTCTTGAGGCGACGGATGACCGTCTCGCCCACGCGCGCGCGGTCCTCTGCGTCGAGTTCGGACTTCCGCGTGAACCGCACGGGATCCAGCGCCTCGAGGAGGCCCGAGAACGAGCGCGTGTGGCCGTTGTGCGGCGTGGCGGTGAGGAACACGCGGTGCTCGAACCACGGAGCGATCTGTTGGAGCATCTCGGCCAGATCAGAGTCGTCGCCGAAGCTCGAGGGCGCGAGGTTGTGGGCCTCGTCCACGATGAGGAGATCCCAGCGGAGGCGGCCGTCGTCGCCGGGCTCGGCGGTGCTGCGGAACTGCTCGAGCACATCAGGCTGCTTCAGGTAGTGGTAGCTCGCGATGACGCGCTCGTGGACACGCCAGGGATTCGCATCGAGACCGAGTTCGCGCTGCAGGCGAAGGGAGTGCCGGCGGTCGACGACATCGAACGGGAGCGAGAACTTCTCGCCCATCTCGTCTCGCCACTGGGTGCGAAGCGAGGCCGGGCAGAGGATGAGCACGCGTCGAATGCGTCGGCGCAGCATCAGCTCGCGCAGGATCATGCCCGCCTGGATGGTCTTTCCGAGGCCGACTGCGTCCGCGAGCATGAGCGCGACGCGCGGCATGTCGAGCGCCCGCAGCACCGGCACGAGCTGGAACGCCTCCGGGTGAATCGCGCCGAAGAGCGGCGCGGCGAGCGGCGGGCGGTCCTCGGTGAGCCCGGAGAACGGCAGCGACGGGGTGAGCGCGGACCACCGCGCCGCCCGCACCATCGCGTCGAACTCGCGAGGCTCCATGGGGGCGGTCGCGTCGACCCGCGGGAGCGCAGCGGGCTCAAGGACGTCGGTTCCCGGCTCGACCTCCCACAGCACCTGATCCGTCTCGGCGCCGATGCCGTCCGTGTACTCGACCTCGACGAAGTGCAGGCGCCCATGCTCATCAGCGTCGAACGGCTGCACGCCGGTGATGAGCGCGCGTCGGTTGCGCACCACCGCCATCATGCCCTCGCGAGGAAGGACTGCGGTCGTCATGACTTCTCCCCTTCCCCGTGCGCGTCGTGCCCGCTGGCCCACCCCTGCTCGTCGCGGTCGGTGCTCCTGAGCTCGAGGATCTTGCCGCACATGTGCCGAGGCACCCCGAGGTCCACTACCGAGCGGCACAGCGCGGCGCACGTGCATCGGAGCGGCGACTCGACGGCGTGGGCGGCTCCCCGGGGCCCCGTGGTCATCGGCTCAACTCTGGTAGACGGGGTCGGTTCCTGCGCACGCGAGCAGAATGCCGGAGGGGAGCGACTCTAACAACCCCGCGAGTGCCCCTTGCCTCTCTGTTCCGCGCAGCGCCGTCCGCGTGCGCACCGGGCGTGTGCGCGAAGTTCGCGGAAACAAGCGCAGAAGAGACGAAGCCTCCTCGGATTTCTCCTTGGGGCTTCGATTTGGATCGCTTTTACAACTCAACCCCCACGGTC
>SHYZ01000230.1 GCA_009692535.1 Myxococcales bacterium
CCCGCGCCGCCCGCGCCGCCCGCGCAACCGTCATCGCCTTCATCCGCAGCCGCCTCCCCGCAGGCAGCGACGACGCAATCTCCGACGACGAGCTCGCGGCCGGGAACGCCACCCGCGTCTCGCGCGAGCCGTTCGCCCCTACGCCGCCGTAATCAGCCCGGCCGACTCGCGATAACCGACACCACACTCGCCACACGCAACCGCCAGCCCCGCCGCCGGCTGCACGTCGACCGCGAGCCGAATGCCACAGCGGCACATCCAGCCGATCCGCTTCGCCGGCACACCCGCAACCAACGCATACGCCGGCACGTCGCCGCGCACGACCGCGCCCGCCGCAACGAACGCGTACTCGCCGATCGTCCCGCCGCACACGATCGTCGCGTTGGCGCCAATCGTCGCGCCGCGCTTCACCAACGTCATGCGGTACTCGTGCCGCCGCGAGACCTCGCTCCTCGGGTTCATCACGTTGGTGAACACCATCGACGGTCCGCAAAAGACATGATCCTCGAGCACCACGCCGTCGTAGATCGACACGTTGTTCTGCACGCGCACGTTGTCGCCGAGCACCGCGTCACCGACGTAGACGTTCTGCCCGAGCACGCAACGCGCGCCGATCTTCGCCTTTGGGTGTACGTGGCAGAAGTGCCAGATCTTCGTCCCCGCGCCGACGACGGCCCCCTCGTCGACATAGGAGCTCTCGTGGCAGAAGTAATCGGCGTCGGACATCGTCGCGTAGCATACCGAACGATGCCCCGCCGTCCACCGCGCGCTCGCGCCCCGCTCCCGGTCCCCGCCGATCTCGCCGGCCGCGAAGCCGCCGCAGACGCGGACGCAGACGCTGGCCCCGCGCCTCCGAAGCTCGCGCTCGCCACCCCGCGCGGCGAGCTCCACCACGCCGACGCGCTCGCCTTTCTCGGCACGCTCGCCGCCGACACCGCGCGCCTCGTCGTCGCTGATCCGCCCTACGCCCTCGCGCGCCACGACTGGGATTCATTCCCCTCGCAGGACGCCTACCTCGACTGGTGCGACGCCTGGCTCGCCGAGGTGCACCGCGTGCTCGCCCCCGACGGAACCGCGTACGTCTCGGGCTTCTCCGAAATCCTCGCGCTGGTGCTGGCCCGCTCGGCGCGCCGCTTCGCCGGCGGCTGCCGTTGGCTCGTCTGGGCCTACCGCAACAAGGCCAACCTCGGCTCCGACTGGGGCCGCTCGCACGAGTCGCTGCTGCACCTCCGCAAGGCGCGCCACTTCGTGATGAACCTCGACGAGGTGCGCGTCCCCTACAACGACCACACGCACAAGTACCCGGTGCGCGTGCAGGCCGTCTCGTCGGCCTACTCCAACGGCAAGCGTCGCGACCGCTTCACGCCGCACCCGCTCGGTGCCAAGCCACGCGACGTGCTCGAGGTGCCGGTGCTCTGCAACGGCACCGCCGAGAAGACCGCGCACCCGACGCAGAAGCCCGAAGAGCTCATCCGCCGCCTCGTCGCCGCGTCGTCAAATGCCGGCGAGCTCGTCGTCGATCCGTTCTGCGGCTCGGGCACAACGCTCGTCGTCGCCCACCAGCTCGGCCGTCGCTGGGCCGGCTGCGATCTCGACCCACGCTACGTCGGGCTGGCGCGCGCGCGCCTCGCGGCCCTGGGCTGACGAGCGGGTCCGCGCCCGCCGCTCGGTAGGTTTCTTCAGCGTCACCGAGTCCAACACCGACAACAGCGAACTGGTCATTCGCGCACCGGTCAGAAGCGACCTGGACGACCTGCGTGCGGCGTTCACCGCCGCCGGTCTGCCGCTGCGTACCACCATCGACACGCAGCACCGCGACGACCCGTACCGCGCCCTCGCGCGCAAGGACGAGTTCGCCGTGGTCTTGGGTAACCTTGTCCGCAACATCAGCTACCCCAACTTCAAGGACAAGGTGACTGAGGTCCAAGGCTACCAACGCTCCCGGCTGTACGAGAACGTGTGGTCGGATCTGTACCCGCCGCGCGGATGTGCGACGGCGACGACGAGGTGCACCTCGAGTCGATCGCCAAGCGGATCCTCGCGCGCTACGGCCTCGGTGGGCGCGAAGCGGGCGGCGCCGCCGTGGGCGTGGCCGGCGCGGCCGCCGCCGACCGCGCAAGGAAGCTCTGAAAGAACGCCTGCATTTCGTCCGCCCCGACCGGCGCCTTCGCCTCCGCGATGAGATCGCGCGACTCGCACAGCTCGGCGGGAATCTCCAGCAGGAACCGTGACGGCACGCGCGGCCGCTCTTTGCCGTGCTTCTTCCGCGTGAGCGCGCGCGTCACGTAGAGCCGCTCGCGCGCCCGCGTGATGCCCACGTACGCGAGCCGCCGCTCCTCACTCACGTCAGCGTCCCCGGCGATATCCGGCCCCTGCGGGTAGAGCGTGCGCGCGTGCGGCAGCAACTCCTCCTCGAGTCCGACGAGGAACACGACCGGCCACTCGAGCCCCTTCGCGCCGTGGAGCGTGGTGAGCGTGATCTTGTCGCCCCCCTCCTGCTCGTCGTCGTCGTTGGTGCGTAGCGTGAGCAGTTGAAGGTAGCGCGCCAACGCCGCCCGCCCCGGGTGCCGCGCCTCGTGTGCGTCGAGCGCGCGGACAAAGTCCTCCACATTGTCGATGCGCCGCTTGGCCGCCGCCGCGCTCGGCGACGCGGCGCGCAGGTCGTCGTAGAGGCCGATGGCGGCGACCAACTCAGCGGTTACTTCAGCCGCCTTGCGTCCGGCGACCAGCCCCGCGCGCGTCCGCTCGATCAGCGCGACAAACTCACGCACCGCCTTTGCGTCAGGTCCCCGCCGGCCGGCCAGACCGATGGCCACTCCGAGGGCCGCTGCGCCCACGGCTGCCGTGCCGCCACCATCGCCATCGCCCTCACCTGGCGCATCGAGGTCATCAAACAGCGTCGGCGCCGCCCCGGCCTGCACCGCGAGCGCGCGCAGTCCCGCATAGAGCGTCGGCGCGGCGGCGGCCGCCCGCTCGAGCGTCACCGGCCCGATCCCGCGCGCCGGATAGTTCACCACTCGGCGCAGCGAGATCTCGTCCCTCGGGTTGAGCGCGAGCTTCAGGTACGAGATCACGTCCTTGATCTCCTTCCGCTCGTAGAACTCCTGCCCGCCGACGAGGTCGAACGGCACGTTCGCGCTGTGCAGCGCCTCCTCGAACGCCCGCGCCTGGATGTTCGAGCGGTAGAGCACCGCAAGGTCCTGGTAGCGGAGCCGCTCGTCACGCCGGAGCCGCTCGAGCTCGCTCACCACGAAGCGCGCCTCTTCGTCGGCGTCCTCGCACGTCACCGAGACCAGCTTCGCCCCCGGCGCCCCCACGGCGAACAGCGTCTTGTCGCGGCGGGCCACGTTGTTCCGGATCACCGCGTTCGCCGCCGCGAGGATCGTCGGCGTCGAGCGGTAGTTCTGCTCGAGCTTGATCACCTTCGCTCCGGGGAAGTGCCGCTCGAAGTCGAGGATGTTCGACGCCTCCGCGCCACGCCACGCGTAGATCGACTGGTCGTCGTCGCCGACGACGGTCACGTTCGCATGCCGCGCAGCGAGCCGGCGCACCAGCATCAACTGCGCGCGGTTCGTGTCCTGGTATTCGTCGACGAGCAGCCAACCGAAGCGCCCCTCCCAGCGGTCGCGCGCGCGCTCGTCGCGATCGAGCAGCCGTACCGGCGCGACGATGAGATCGTCAAAGTCGACCGCAGCGAACGCACGCAGCGCCTCCTCGTAGCGCGGATAGACCGCGCGCGTGATCTCGTCGTACTCGTCGTCGGGGTGGCCGAACGGCTCGCCCGGCGCGAGGAACGCGTTCTTGGCGCGCGAGATCCGATGCAGGATCGCCTTCGGATCGAAGCGGCGATCGTCGAGCTTCACGCTGCGCAGCACCTCGCGGATGAGCCCGAGTTGGTCCGACGTGTCGTAGATCGTAAAGCCGCGCGCGAACCCGAACGCGGCGCGCTCCGCCTCGAGGATGCGCAGCCCGAGCGCGTGAAACGTCGACATCGTGAGCGCCGCCGCGACCTTCTCACCGACGAGCCGCCCCACCCGAGCGCGCATCTCCTCGGCCGCCTTGTTGGTGAACGAGAGCGCGCAGATCGCCCGTGGCGGCACCCCGTCCTCGACGAGCCGAGCGACGCGCGTCGTGATCACGCGCGTCTTGCCCGAGCCCGCACCTGCGAGCACGAGGAGCGGGCCCTCGCCGTGCAGCACCGCCTCGCGCTGCGGCGAATTCAGGAGCGACAGGTCAGTCGACCGCATGGCGTCGATGACGGTAGAGATCGCCTTCGCTGATGTAAAGCAACTCGACGCGCGCACGTCGCCCCGCACCACGAGCGCGTCCCGGTTGAGCGGCCGCCGCCGTTGCGTGGATCATGGACGGACCCATGCTGCCCCGACGCGCCCGCTCGCTCGGCTTCCTCAGCCTGCTCTTCGCCCTCGCGTGTGGCCGCACGCCAACCACGCCCCCCGACGGCGGCGCGGCCTGCGACGACGACAGCGACTGTCCGATCGGCGAGACCTGCTCCGGCGGCTCCTGCGCCGGCGCGCTCGACGCGGGCGCCGACGCGCCCGGCGCGCCCAACCTCCTCGTCGCCCCTGCCGCGCTCGATTTCGGCAGCCCCGCGCTCGGCACCGAGACCACGCTCTCCGTCGAGCTCGAGAACGCTGGCGGCGGCGTGCTGCGCCTGCTCCTGGTCGAGGTGCAGGAGCCGGGCGCGCTCACCGAGTACACCGCGTCACCGTCGGGCACCGTCGCCCTTGAGCTTCAGCCCGGCGCCACGACCACCGTGCGCGTGACGCTCCGCCCCGAGGACGACGAGGTCGACCTCGGCAGCCTGCGCATCGTCTCGGACGATCTCGACGACGCGGTCGTGGTGGTGCCGCTGCTCTCGAGCTTCAAGGGAACGCCGATCCTTGCGGTGGTTCCCGCCGCGCTCGACTTCGGCGTAGTCCCGTGGGGCACGTCGGTCGTTCGCGACGTCGACGTCAGCAACGTCGGCACCGGGAACGCGCTCCTCACCGTGTCGAGCGCGCTCATCACCGACACCACCGGACTCGGCGACGCATTCTCCATCGAGCCGTTCCTCGTCGCCACCGGCGCGCCGGGCGAGACGCCCACGAGCTTCCCGGTGCTGCTTGACCCCGGCGGCGACAGGCTGCGGCTACGCGTGACGCTCGCCACCGCGACCCTCGGCGCCGGCCCGACGCCCGACGAAGAACTCGTGCTCACCACCGACGCGGTCGCACCGTCCGACGCCGAGCGCCGCATTCCGCTCACCGGCACCGTGCTCGGGTGCGCGGCACCCGCCGCCGAGAGCTGCAACGGCCGCGACGACGACTGCGAC
>SHYZ01000231.1 GCA_009692535.1 Myxococcales bacterium
GGCCAGCGTCTCGGCGCGCGTGGTGCTCGCGTTCCCCGACACGTACGAGATCGGCATGTCCCACCTCGGGACGAAGATCCTCTATGGGTTGCTGAACGGGCACGAGGCGATCGCCTGCGAGCGTGCGTTCGCGCCGTGGGCCGACCTCGAGGCGCAGCTCCGCACGCGCAACCTACCGCTGGTCTCGCTCGAGTCGGCACGGCCGCTCTGCGAGTTCGACGTCGTCGGCATCTCGCTCCAGTTCGAGCTCTGCTACACGAACGTGCTCACGCTGCTCGACCTCGGCGGCATTCCGCTGCGGGCCGAGGCGCGCACGATGGCGCACCCGCTCGTGCTCGGCGGCGGGCCGAACGCGCTGCATCCCGAGCCGGTCGCGGCGTTCTTCGATGCGTTCTTCATCGGCGAAGCGGAAGAGGAGCTCCCCGCGTTGGTGCTCGAGTGGGCCGCGCTTCGGCGCGCAGGCACTTCGCGGCGCGACGCACTCGCGACGTTGGCGGCGCGTTACGCGCTCTATGTGCCGGCGCTCTACGAGGTGCGCGAGGAGCCGCTCACCGGCTGCCTTGTCGTCGACCGGCCGAACGATGACCGCGCGCCACGTCGCGTGCGCCGCGCGCTCGTCGAGAACCTCGACAAGTTTCCGTTCCCCGCGCTCGGGCCGGTGCCGTGGGCCGAGGCGGTGTTTGATCGCGCGGCGGTGGAGATCGCGCGCGGCTGCACCGAGGGGTGTCGCTTCTGTCAGGCGGGGATGATCTATCGGCCGGTGCGCGAGCGGAGTCCGGACTCGATCATCGCGTCGATCCTCGGCGGCGTCGATCGCGCCGGCTACGACGAGACTTCGCTCACCTGCCTGTCGACCGCCGACGTCTCCTGCATCACGCCGTTGGTGAAGGAGGTGATGGTCCGGCTCCGCGCGCGCAAGGTCGCGCTCGCGGTGTCGTCGCTGCGCGCCTACGGGCTGAACGAGGAGTTGCTCGACGAGCTGGCGTCGGTGCGCGCGACCGGACTGACCTTTGCGCCCGAGGCTGGCACGCAGCGGATGCGCGACGTCATCAACAAGAACGTCACCGAGGACCACATTCGCGAGTCGGCCGAGCGCGTGTTTCGCAAGGGGTGGAGCCGGCTGAAGCTCTACTTCATGATCGGCCAGCCGACCGAGACCGACGAGGATGTGCGCGGCATCGTCGAGACCGGCGCGCGGATGCTGGCGATCGGCCAGCGCGCGATCGGGCACCGCGCCGAGGTGACGGTCTCGGTCTCGTCACACGTGCCCAAGCCGCACACGCCGTTTCAGTGGTGCCGGATGGATCCGCCCGACGAACTCGAGCGCAAGCAGGTGCTGCTGCGCGACGTGGCCAAGAGCGTGCGCCCGCACGTGAAGCTGAAGATGCACCAGCGCGGGCCGAGCTTCGTCGAGGGCATCCTCTCGCGCGGCGACCGTCGGCTCGCCGACGTGATCGAGTGGGCGTGGCGCGACGGCGCGCGCTTCGATACCTGGGACGAGCTGTTCGAGCTCTCGCGCTGGCAGCGCGCGTTCGCGGCGTGTGGGCTCGATCCGGCGCGCTACCTGGGCACGATCCCCGTCGAGGCGCGGTTGTCGTGGGATCATCTCGACATCGGTCTCGAGGACTCGTTCCTGCTCGACGAGTACCGACGGGCGCTCAAGGATCGGCTCTCACCGCCGTGCGGCAAGCCGTTCGGTACGCTGCTGCACCCGACGAACGTCGCCGACACGGATGCCGAGGCGCGCCGGTTGGTCTGCTACGACTGTGGCGTCGCGTGCGACCTCGGGCGCATGCGCGAGGAGCGGCGGGACTTTCTCGTGCAGCTCGGTGCGACCGATCGCCCGCTCGAGCCGTCGCCCGAGGAGCGGAGCGAAGCGGAGCGCGAGCGAAAGAGTCGGAGTCGGCGCAAGCCCGAGCCGGCGCCGCAGTTCGTGCAAGGCGAGGGGACGCGCTGGCGATTTCGCTACACCAAGCTCGGGCGCGCGGCGTTCATCTCGCACCTCGACGTGAACCGGCTGCTGCAGCGCGTGCTTCGGCGTGCCGGCATTACGGCCTGCTACACCGTCGGATTTCACCCCAAGACCGACCTCACGTTCGGGCCGGCGCTCGCGCTGGGCGTGCCGTCACTCGGCGAGTTGGTCGAGGTGCGGCTCGACGGGGAGTTCGAAGCGGCGGACCTGCTCGAGCGGCTCGGTGCAGCGTCGCCGGAGAGCGTGCGCTTGCTTTCGGCGGCGCGCGTGGCGCCGGGGCAGCCGAGCATGGGCCAGCAGGTGAACGCGGCCGACTGGCTGCTGCGGCCGCGCGGTGCGGCGCCCGACCTCGCCCTCCTCGCCCAGACGTACCTCGCGCGCGACGCTGCGCCGGTGGAGCGCGGCGACAAGATCATCGACACGCGCCGCTTTGTGCTCGCGCTCGAGCCGGTGGCCGACGAGGACGCCCGGCGATTCTGCGACGCGCTCGGGTGGGAGCCCGGCCCGCTGCTTCGCGGGCGCGTGATCGTCGGCCCCAACGGTTCGGTAAGGCCGACCGAGTTGGCGCGTGCGGTCGGGCTCGACGGCGCGGACTTGGCGCGCCTGGGCTGCGTGGGCCTGAGCGCGGATGGCTCGGCGTACGACCCGCTGTCGCCGCCGCCGGTTGTGCCGCGCGTCGTCTCTGCTAAGAAACCCCTCGTGTCCCCCGATGTGGGACCGGAGCAAGTCACGCCATGAGCAAGTTCGCCAACCAGGTGAAGACCGTCCTCCTCCTCGGCGCCCTGTCGTCGATTCTCATCGGCATCGGCGCGTTCATGGGCGGCCGCGGCATCTACCTCATGGCCGGCATCGCCGTGCTCATGAACTTCGGCTCCTATTTCTTCAGCCACAAGATCGTGCTCGCGATGCACCGCGCGAAGCCGGTCACCGAGGCCGAGGACCCGCGGCTCTTCCAGATGGTGCGCGAGCTCGCCGGGCGCGCGCGGATGCCGATGCCGAAGATCTACACGATCGACGATCCGCAGCCGAACGCGTTCGCCACCGGGCGCAACCCCGAGAACGGCGTCGTCGCGGTGACCACCGGGCTCCGCCGCCTGCTCCCCGACCGCGAGCTTCGCGGCGTGATCGCGCACGAGCTCGCCCACATCAGGAACCGCGACATCCTCGTGGCGACGATCGCCGCAATGATCGCGTTGGTCGTATCGATGGTCGCGCACATGATCCAGTGGGGTGCGATCTTGGGCATGGGGCGGCGCGACGACGACGAGGACCGTGGCGGCGGGATGATCGGGATGATCGTGCTCGCGCTGGTCGCACCGATCGCCGCGACGGTAATCCAGCTCGCGATCTCGCGCTCGCGCGAGTACCTCGCTGACGAGACCGGCGGCGAGATCTCGGGTGAGCCCGACGCGCTCGCCGACGCGCTTCAGCGCATCGAGCGCGGCATCGCGACCATCCCGACCCGCCTCGAGGCGCGCCCGGCCACAGCGAGCCTCTTCATCGCCAGCCCGCTGCGCGGCGGCGGCGTGATGTCGCTCTTCTCGACGCACCCGGCGATGGCTGAGCGCGTTCGCCGGCTGCGCGAGCAGGAGCGCCGGCGGGCGTAGGCGTCGGCGCCGGCGGCGGCGCGCGGTCGCGCTAGCTGGCCGCGAGCGGCAGTGCGCTCCGCCCGGTGATGCGTTCGCGCGTGGTCGGCACGCGGCGCAGCGGCCCGGTCGGCTCGGCGCCGCGCGCAGCGAACGCGCGCTTCCACGCCGCGAAGCTGCCGCCCGCCTGCCAGGCATCGACGGCGGCGAGCCCCGCCTTGCGGTCGCCCTGCGCGAGCATGTACTCGACCCACGCCCAGCGTGCCGACGTTGGGCGCACCTCGGCACGGCCGCGCAGCCCGGCGCGAAGCCGCGCGATCTTGCGCTCGACGCGCTGGATGCCGTCGAACGGCTCACCGTCGAGCGGCGTGTGACGCTTGGCCACGAACGGTGCCACGCCGAGCGCCACGCGCGGATGCACGCGGACCAACTCGAGCACAAAGCGGATCAGCTCGTCGACGTCGTCGTCGGTCTCGCCCGGGACGCCGAGCATCATGTAGATCTTGAGCGTGCGGAGCTTGTGCGCGTGCGCCAGCTCGGCGGCGCGGATCAGGTGGCGCTCTTTGGTCTTGCGCTCGATGAACTCGCGCATCCGCTCGCTCGCGCCGTCGCCCGCGACGGTCAACGTGCGGTAGCCACCGCGCGCGAGCAGGCCGACCAGCTCGTCGGTGAGGCGATCGGCGCGGAGCGACGAGATGCCGACCTCGCGCCCCGAGTCGACCACACCGCGGACCACCTCGGCGATCTCGGGGTGATCGGTCACCGCTGCGCCGACCAGCCCGACGCGACGCGCCGCAGCCGGGATGCCGCCGAGGATCGCCGCGCGCGGCACGACGCGCATGCCGCCGTTGGTCGAGCGTCGCATCACGCAGTAGGTGCAGCCGCGCGAGCAGCCGCGTGCCGCCTCGGTGAGAAACATGGAGGCGAGCTCGGTGTGCGGCGTGAGGATCGACGAGCGTGCCGGGAGCATCGCGTCGTCGACCTGCGCGACCGCGGGCACGTCGTCGCCGTGCACCGACGGGACGTAGACGCCGGGGCGCCGGGCCCACGCGGCGAGGAGGGCGGTGCGAGAAGAACCGGCGGTGGCACCTGCGAGTTCGCGCGCCAACTCGGCGATCAACGCTTCGCCTTCGCCGAGGATGATCAGATCGCAGAGCACCGCGAGCGGCGCGGGGTTCGAGAAGGTGAGCGGGCCGCCACCGACGACCAGCGGGTGCTCGGGGCCGCGCGCCTCGGCGAGCGGCGGCAGACCGGCGAGGGCGAGACACTCGGCCATGCCGGCGAGTTCGAGTTCGTAGGCGACGGAGAAGGCGAGCACCGGGTAGTTGCCGACCGGCTGCTCGCGTTCGAGCGTGATCAGCGGCATCCCGCTCGCGCGGTGCACGTCGACGTCATCGGGGAGCACCGCGCGGTCGGCGGCGATGCCGGGCAGGGCGTTTAGCACGCCGTAGATGGCCTGGTAGCCGAGCGACGACATCGCCGCGCGGTACGGCGACGGATAGACCAGCGCGATGCGAAAGTCCGCCTCCTTGCGCACGGCGCCGAGCTCGTCGGCGACGCGCGCGCGCTGCGCGGCGAGGAGATCCCATGAGGAAGCCATTGCGGTCGGTTCGCAACTTAGCAGGGAGCGCGTCGTCGCGGGGCAAGGCGCCGCCCGAGACCATCGCGTAGAATCGTGGACGATGACGGCGCCACGACAGCGGCTCGCATCGTGGCTCGGCCTCGTCGGGCTGCTGGTGCTGGTGCTGGT
>SHYZ01000020.1 GCA_009692535.1 Myxococcales bacterium
CGACGATCGGACCCGGCGCGGCAGCGACGGCGCTCCGAGAGCGTCCTCGGCGTGGTCGCGGCGGCGTATTCGGCGGCGGCGACATGGACCTCGGCGTGCGGAAAGTCGGCGAGCGCGCCGGCGTGGTCGAGGTCGAGGTGGGTGAGCACGATGTGGCGCAGGACAAGCGCGTTCGCGGTCTCGACGAGCAGCGTGTGGCAGACCATCGTTGCCGAGCCGTGTGGCGCGCCGCCGCCGACGAGCAGGCTGCCGCCGACGAGCAGGCTGCCGCCGAGCGGGCGCATCGAACCGCAGTTCAGGTGGTGCACGCGCATTGCGTCGAGCGTGGCAGCGCGCGCGCGCGGTCAGAGGTTGAGGAACAGGTCGGCGGGATCGTGGCCGAGGCTTGCGAGCGTGGCCGTGACGTCTGTGACCATCGACGCCATGCCGCACAGGTACACCACGGCGTCGTTGAGGTTAGCGGGCGGCGCGGCACGAAGTACGTCCTGCACGCGGCCGCGCGCTCCGGTCCATGCGGCCGTGCGGTCGGCATCGCTTGCGATCAGGTTAACCGCGAGGCCAGCGTCGCACCACGCGGCATGTTCGTCTGCGAACGCGAAGCCGTCCTCGGCGCGTTGCCCGTAGTAGAGGTCGACGCGCCCCCAGCGAGCGCGCGGTTCAAGCAGGCACCGCACCACCGCGCGGATCGGCGCGATGCCGGTGCCTGCAGCGAGCAGCAGCAGGTCACGTCCCTCGTGTTGCGCCAGCGGAAAGCCCGGGCCCGACGGTGCACCGACGAGGAGTGTGTCGCCTGCGGCCACGCGCGCGAGGTCGACCGACACGCCGCCGGCGCGCTTGACCAGCACCTCGAGCGGCTCGCCGGGCGCGTTGGCCAGCGCGAACACGCCCTCTTCGTCGCCGAGTCGCAGCGTGACGAACTGTCCTGGTGTCTTGTGGGCCCGCACGATCTCGGGCGCGTCGAGCGTGAGCGCGCGCAACGTACGCGTCTCCTCACGCGCGTGCGTGACGCGCGCGGAGCTGAGGTTCGCCAAGGCCAAGGGAAGAGTCGTGGAATCGACGACCGCCACACGGCCAATCTAGCAGCACGCCATGCCGCCTGCTCGTCGGGGGCGCAGCGGCAGGTTGCCGCTATAGTCCGCCCCACGATGGGGTCGCGAAAGAGAGCCACAGCTTGGGCAGCGGTGTTGGTCGTAGCGACGCTCGTGCAGGGTTCGAGCGGATTTGCGCGTGCGAAGCGGAAGGTGCCGACGCGCGGCGAGGCGACGCAACCGCTGCGGGCGAGCGATGTGACCAGCGTAAGTCTCGCGAGTGGGCTCGAGGTCGTGCATCTGGCGGTCCCGCGCTCTGCTGTCGTCGGCGTCGCGCTCGTCGTGCGGTCCGGCAGCGCCGACGAGGAGCCGGGCGCACGCGGGACGGCGCGGCTCGTCGAGCACCTCATGTTCGCCGGCTCGGCGCGCGTGCCGCCGGGCGAGCACGCGCGCGGGATCGCCCAACTCGGCGGGACGACCGGCGCCACCACGAGTCCCGACTTCACGCTCTTTTACGACGCGGTGGCGACGCAGCACCTCGATCATGTACTCGCGCTCGAGGCCGATCGGCTCGGCGCGCTGCTCCTGCGCGAGACTGCGCTCGACGCCGCGCACGGCCTGGTTTCTGACGAGCGTGCTCTCGAGGAGCGCGAGAGCCCGATCCTCGGCGCGATGGAGGCCTCGCGGCGGCTGCTCTTCGCCGGCGATCCCTACGCGCCGTCGCCCGCGGCGCTGCGGCGCGCGGCGGACCGGGTCGACCTCGCAGCGGTGCGGCGCTTTTTCGAGCGGCACTACCGACCTGACAACGTCACGGTCGTCGTTGTGGGCGGACTCTCCGCCGAGGACGCGCGCGCCGCGGTAGAGCGACACTTCGGCGCGCTGCCGGCCCGTGCTTCAGCGCCGCGGCAGGGCACACTGATCGCCGAACCGGCGCGCGGCCAGCATGCCGAGGCGAGCGCGGCCGTGCCGGGGCTGCTCGCGTCGTGGCGCATTCCGGCCAGCGCCGAGGCCGACATGCTCGGGCTCGCCGTCGCTGCGGCGATTCTCTCCGACGGCGACGACTCGCGACTCTCACGACGCTTCGCCGCCGGCATTCCGGGGCATGCGGGTGTGGACGCGGCGTCGTATGCGCGGGGCAGCGTTCTCGCGATCGGCGCCATCGTCGACGACGCGGCGCGCCTGCCCGACGCGGAGCGCGCGCTGTTCGAGGAGGTCGCGCGGCTCGCGCGGGAGGCGCCGTCCGACGAGGAGGTGGCGCGGGCGGTCGCGCGCTTCACCGCGATCCTCGTCCCTGAGCTCGAGACCGTCGGCGGCCTCGCACGTGCGCTCGGCGAGGCGCGTGCGGTGCGCGGGGATCCGGGACGGCCACTCGCCACCCTCGGGCGCGTCGCGCAGGTGACTCCCGCCGAGGTCCAGCGCGTGGTGCGTACACACCTTGCCGCCGAGCATGCGGTCGTCGTGACGTTCGGTCCGCCGACGACGGGGGGCGCGCCACGATGACGCGCTCTAGCCAAAGGTTCGCGCTCGTAGCGAGCGTGCTCCTCGCGTGCGCGCCGACCGCACACCGTGTCGAGACGACCCCGCTGCTCCCCGGCGAAAGCGGCAGCAGCGCCGCAGTCCCCGACGCGGGCTCGCCGACCCCGAGTCCCACACCGATTCCGTCGACGGACCCGTGGTCGCTGCGCGACGATCTGCTCACACCGCCCGCCGGTGTCGGTGTCGGTGCCGGTGCCGGCGACCTCACCGCATCGGTCGCGCTGCCGCCAATCGAGCGTCGTCGCCTGCCGAACGGACTCGAGGTCCTGCTCGTGCCCGATCGGCGGCTGCCGGTCGTCAGCTTTCACGTCGCGGTGCGCGCCGGTTCGATCGACGAGCGGCCTGCGCTGCGCGGGCTCGCCGACGTCGTCGCGAAGGTGCTCCCGCACGGGGGCAGCGGACGAGAGGGCGCCACGCTCGCGGCCGAGCGCACGCAACTCTCCGTGCGCCTTCAGGCCGGCGTGGACCTCGAGGCGACGCATGTCAGCTGCAATGTTGCCGCGCGTGATGCCGAGGCCTGCCTGCGCCAGCTCGTCGCTGCCGTGGTCGATCCGACGCTGGCTGCGCCCACGGTTGACGCTGCGATCGAGCAGACCGCGCAGGCCGTACGCGCGCGGGTTGACGCCAACGGCGACGCGCTCGCCGAGGCGCACCTTACAAACATCCTCTACGGCGACGCCCATCCGCGTGGCGCTCCGGTCACCGAGGCGACCGTCCGCGCGATCGGGCGCGCAGACGTCGCCCTCTGGCACAGGACCTGGTTCCGCCCCCGGAATTCGCTGCTGGTGGTCGTCGGCGATTTCGATCCGCGCGAGCTCGGCGGTCGTGTGGCCAAGGCGTTCGCTGGCTGGGAGCGCGAGCCGAATCCGTTGGCCAAGCGGTCCCGCGTGCGCGATCCGCTGCCGTCGGCGCGGCGCATCCTGCTCGTCGATCGTCCCGACTACGGACGGCCCCTGCTCCTCGTCGGCCAGGTCGCGGGCAACGGCGGTGACACCGACTATCACGCGACGGTCGTGCTCGAGCACCTCCTCGCGGGCGGTGAGCGGTCGCGCCTCGTGAGTGCGCTCGGGCCCGGCGCGGCGCCATCCGCTGCCTTCGAGCGCGGCATGACGAGCGGCCTCTTCCGCGTGCGCGCTTCGTCGTCCGCGGGCGGCTTGGTCTCGACGCTGCTCACCGTGCTCGACGAGCTTCGTCGGCTGCGCGCCACCGGCCCGACCGATGCCGAGGTCGCCGAGGCGCAGCGTGAGCTCGCAGGCGCGTATCCGTTCGGGCTGGAGTCGTCGACGCGCCTCGCCGCGGCCATCGCGACCAGCGAGCTCCAGTTGCTCGGCGCAGCGCACCTTGCGGACTACCCGTCGCGCATGGCCGCGCTTTTGCCGGCAGAGGTTCGCAAAGCGGCCACCCGCCGGGTCGACCCTGAGCACGCGGTCGTCGTGATTGTCGGCCGCGCTGCCGAGCTCGCTCCGCTGCTCGAGGCGGCGGGGCTGACGATTGAGCGCGTGTCGGCGCAGGCGCCGATCTCACAGCGTGAGCGGGCGGCTCCCGGCGCGGCGGTCACACCGGCGGCCGCAGCGCGGGGCCGCGCACTCCTCGACCGCGCACTCGCGGCGCAGGGCGGCGCGGCGCGAGTGCGTGCGCTGCGCGATCTCACTTTCACCGGCGAGCTCACCGTGACCGGTGCGGCCCGCGCCGCGCGCGGACGCTACTCGCGTCTCGTCGTGCCGCCGTCGCGATGGCGGGCCCGGCTCGATCTCGGCGACACCGGTGTGCTGACCGTGGCCGTCGACGGCGCGGCGGCGTGGATCGCCGCACCGGGCCAGCCGGCGCGCGCACTCCCCGATGAGGACGCCGCGCGGCTCGGGGTCCTGCTCTTTCAGGAGCCGTCGCTCGTGCTCACGCGCCACCTCGAGCCGGGCGTCGTTGTGGCGGCGGCAGGCACGCAGCGGATCGCCGGGCGCGACCACGATGTGGTGCAGCTTCGGCGTGAGGACGGCAGCTTCCCGACGAGGATCGTGCTCGATCCCGACACCCACCTCCCGGTGCGTATCGAGGGGGAGCTTGGCGGCTCGGCGCTCACGACCGAGCTCTTCGACTGGCGCGACGTCGGCGGCGTGAAGCTCCCGCACCGGCTCCATACCGTCGAGCTCGGCCAGCTCCCGCTCGACCTGGTCTTCGATGACGTGCGGGTCGACGCCGGCGTGCCGGACGACGCATTCCGGAAGCCGGAGTAGCCGTGCGACGCAGCCTCCTCGTCGTAGCCTGCGTCGCGTTCGTCGCACTCGTCGCCAGCCCGTCCGCCGCCGCGCCGCCGCCGCCTCCTCCTCCTCCGCCGCCGGTCGTCGAGCTCTGGACCATCGGCCCCGGCGACGACATCTTCAGCCGCTTCGGTCACGCAGCGCTCTGTGTGCTCGACGAGCGTTCGCCCGACGGGCGCTGCTACAACTACGGCACCGCCGCTTTCGACGACGCGCCTAGCCTCATCTCGGACTTTCTCCGCGGCCGCGCGCGCTTCTTCGTCTCAGTCTCCTCGCGCGACGAGATGGAGCGCGACTACGCCGAGGAGGACCGCACGATCTGGCTCCAGCGCCTACCGCTCGCACCGGCGGCGGCGACGCTGCTGGCCGCGCGGCTCGAGCATGACGTGCGCCCCGAGCACCGCGTCTACCGCTACCACCCCATCGACGCCAACTGCTCGACCAAGGTGCGCGACCAAGTCGACATCGCCACCGCGGGCGCGCTCTCGGCGGGCATGCAGCTCCACGACGACACCCTGCGCGCGGTCGCACGAGAAGCCTTCGCCTCGGATCCGGTGTTCGCGCCGTTCTCCGAGTTGCTCCTCGGTCGTCGGCTCGATATCGCCCCACGCGCTTACGAGGCGATGTCAGTCCCCGACCTCCTCCGCCGCGCGGTCACCGATCGACTCGGCGTCCACCCCGTCGTGCTGCGCGCGCGCACCCAGCCGCTCCCTCCACGCGCACGGCTCGGCGGACCGGGCGCGCTCCTCGTCGCAGCCGGGCTGCTCTCGCTGCTCGCGGCGGGCGCCGGCTTCGCACCCGCACGCTTCATCGGTCGCCTGCTCCGCAGCCTCCTCGGTCTGCTCCTCGGCCTTGCCGCTCTCATGCCGCTCTCGCTGGCGGTGCTCTCTGCGCTGCCCGGCTACGCCGCGAACGAGGTGCTGCTCGTGCTGCTGCCGAGCGATCTGCTGCTCGGCGCTCTCGTGGGCCGCCGCCTAGTCGTCTACCTCGCGCTGCGCGTCGCGCTGCTCATCCTCGTCTGTTCCGCCGCGCTCGCCGGCGTGCTCGTGCAGCCGCTCGTCGCGCCGCTGCTGCTCGCATTCGGCCCGCTCATCGTGCTGCTTGTCGCAGAGCGCATCCGGACGGATCACGCTAGAGTGGCCGCCGACGCTGAGTAGTCCGCTGCGCGGGGGACGCGGCTGCATCAGCCGGGATGGGCAGCAAGGAGGACTGGTGTGATGAGTGGCGCGGACTGGCTGCGCGAGATCGTACTCGGCTGGCCGGTCGTCCTCTTCGAGGTCGACCCGGGCGGGCGCATCGTCGAGTGCGAGGGCGCAGGACTCGCCGCGTTGCCCGGCGCCGCGCCCGGTGTCGCGCTCGACAGTCTCTTCCCCGGCTCCGCCAAGCCGATCGCCGCCGCGTGTGCTGGCGGGAGCGCGTTCGTGGCGTGTCTTGTCGGTGCGCGTTCGTTCGAGCTCCAGCTCCGGCCACGCCCCGGCGGCGGCGCGCATGTCGTCGCGCTCGACGTGACCGAGCGTGTCGCGTCCGCCGAGTTGGCGCGCCGTCACCTGTTCCTCGACTCGGTGGTCGAGAACATCCCGAACATGATCTTCGTCAAGGACGCGGCGGAGCTCCGCTTCGTCCGCTTCAACAAGGCCGGCGAGGAGCTGCTCGGCTACCGTCGCGAGGAGCTGATCGGGAAGAACGACCACGACTTCTTCCCTGCTGATGAAGCGGACTTCTTCACCGCGAAGGACCGCGCCGTGCTCGCTAGTGGCGAGCTGCTCGACATCCCCGAGGAGAAGATCCACACCAAGCACGGGGAGCGCGTGCTTCACACCCGCAAGATCCCGATCGCCGACGCCGTCGGACACCCGCTCTACCTGCTCGGGATCTCCGACGACATCACCGACCGGAAGGAAGCCGAGCGCGAGCGGCAGCAGGTGACCGAGCGACTCGCCGAGCTCGATGCGATGAAGGCGCGTCTCATCGCCAACGTGAGCCACGAGCTGCGCACACCGCTGGCGCTGATCCTCGCCACCACCGACGAGCTGCTCGGCAGCGCCCCGGCGGAGGGCGAGCTGTTGCGGCGCGATCTCACGCTCATCAAGCAGAGCGGTCGCACGCTGCTCGGCCTCGTGAACGACCTGCTCGATGTCGCGAAGCTCGAGGCGGGGCAGGTCGTGCCCAACTACGTCGCGGTCGATCTGGCGCGCTTGGTTCGCGTTACGGTTCCAGCGCTCGAGGCGCTCGCGCGGCAGCGCGAGGTCGAGCTCACCTGGGATGCGCCGCCCACCCTCGCTGCCGAGTGCGACGTCGGGCAACTCCAGCGCGTGCTCACGAACCTGGTCGCGAACGCGATCGCCCACACGCCGGCGGGTGGGCGGGTAGTCGTGAAGCTTGCGGCGCACGACGACCGTGCACGATTCGCGGTGGCCGACACCGGTCCCGGCGTGCCGGCGGAGCTCGCCGAGCGCGTGTTCGAGCGGTTCTTCCGCGCGCGCGAGACCGGCGGAGTCGGCACCGGCCTCGGCCTCGCCATCGTGCGCGAGCTGGTCTTGCTTCACCTCGGCACCGTGCATGTCGAGCAGAACGTCGGTGGCGGCGCGTGCTTCGTCGTTGAGCTACCGCTCCGCGCGCCCGAGGGCGTCGTCGTGGGGCGCAGCGGCGCCGACGCGGGGCTGGTCATGTCGCCGCCCGAGCCGCTCGCCGATGCGCCTGCGGCTCGGTTCGCCCGGACGCACCCCGGCGACGGCGCGCGGTCGGTCGTGCTGGTCGTCGAGGACAATCCTGAGCTGAATCGCTTTCTCGTCGACGCGCTGGCGCGGGATCACGACGTGCTCTCGGCCACGGATGGCGTCGAGGGGCTCGGGTTGGCGGTGCTGCACCGGCCCGACGCGATCCTCACTGACGTCATGATGCCGCGCATGGGCGGTGCCGAGCTGATCGCCGCCGTGCGTGCGCGCCCTGAGCTGAGCGGCGTGCCGGTTCTTGTCCTCACCGCACGTGATGACGACGAACTCCGCCTCCGCCTGCTCGCCGACGGTGCGCAGGACTATGTCGTGAAGCCGTTCCACACCCGTGAGGTCATCGCGCGCGTCGCCAACCTCGTGGCGATGAAGCGTGCCCGGGAGACGCTTTCGCAGGAGCTTGAGAATCGCGAAGCGGATGTCGCGACGCTCGCCGACCTCCTCGCTCGCCGGCACCGTGAGGTCAAGACCGCGCTCGACACCGCGACGGTCGCGCTCGAACAGGCCAACGCGGCGACGCAGCTCAAGGGGCGCTTCCTCGCGCTCGTGTCGCACGAGCTGCGCACGCCGCTCACGCCGATGCGGCTGCAGGTGCAGCAGCTCGTGGAGGGTGCCGAGATCCTGCCGCCGCTCGCGGCGCGCGGTATCCGACGCATCGACGCATCGGTGGCCCGGATGATCGGCCTCGTCGAGGCGCTGCTCCAGTACGCGCGCATCGAAGCCGGTCGGCTCATGACCGCGCGTGAGAGCCTCGACCTCGCGGCAGTCGTCGTCGACGTCATCGACGAGCTGCGCCCACAGGCCGAGCTCAAGCAACTCGAACTCGGCCACGTCGTGCTGACCACGCTGCCGCCGCTCGAGAGCGACGGGCGTCTCGTGCGCATCGTCGTCGTCAACCTGGTCGCGAATGCGCTCAAGTTCACCGAGAGTGGGCGCGTGGCGGTCCGGCTCTCTCACACCGACGGCGGGCACCGGATCGAGGTCGAGGACTCCGGTCCCGGTATCCCGGCGGAGCAGCAGGCGCTGGCCTTCGAGCCGTTCGAGACTCTCGAGCCGATGCGCCACAAGCACCTACCTGGCGTGGGTCTCGGCCTCTCGCTGGTGCGCGAGATCGCGAACGCGCTCGGCGGTACGATTTCGCTTCGCTCTGCGCCGGGCCAAGGCTCGATCTTCACCGTCGTCCTGCCGCCGCTCGCGCCGACCCAGCCTGACGGCGCTCGACCGACAGCGGTCTAGCCGCGGCGGTACATCGTCACGACCGCGGCGCCGCCGAGCCCGAGGTTGTGCTGCAGCGCGACCTTCGCGTCGGGCACCTGCCGCGTCCCCGCGAGCCCGCGCAGTTGCTGGTTTAGCTCGAAGCACTGTGCGAGGCCGGTCGCGCCGAGTGGGTGCCCCTTGGAGAGCAGTCCGCCCGACGGGTTCACCACCCAGCGGCCGCCGTAGGTCGTGGCGTCGTCGGAGATCAGCTTGCCGGCCTCGCCCTCGCCGCAGAGCCCGAGCGCCTCGTAGGTGATGAGCTCGTTCGCGGTGAAGCAATCGTGAAGCTCGATGACCTGCACGTCGGTCGGTCCGAGCCCGGCGTCGCGGTAGACCTCGTCGGCGGCGGCGCGCGCGAGATCGGCGCCGACCATCTTGATCATCGACTTGGGCTCGAAGCTGGTGCCGAAGTCGGTCTTCATCGCGATCGCCTCGATCATGACGGGGTTCGATACCCCGTGCGCGCGCGCGAACTCCTCCGAGCAGAGGATCGCCGCCGCCGCGCCGTCGGTGGTGGGGCAGCACTGAAATTTGGTCAGCGGGTCGAAGATCATCGGCGACGCGAGGATCTCTTCGACCGACGACGCCACGCGGAACTGCGAGCGTTCGTTGTCGACCGCGTGCCGCCGGTTCTTGGACGCGACCTTGGCGAGCTGCTCCTTGGTGGTGCCGTACTTCTGCATGTGCTCGCGCCCCGCACCGCCGAACATCTGCGCTGCGGGCGGCGCCGGCTGGAAGCCCTGAATGTCCATCATCACCAGCATGTGTCGGTCGAGCGGGTTCGTGCGGTCGCCGTACTTGGTCCCGAGCGAGCCCTTCTCCATCTTCTCGAAGCCGAGCGCGAGCACGCACTCGCTCGAGCCGCCGCCGATCGCCTGCGCCGCGAGCAGCAGCGCGGTCGAGCCGGTGGAGCAGTTGTTGTTCACGTTGAAGACCGGGATGCCGGTGAGCCCGAGTTGATAGACGGCGCGCTGGCCGCAAGTCGAGTCGCCGTAGACGTAGCCGACGAACGCCTGCTCGACGGCGGAGTAGGGCACGCCGGCGTCGGCAAGGGCCGCCTCGCCCGCTTCCTTGGTGAGCGCGGGGTAGTCGAAGGTGCCGGGCTTGTGGAACTTCGTCATGCCGACGCCGAGCACACAGACCTTGCGGGAGAGCTTCATGGGATTCCTCGGGGGCTCGGGGGGGGCGGGGGGGGCGGGGGGACTTTAGCGGCCGGCGTGGGGGCCGAGCATCTCTTCAGGGCGCACCCAAGCGTCAAACTGCTCGCCGGTGACGAAGCCGAGCGCGAGCGCGGCCTCGCGCAGCGTGAGCCCTTCGTGGTGCGCGTGCTTGGCGATCTTGGCGGCGCGGTCGTAGCCGATGTGCGGGTTGAGCGCGGTCACGAGCATCAGCGAGCGGTCGAGCAACTCGGCGATGCGCGCGCGGTTCGGCTGGATGCCGGTGACGCAGTGGTCGGTGAAGCTGACCGCGCCGTCAGCGAGCAGCCGCACGCTCTGGAGAAAGTTGTGGATGATGAGCGGCTTCATCACGTTCAGCTCGAAGTTGCCGAGCGCGCCGCCGAGGTTGATCGCGACGTCGTTGCCGAGCACCTGCGCGGCGAGCATCGTCATCGCCTCCGCCTGCGTCGGGTTCACCTTGCCCGGCATGATCGACGAGCCGGGCTCGTTCTCGGGGATGGTCAGCTCGCCGAGGCCGGAGCGCGGGCCGGACGCCATCCAGCGCACGTCGTTGGCGATCTTCATGTAGCTGCAGGCGAGCGTCTTCAGCGCGCCGTGCGCAAAGACCAGCGCGTCGTGCGCCGAGAGCGCCTCGAACTTGTTCGGCGCGGTGACGAACGGCAGGCCGCTCGTTCGTGCCAGCTCTGCCGCGACGCGCGCGCCGAGCTCGGCGTGGGCATTCAGCCCGGTGCCGACCGCAGTGCCGCCGAGCGCGAGCGCGCAAAGACCGGGGAACACCTGCCCGAGATGCGCGAGCCCGTGCTCGAGCAGCGCGACATAGCCGGAAAACTCCTGCTCGAGCGTGAGCGGCGTCGCGTCCATGAGGTGCGTGCGGCCGATCTTGATCGTGCCGCCGAGCTCCTTCGCCTTTGCAGCGAGTGCGTCCTTGAGCCGCGTCACCGCCGGCACGAGCTCGCTCGCGACCGCGTGCGCCGCAGCGACGTGCATCGCGGTGGGGAAGACGTCGTTCGACGACTGGCCGCGGTTCACCTCGTCGTTCGGGTGGACCTTGCGCCCCTCGCCGCGCTCGCCGCCGAGCAGCTCCGAGGCGCGGTTCGCGAGCACCTCGTTCATGTTCATGTTGGTCTGCGTGCCGCTGCCGGTCTGCCAGACGACGAGCGGGAACTCGACGTCGTGTTGGCCGGCCACGACCTCGTCGGCGGCAGCGACGATTGCGTCGGCCTTGTGCTGGTCGAGCAAGCCGAGCGCGAGGTTCACCGTCGCGCAGGCGCGCTTCACCTGCGCGAGGGCGCGGAGCAGGCCGATCGGCATTCGCTCGCCGCCGATCTTGAAGTTCTCGAGTGAGCGCTGGGTCTGCGCGCCCCAGAGGCGGTCGCCGGGCACGGCGATCGAGCCGAACGTGTCCTGCTCGATCCGCACCAGTGGCTGGGTCACGGGCGGGGTTTTATCACGACGTCGCGCCCGAGGCTGTGGCGAGCTCGCCGAGTTCGACCAGCAGGCCATAGCGGATGCCGCGATCGCTCACGACGAGCGTGTCGGCGCCAGCGCGTGCGAGCACGCGGTCGAGGATCGCGAGGCCCGCCGGGATCACGTCGGCGCGGCGCGGGTCGAGTCCGCGGAGGCGGGCGGCGCGCTCGCGCGTGGGGAACTCCAGCGTGCGCGCGAGCTGGCGCTCGAGCTCGGCGCGTGGGACACGCGCGCCCTGCACGCGGTCGGCGTCGTACGGGAACAGGCCGAGCGCGATCGCGGCGATGGTGGTCGCGGTGCCTGCGGTGCCTACGACCGGTGCGCCGACCGGCAACTCGACGTCGGCGAGCGCGCGGTCGATCGCGGCGACGAGCGACTCGGCCTCCTCGCGCGTCGGAGGATCGCTCGCGAGGTGTCGCTCGGCGAGCCGGACCGAGCCGATCGGCACGCTCACCGCCGAGATCACTTGGCCGTCCTGTCCGACGACGAGCTCAGTCGAGCCGCCGCCGACGTCCACGACGAGCACCGGACCGCGCCGGAATTCTGGAAACCCGTGCAGCACCGCGGCGAACGCCAACTCAGCCTCGCGTCGGCCACCGATCACCTCGATCGGCTGCCCGAGCAGCGCGGCCGCCGGCCCCAGGAACGCAGCACCGTTGGCCGCCTCGCGCAGCGCCTGCGTGCCGACGGCGGCGACCCGGCACTCTCCAGCAGCACGGATCGCGCCCGCATACTCCGTGATCGCCTCGAGTCCACGCGCGATCGCTGCGTCGTCGAGCCGACCGGTGCGATCGACGCCGCGCCCGAGCCGCTCCACCCGGCAGCGGTCGTCGATCACGCGGAACTCGCGCCCGACGAGGTCGGCGATCGTCAGCAGGATGGAGTTCGTTCCGACGTCAATCGCCGCGAGCCGCATCGTCTCCCCTACGGAACCTTGCCCCAGTCGGGCGAGGTGACTTTCCCCTCGATGACCAAGCGCGGCGTGCCGGTGCCGTCGGCGTTCGCGATGTAGATCCCGCTGCCGCCACGCCGCGACGAGGCGAACGCGATCGCCCGTCCGTTCGGTGCCCAGGTCGGTTCCTCGTTGTTCCCGTGCCCCTGCGTGATCCGCACCGACAGGCCCGTGGTGAGGTCGAGCGTGACGATGTCAAAGTGCCCGCTCGCGTCGTCGCGCAGGGTGAGCGCAAGCTCGCGCGTGCCCGCGCGTGGGTTCCACGTCGGTGTCTGCACCCATCCGCCGAGGCCGAAGGTCACGCGCTTTTGGCCGCTGCCGTCGGCGTTCATCACGAACACCTGCGGCCCGCCCTCGCGGTTCGAGACGAACGCCAGCTCGCGTCCGTCGGGCGACCACGCCGGTGACGTGTCGATCCAGCGGTTGTCGGTGAGCCGGCGCACGATGCTGCCGTCGCTGGTGTCGAGCAGGTAGAGCTCAGGGTTGCCGTCGCGCGAGAGCGTGACCGCGACCCGCGAGCCGTCGGGCGAAAACGCCGCGCCGGTGTTCATCCCCGGCTGGCGCGAGAGGCGCTTTGGGCGACCGGCGCCGGTGGTCACGTAGAGGTCGGCGTTGCCGCGCATGTACGAGGTGAACGCGACCGCGCCGGTCGGCGACCACGCCGGCAGGATGTTGATCGACGGATTCTTGGTGAGCGAATGCGGCGCGTGGCCGTCGAAGTCCATCGCGACGACCGACGAGCCCTTGTGCCGTTTGGAGACGAACACGATGCGCGAGCCGAAAAAACCGGGCTCGCCGGCGAGGTGCGCCACGAGGTCGTTGCACCACGCATGCACGAGACGGCGCACGTCGGCGCCGGGCCCGCGGTACTCGCGCTCGAGCGTCGGATCGGCGCCGCGGTCGAGTTCATACAGCTTGAAGGAGAGCGTGACCTGTCCGCCGGTCGTGACCGCGCGCGACTTGACCACGCCGAACGCACCCACGTCTTTCCACTTCTGCGGCTCGATGCCGAGCCCTTCTGCGCGCACGTCAGCGAGGAAGGAACGCGGATCGAGCACGGAAAACCAGCTCGAGAGGCGCAGGTCGCTCGCTTGGACCTCCTCGACGAGCGCGGCGATGGCGGGGTCCGAGCCGACCGGACGCGGGATGGCGATCGGGTAGAGCCCCTTCCGGCCGCGGATCGTCGTCGCCGCTGTTGCGGCCGTCGGCGTAACCGCGGTGGTTGCCGCTGTCGCCGCCTTCACCGGCGGCGTCGCCGACACCGGCGCTCCGGCTGGCGTGGTCTGCCCGAGCGCTGCGGTCAGGGTGACCGCCAGCAGCGCGAGGCCCGCGGCTAGTTCGCGAACGCGACGCACGCGTCGTTCCTCACCAAGCGGTACGCAAGCTCACGCGGCACGCAGAGGTTCCCGTCCTCGTCGCAGTCCTTCGCTCGCGTAGCGCGGTCGCGCTTGACCTGGAGCAGCGCCCCTTCGACCGCGCTGTTGAACGCGGCGCGCGGGTCTTTGGTCGCGAACTCCCATTTTGCGATCGTGCCGTCGGCGCGCAGCCGCATGCAGACGTCGGCCTGCCCGGACTGCGCGAAGGCCGCTTTCACGAACGCTTGGTCGAGCTCGGTCACGAGCGCTTGCTCGTACGGATGCCCCGTGGTCGTGAGTCGCGTGCCACGCGCGTCGCCGTCATCGGCGCCCTCCTGCGACTCCTCGTCGCTACCCGGGTCGGGCGTGGTCGGAGCCATCGGCGCGGCGTCTTCGGTGTCGACGTCGCGGTAGCGATCGCGCTGCGCGGCGAACGGATCGACCGGCTGGCTCTCGGCGTCCTTCGGCTCGGACGTGCGCTCGGGATCGCGTGCGATCGCGAGGTCGGTCGGGCGCGGCGCGGCGGCGACCGGCTTTACCGGCTGCCGCGAGGGCTTGCCCGCTGCGCGCGTGCGCTTCCGTGCAAGGCCCGCCTCGATGTACGTGCGCTCGTCGGTGCTCGGGGCAGTCGCATGCGCTTGTCCGTCGCCGGCGCCGTTCGCGGCGGTGATCCCGCAGATGAGCCCAAGGTGCACAAGCAGCGTGAACCCGAGCGCGAGTCGCTGCATGAGTTGCTCGCGCATCTAGCGTCCCCCGCCGGTCGCAGGACCCGACGTCGTCGCGCCGGTCGCTGCGCCCGGCTCCTCGGGTGGACCGGTGAGCAGCATGACCTTTGCAACGCCGGCCTGCTGCGCCAGCGCCATCACGAACATCACGTCTTCGTAGAGCAGCTTGCGATCCGCCTCGATGAAGAGCTCGCTCTCGCGGCGGAGGCGCTCGTTGGTCGTGAGCTTCTGCTCGAGCTCCGACCACGCCACCTTGGTGTCGCCGAGGAAGAGCTGTCGCTGCCGATCGATGCGCAGCACCAGCTTGCCGTCGTCGAGCTCGACCACCTTGGCTGCTGCGGGCGGCAGCTCGAGGTCGACCGCCGTGTTCAGCATCGGCGCGGTGACCATGAAGATCACCAGCAGCACCAGCATCACGTCGACCATCGGCGTGACGTTGATGTCGCTGTTGAGCCCGCCGCCTTTGCCGCTGCCGAACGCCATCGTCAGGTCAGGAAATGCCGCCGCACGATGTTGAGGAAGTCCTTCTGAAAGGTCTCCATCTCTGCGGTCATGATCTGGATCCGGCGCACGAAGAAATTGTACGCCATGACCGCGGGGATCGCCGCCACGAGGCCGATCGCGGTCGCGATCAGCGCCTCAGCGATGCGCGGCGCGACGATGGTGATCGAGGCCGACTTCATCGCGCCGATCGCCTGGAACGAGACGAGGATGCCCCAGACCGTGCCGAAGAGGCCGATGAACGGCGCCGCCGACCCACAGGTCGCGAGGAACGGCACGTGCGACTCGAGGTGGGTCGTCTCCTTGAGCTGCGCGCGCTGCAGCGAGCGCTCGACGTTCACGAGGTCGCCGTCCCGGTCCTTGGTCGTCCCGGTCGCCTGCAGCTTGGTGAGCTCGCCATACCCCGCGAGGAACAGGTGCGAGAGCGGCGAGCGCTGGAGTCCCTGCGCGACGCGGTGGATCGACTCGACGTCCTTCGAGCGCCAGAACGCCTCGAGGAACTTGTTCGACTCACGCTGCGCCTGCGCGAGCAGGAAGTATTTGTAGCCGATGATGTACCAGCTGATGAACGACATCAGCGCGAGCACGGCCATCACGGCCATCACCACACCCGACGCGCCGGCGATCAGCGACCAGGTGTCCATGTTGGGCGCCCCGGCTGGACCGGCTGGACCGGCTGGACCGGTGGCCCCGGTGGCCCCGGTGAGGTCGATCAGGAGCAGCGCGAGATGCCCGGTCATGTTGGCCCGCTTCGCCGCGCGGTGTGCGGGTGACTCCCGTCACCGACGGACGCAGCGCGTTGTAGCATCGTGACCCGGTGCCGTCCACCTGCTGCCCGTGGCGCTGCCGTGGCGCGAGCGCGTGGTTTGACACCATCGGGGGCCCTGCCTATTGTGGCGCGGCGCGCAGGGTGGCGAAGGCACGATTGAATACGCCGGCGCATGGAGAGGTCGGTTAGGCGATGACCCGGATTGGCCCAACGATGGCGATGCTCGCGGTCCTTGGGGCCACGTCCGCGTGCGTCGATGTCCAAGGGGGCGCCGTGGAGCTTGCGTGGTCGCTGCGTCGGAGCGACGGCGTGTCGTCGGTGCAGACCGACTGTGCAAGTGAGCACCTCGCAGAGGTTCGGTTGCGCGGCGAGTCCGATGACGGCGCGAGCCGCTTCGCCGAGTCGTGGGCGTGCGACCGCAGCTACGGCACGACGCTGTTCGCGATCGCAGAGGGGCGCTACTCGTTGTCGATCGAGGCGCTCTGCCCGGTGACGATCGAACCGGCGCGCGTTGTGGTGCCCGATCCGATCGTACGCGACGTGGTGGAGGGGGAGGTCGTCAACCTGAACTCGCTGCTGATTCTGGTGGTCGCCGGCGCTGAGAACGCCTGCGACCTGTAGCCTGATAATTTCGGTCAACTTTCGGTCAACGCGGTTACTTAACTAGGAACTAGAGGAGGATTTGCGATGAAGAAGCTTGGATCGATGGTGTTCGCGCTGGTGGGGCTCGTGGGCTTCGCGCAGGCCGGCTGTGTGCTGGTGGTCGAGGAGCATGAGGGGCAGCTCGGCTACTCCTGGGACGTGCTCGCCAACGGCGCGGCAGCGGACTGCGCGTCGGTGGAGTCGTCGTCGGGTGCCGCGTACACCTCGTTCGTGGCCACGCTTGCGGGCTCGGGCATGGGCTACGACGACCTTTACAACTGCTCGGACGCCGCAGCGACCACGTCCAAGCTGCCGCTCGGCGACTACACGGTCGTCGCGTCGCTGCTCGATAACAGCGGGAGCCCCGACAACGGCGGCGACGACACCACGCTCGCGCAGGGCGGTACGGCCACTGCGAGCCTGCTCTACGCCGACGAGCTGGTCGTGGTCACGACGTTTGTGTTCAACGTGGAAACTGCGCCTGCGACCGCCGAGATCACCTTCGGCGTCGACTACGGCGTAGCCGGTGGCGCGAACTGCACGTCGACCACCGCGGGCGGTTCGGGCGTGGCGCAGACCGAGATCCGGCTGTTCGAGACCGGCTCGGGCATGTGCCTCGACTCGGGGCAGTACGGCTGCCTCGACGCTGCGGACCAGCCGTCGCTCTGCGGGCTCTGCGCGAAGGAGATCTGCCAGGAGAACAGCACGGCGCTGCAGCTCGTGCTCTTCGCCGGCAGCTATGAGATCGACGTGATCGGCTACAAGGGCGCGGTCGCGGGCAACGAGGTCTACTCCTGCTACGCGATGGCAGCGCCGTTGTCGTTTACCGTCGTGGGCGGCACGAACCAAGACCTCGGCAACCTCATCGCGCCGTTCGATGACTCGCTGCACCCGACGGAGTGCAACGCGACCAAGCCGACGCGGTAGTCGCAGGGTTTTTACTCGAGCCACCCGGTGCCGCGCGCGTCGTGATGACGCGCCGGCCACCCACCCGCAAGACCTGGGCTCGGCGTCGCGACCGCGACGATCTCGCTCACCCCGTCCACGAACCACGCGAAGTAGAGCGTCCCGTCCTGTCCTATCACCGGCGTCGTGATCGGACAGGCGGGGCCGAGCTCGATGCGCCAGCGCTCCTCGAGCATGTCGCTGTACGCGATGAGGCTTGACGGCGACTCGACGCCCGCGCTGTCGCACTCGAGGCCGTAGATTGTGCCGTCGGCGCCGACCGCCCAAGGCGGCGCAGCGGGGCGCGGCGCGAGGACGCGCTCGCCATCGGGCGAATAGACGGCGACTTCGGTGGGGCTGCCTTCGGTCGCATCGCGCTCGACGACCAGCAGGCGATCGCCGGGGGCGAGCAACGCCGGCCACTGGGCGCGCGTCGCAGGGATCGTGAAGCGGAGCTTGGCGCAGGGATCGAGCACGTCGATCTGCATGCGTGGGTAGGGACCGGGGGCGTCGTCGGGGCGCTGCGTGACGATGCCGATGGTCGCGCCGAAGAGTGCGCCGTAGCGAGGGACGCCGTCGGGCGTGGCGAGCGTGGCGAGACGGAGGCCGGTCGTGGCGTCATAGAGGCGCGAGCTCGGCGCTTCGCCGCGGGTGATCACGTGGACCGCGCCGCCGACGCCGCCGGGGAGCGCGGCCGCGGCAGCGACGTTCTTGCCGACCTCGACGCGCCAGCGTGCGGCACCGGTCGCCGAGTTGATCGCGTAGAGGAAGCCGTCGCTTGCGGTGGTGTAGAGCGTGCCGCTCGGCGCGAGCAGCATGCGCTTGCCGGCCGAGGGGCCGGAGGGCGCGAGTGGAACGACGTGACGCAGGTTGCCGTCGAGATCGACCGAGTAGGCGCTGCTGCCGGCGAAGTGCAGGTGGCCGTCGGGCGCGACGACGGGCGCGGTGATGCGCTCGAAGCCGGTGCTCGAGCGGCCGCCGACGACCGTGCCGGTTTCGGCATCGAGCAGGAACAGTCGGCTGCTGGCAGCGACGGCGAGGCGACCACCGGTGAGAACGATCGGGTCGAGCGGAACGGCGCGCGTGAGGCGACGGCGCCATTTTACGGCGGGCGTGATGCCGACGAGCGGCGCAGCGAGCGGCGTCACCGAGGGCGCCGGCCAGTCGGGGACGCAGCGGTCGGGAAGCGCTGGCGGCGGGCCGTGGCACGCGACGGCGAGCAGCAGGAAGAGCTGCGCCTTCATGGTGTGCAACTCGCGGTGAGTGAGCAGGCGAGCGTCTCGAGCAGATAGCCGTAGTCGTCCTGATCGAGCAGCACGCGATCGATGATGCCGTCGGCGAACGGGTAGAAGCCGAGGCTCGAGCGCGCGCCGAAACTCCACGCGGCGCGGAGGTTGGTGTCGCGTGCGGGGTCGTGCGCGAGCGTCACGGCGCCGGTGCCGAGCCCCCAGACGTTTGAGAAGAAGGTGCCCGAGAGGAAGCGGAGTCGGCGGCTCTCAGCGTCGGGCGAAGGATCGTCGCCCTCGGTGTGCGTGATCAGCACGGCGCCGGAGGGCCATGGCGTCCACGCGAGGTAGAAGCGCCCGGCGCGCGGCTCGAGTGGATCGAGCGGCACCCAGGCGAGACCGGGACGCACGTCGGTCATGGGGCGGTGGGCCGGCCAGCTCGTGGCGGGCGTGCGCTCCCAGACTGCGGCACCGTCGCCGTCGTCGGCGTCGAAGCGGGCCAGCTCGACGGTGCAGAACGGGCCGGCGGCGATTGCGGCGAAGAGTGCTTCCTCGGCGAGATCGGCGCGATGGCCGCGCGCGAGCGTGACGCCGCCGCACGGCACGATCGGCGTGCCGTCTTCCCAGCTCTCGACGGTGGGCGGCGCGGTGGGGCGTCCCGTGTCGTCGAGCTGCCAGCGGAGCAGCACGCCGCCAGCTGGCGCGAGCAGTACGAGGGTGCCGTCCGGTGCGCGTCGCAGCGTCGGGCTGCCGGTCACGATGACGTCGCTGTCGCTGTCGAGGACGAGCGGTTCGTCCCAGTCCTCGCCGGTCGCGGTCGCGGTGAGGCGCTGCACGTAGAGCTGTCCGTCGGTAGCGAGCTGCACGACGAGGAGGCGGTGGGTGCCGTCGGCGTCGACGACCCACTCGGCGGCGGGCGCGAGCCGACCGGGCGGCGCGCGGTCCACGAGCCGTGCGGGCTCGCCCTCGACGGGGGACCAGTCGGTGCAGGGCGACGTGTCGACCGTGCGGTCGCAGCGATCGAGGCGCGTCGTGAAGCGCGCGTCGAGGCGGCCATCGATCGCACTGCGCGAGAGCAGGTAGAGGCGATCGGGTGCACCGTCGCCAGGGAGCCAGGAAAGCTCGGGATCGAGCGCGGCGCCGAGTGCGTCGGCGTGCGCCTTCGATTGCTCGCAGCTCGCGTAGCCCCACGTTGGCGCACCGCGCACCAGTGGATCGAATCGCCCGTCGCGGTTCCAGTCGATCGCGCCGTCGTCGCGGACATTGAGACCGAACGCGCCGCCGCGCAGACGGTCGAGCAGCGCGGGGTCGGTGGTGCCGAGCCCGGCAAGCTCGTCGAGCGCGACGCCGTTCAGCGGCGAGCCGGCGAGTCGGCCGCGTGAGAACTCAACGACCGCCATGTCGTAGGTGTAGGCGTAGTTCATCGGGCTCAGGTAGTGCGGCTTGCAGTTGGCGGGGAGTGAAGGTGCGTTGCCGCCGTGATCGAGGCCGAAGTTGTGACCGAGCTCCTGTGCGAGCACGCCCATGCGCACGCCGTCGCCGCCGAAGCAGTAGCCGTAGAGCGTGCCGCCGCCACCCGAGCCGAGCGGCGAGGCGACACCGCGGTGAAAGATCCCGAAGCGCGCGCCGAGAATGTCGGCGTTGCAGGGGTGCTGGCCGAGTGGCTGGCGTTCAGCGCCGCCCCAGTCGCCATGCACGACGCTGGCGGGATCGTCGCTGGCCACGCCGTTGTCGAGGTGCACGGTGATCTCGGGCGCGAAGAAGTTGGCGAGTCTGCGCGCGGCGGCGCCCGAACTGCGGTGCCGATCGCGTGAGGCGTGTGGGCCGCACCAGTCGGTGACTGGATCGCACTCCTCCCAGTCGAGCTCAACGAAGAGATCGGGTGCGTTCGGGTCGGCGCCCCAGCGAGGCAGGAGCACGGGCGCGGGACCGTCGACGCCGAAGAGCTCCGCGCCGTCGGTGAGGCCATCGGCATCGGTGTCGGCGAGGCCGGGCGCGGTGCCGAGCTCGGCTTCGAGCGCGTCGGAGAGGCCGTCGGCATCGCTGTCCGTGTCGCCGGCGTCCCATGCGATCAGCGCCGGTCCATCGGTGTCGCCGGGCTTGTGCGCGACGACGAGCGCGCAGCCGGCGGGGCAGGGCAGGTCGAGCGCGAGCACCGGTGCTAGGCCGGTGCCGCTGTCGTCGTCGAAGGCGAGTAGTCGCGTTGGGTCGGCGCCGTCGACGACGAGTGCGACGAGATCGGCGGGCCCCCCGGGACGTTCGCCGACGAGCAGGCGGCGCGCACCGACGAGCGATGGGGGCGCGTGCACGATGCCGGCGAAGGTGATCGAGATTTCACGAGTGGCGGAGGTCGTGATCGAGAGCGTCGCGGTGCCGGTGCCGTCGCTCGACAGCGCGTGCACGATGAGCACGAGCTCGCGGTCCGAGGGCGACACGCCGACGACCGTGCGGCTCACGCCACGCGCGCCGGCGATCGCGCTGTTGGTCGCCGCGTCGATCAGATGGAGCACCGGCTCCGCCGTCGCAGGCGCGAGGTCGGAAAGCTCGACGGTCGCGGTCGCGCCGGCTGGCAGCGTGATTCGCTCGACATGCACCGCGGTGACGAGGAGCTCGGCGGTGCCGGTGTCGGCCGCCGCCGGCACCGCCGAGCCGAGCCCCGTGGCGACTATCGTGGCGAGCGCCGTGCCGAGCATCACCCCACGCAGGTGCGCCGCGAGCACGTCTTGAGTGTAACGGATGGCGACGAGAATGGCCCCCGCCGGAGCCGCCGCTAAGCCGAGTTCTGTCAGCGGGCTCGCGCCCGCCGGCGATCATTCCTCTAGGCGCATCGTTACCGGTGCGCTCAAGCAACCAACCCGGGGGCATTGCGCGGGCAGCGCGCCCCCTGCTCGGTCTTGCTCCGGGTGGGGTTTGCCATGCCTCCTCCGTCACCGGAGGAGCGGTGCGCTCTTACCGCACCGTTTCACCCTTGCCGCCGGTTGCCCGACGGCGGTCTGGTTTCTGTGGCACTTTCCTGCGGGTCACCCCGACTGGCCGTTAACCAGCACCCTGCCCTATGGAGCTCGGACTTTCCTCCCGCGCCTTGCGGCGCCAGCGATCACCTCGACACCTCCGGCGGAGGCCGCGGTCAGTATACTCGCGCACGATGAAGCTGCAGCGGTTCCTTGTCATCGCGTTGCTCACGGCCGCGTGGGGATGCTCAGGGCGCTGCGGCGCGGGCGGCGCCGGCGACCAGGCGACAGTCGCGCCGCCGACGGTCGCGCCTGCGCTGCGCCCGTTGCCTGACCCCACGCGCGTCGAGCTCGCCGCGCCGACAGCGACCGGGGCTCGTCGCTTTCAGCTTCCGCATGGCGAGGAGTTGCTCGCCGTGGCCGCGACTGCCGATGGGCGCGCACTCGTCGCGCTGTCGCCAACGCGGGCCTACTTCTTCGACGCCGACGCCGATACGGGTCGCTCGGTGAAGCTGCCTGCGCTGGTCACCGCGCCGGTCGTCGTGGCGTTGTCGTCGACGCGCGTTGCGGTGCTCTCCGTCGCGCCGACCACGCCGCCCGACGGCAGGCTGCACCTTGTAGACGCCGCGCGTCCGGACGAGCCGACCTCCGTCACGCTCGGTGGCGCGCCGGTCTTTGCCGCGCTGCTGCAAGGGGGCCGGCTCGCTGTCGTGCTGCGTGAGCCGCCCGCGCTGGCGATCCACGACGCTGCATCGGGTGAGCGAATCGCGCTGCACACACTGCCGCGAGTCCCCGCGCGGCTCGAGGTCGCACCTGACGGCTCGTGGGCAGCGGTCGCAGCGACGGGGAACGACGAGGGGGCCGGCGGCGTCGTCACCGTCGATGTCGCGGGGCCGGAACCGGTCTTTGCGTTCGTATCGCTCGGGGCATCAGCACCGACGGACACGGCCGCTCGCCGCCCGCTGCTCGCACTCCCCACCCGCGACGCGCTGCTCGTGGCCGGGCAGGCCGCCGATGGCCGCCCATTCGCGTTGGTCGTCCCACGTGCCGGCGGCGAGCCGCTCGCCGGTCTCGAAATTGGCGCAGGGCGTCTCCTCGGCGCCGCGCGGGCGGGCGACCGCCTCGTTCTGTTCACCGAGGAGCCCGGCGTCGGCCGTCGCACCTACGTGTTCGGCGCCGCGGACCACGCCGTGCGCAGCGTGATCGCCGACGGCCCGTCGAATCCACGCGCCAGCGTCGTCGAGCATGCCGGCGCGCTGTTCGTGCCGCGCTGCCACGACCTGCTCGAGCTCGATCTCGCTGCGGGTTCATCGCGCGTCGTCCACGAAGCCCGCGCGCTGCGTGCCGGCAGCTGTCTCACCGGCCTCTGGCGGCTCGGTGAGCGCATCGTCTTCGCCGAGCCGAACCAGCTCGTCGTCTGGGCACCACCGCGCTAACGCCGTCGCGTCGCCGCGCTAACGCCGTCGCTACTCGGTCGCCGTCGGTCCGCTCGGCTCGCGCTCGCCGCGCTCAAGCGCGCTCTCGGTGAGCAGCGAGTCCGAGTAGATGATGCGGTTGCAAGTCGGGCAGGTCTCAAGCGACGTGGACCGCTGGAGCGAGATGCGGAGCTGGGGCGGGATCGCCATATGGCACCCTTGGCAGGTGCCGCCCTTGACCGCCACCACCGCGAGTCCGCGGCGCAGCTTGATCGCGCCGTAGCGCTTCATCACGTTGTCGGGGACGCGCGCGGCGACCACATTCCTGTGCACCCGCTCGCCATCGGCGATTGCGCGCAGCTCGTCGAGCCGCGCGAGGATCTCCTTCTCGTCGCCGGCCACGTGCGCGTGCAGTGCCGCGAGGTCGTCGGTGTGCGTGGCGAGCGACTTCCTTGAGGCCTCGATCGCGTCGATGAGCTTGATGATCTCCTCTTCGCGTTCGGAGATGAGTCGCCGCGTCACCTCGGTCTCGCGCTGCGCCGCCATGTACTCGCGCGCGTTCTTCACCTGCTGGAGCTTGGTCTTCGCCTTGGCGACGTTGGCCTCGTCGGACTTGAGATCGAGCTCGCGACTGCGGCGGTACGTCTCTGCTTCGACGAGGCCGCGCCGCTCGGCGCCGAGCAACTCCTCCATGCGGCCGACATCGCGCTTGAGCACAGCGAGCTTCTCCGGCAGCGCGGCGAGCTCGGTGTCGAGCTCAAGCAGGCGCGCGTCGTGTCGCTGGAGTTCTTCGAGGAGGAGAAGTGTCGCTTTCATGGGCCGCCTCGTCGTGAAAATGTCAGTGGGCCCACCTGGGTTCGAACCAGGGACTAGCCGGTTATGAGCCGGCGGCTCTAACCAGCTGAGCTATGGGCCCGAGAGGGGAGAGTGATAGCCCTTCGGCCCCCCCGTTGCAACGGCAAGCGGGCCGGCAACCCGGCAAGCCGGCCCGCAACCCGGCAAGCCGGCCGACAACTCGGCACCCCGGCAACTCGGCCGACATCCCGCCGGGCACCGCGCCGCCCGGCGCACGCTCGTGGTCCTAGTTGTCGACGAACGCCTTGAGCCGCTTGGAGCGGCTCGGATGGCGCAGCTTGCGCAGCGCCTTCGCCTCGATCTGTCGGATGCGCTCGCGCGTGACCTCGAAGTCCTGCCCGACCTCTTCGAGCGTGTGGTCGGACTTCTCGCCGATGCCGAAGCGCATGCGCAGGACCTTCTCTTCGCGCGGCGTGAGCGTTGAGAGCACGCGCCGCGTCTGGTCGGCGAGGTTCGCCGAGATCACCGCCTCGCTCGGCGAGACCATGCTCTTGTCCTCGATGAAATCCCCGAGGTGCGAGTCTTCCTCTTCGCCGATCGGTGTCTCGAGCGAGATCGGCTCTTTCGCGATCTTGAGCACCTTGCGGACCTTGTCGAGCGGCAGCTCCATCTTCACCGCGATCTCTTCAGGCGTCGGCTCGCGGCCGAGGTCCTGCACGAGGTAGCGCGAGGTGCGGATGAGCTTGTTGATCGTCTCGATCATGTGGACCGGGATGCGGATCGTCCGCGCCTGGTCCGCGATTGCGCGCGTGATCGCCTGCCGAATCCACCAGGTTGCGTAGGTGGAGAACTTGTAGCCGCGCTTGTACTCGAACTTGTCGACCGCCTTCATCAGGCCGATGTTCCCCTCCTGAATCAGGTCGAGGAACTGCAGCCCGCGGTTCGTGTACTTCTTCGCGATCGACACCACGAGGCGCAGGTTGGCCTCGACGAGCTCGCACTTGGCGCGCTCGGCCATCCGCTCGCCGAGGTGGATCTCCTCGTAGGTCTGGCGCAGCGCACTGACCGGGATCTTCGCGTCCGCCTCGACAGCGTCGACCTTTTTCTGCGCGGCCTTGATCTGGCGATCGAGGTCCTCGAGCTCTTCGACCGTGAGCCCGAGCTTCTTCGTGAGCGAGCGCGCCTTGGCTGGCGCGGCTTTCACCTCGCGGAGGATCTTGCGTAGCTCCTTGAGCTCACCGAGTGACGAGCGACGCACGCACTCGCGGATCTCCTCTTCGGCCTTCTCGATCCGGTTCACGAGCGCCTTCATCTTGGCGACGATTCGCTCGATCACCTTCTTGTTCATGCGCAGCTCGGAGAGCTCGTCGAACATCTCCGACTGAAGATCTGCGAGCTTGTCGCGGACGCGCTTTTTCTTCACCTCCGCCAGCGACCGGTCCGCGAGCTGCTCCTCGATCTTCTGGTGGTCGCGGTAGAGCTTGCGGACCTTCTCGAGCACGCGCACGACGCGGTCCGCGTGCCACTGCTCGTTGAATTCCGCGTCTTCCTCGTCGATGTCGCGGACGACCTCCTTGACGCGGATCTTCGCCTTCTTGAGCAGATCCGACAGCTCGAGCAGCTCCTCGACGGCGATTGGCGAGTTCAGCACCACCTGGAGTACGCGGCGCTCCCCCTCCTCAATCCGCTTGGCGATCTCGACCTCGCCCTCGCGCGTGAGCAGCGCGACCGAGCCCATTTTCCGCAGATACATGCGGACGGGATCGTTGGTCTTCTGATTCGCATCGGCGTCCGCGGCCGAGGTCGCCTTCTTCTTGGTGACAACTCCGACGGCGGGGGTGTCGTCGTCCTCTTCGTTGTCCTCGTTGTCTTCGTCGTCCTTGTCGTCCTTGTCGTCCCGGTCGTCGTCCTTGTCGTCCTTGTCGTCCTTGTCGTCGTCGACGATCGGCGACTCAGCCGGCTTGGCGCTCGCGCCCTTGCCGCCAGCGCGCGCTTTCGGCGCGGCCTCCACGACCTCGATCCCCTCGTTGCCGAGGGTGGTCAGCCACGCGTCGATCTGGTCGGCCGACACGATCTCGGCCGGCAGGTTGTCGTTGACCTCGTCGAAGGTCAGGAAGCCCTTCGACTTGCCCAGTTCGATGAGCTTCTGCTTCTTCCGCTCAGTGTCGGTGCCGGTCGTGTTCACATTGCCTCGCTTGGTCGATGGCTTCTGGGGCTTGCGGGTTGCGTCAGCGGTCATGGCGTGCCGAGGCCTTCCTGCGGGTTTCGAGTTGGAGTTGGAGTAGGTCCCGGGCGCGCGCAGAGTCACCGCGGCGCTCGGCGTCCTGAAGGGCAAGGCCGATCGCGTCGGCCGTCCGTGCGTGGTGGGCGCGACGCAGAAGGTTGGCGCACTCGTCGAGCGCGCGTTGCGCGTCGTCGGGCGACTCTGGCGAACTGGTGAACTGTTGCGCTGCCACGACGTCGCTTAGCTCCCGTGGGGTTACCTCGTCGAGAGGTCGGCCGACGAGAGCGGCGGCATACATGACCCTAACCCGGTCGTCCGTCAAGAGACTTCCGAGCACGCCGTCCTCTGCGTGGGAGGCGAGGGCGGGGTGGTCGGCCAGCAAGCGGACCAGTTCGAGCTCGACCCGAGGAGGTAGTGGTCGGTCGGGGCGGTCGTTGGGGCGGTCGTTGGGGCGGTCGTTGGGACTGGCGTTGAAGCGGTCGTTGGGACTGGCGTTGAAGCGCTCGTCGGGCCGGTCGTTGAAGCGCTCGTCGGGGGGACCGCGGAGGTCCGCCGGTGTGGCCGTGGAGTCGTGCGGCAGCGCCGAGCGGCTCGGGACGACGCGGTCCGAAGGTCCACGAGCGGGCGCACCCTGTACCGACCCTGCTTCCGCCATCGCCCGCCGCACCACCTGCGCCGGCACCGCCAATGCGGTCGCGAACTGATCCACCACAATGTCGCGCTTGATGCGATCGCTGATGCTCGCCAGCAGCGGCGCCGCCTCGCGCACGGCGTTGGCGCGGTGCGTGGCGGAGCGGTCGGTGCGATGCCACAGCTGATCGAGGAAGTACTCGATGGCCGGACGCGCGCGGTCGAGCAGCTCGCCGAAGCGTGCCGGGTCGCGACGCACCAGCGAGTCGGGATCGTCACCGTCGGGGAGTTCGGCCACGCGCGCCTCCACGCCGGCCGCGACGAGCAGCGGGATGTTTTTTAGTGCGGCCTGCTTGCCGGCGCGATCCCCGTCGAGGCAGAGCGTGATCGACGGCGCCAAGCGTCGGAGCAGTTCGATCTGCTGCGGCGTCAGCGCGGTGCCGAGTGGAGCGACACTCTCCGAAAACCCTGCTTGGTGCAGCGCGATCACGTCGAAGTTACCTTCGACGAGCACCGCCCTTCCTTTAGAACGAAACGCCGCGCGGGCCGCGTGGAGCCCAAACAGCAGGTGCGACTTCTTGTAGATCACCGACTCCGACGAGTTGGTGTACTTGGGCGCCTCGGGATCGTCGAGCAGCGTGCGCCCTGAGAAGCCGGCGACCTCACCGCCGGGGAGAATCACCGGGCACATGAGCCGGCCGCGGAACTTGTCGTAGTGGCCACCGGCGCGCTGGCGAGGCGCGACCAGCCCGACCTCCTCCGCGAGGGGCATCGACAGGTTTCGTGCGGCGAGGTGCTCCGCGAGCCCGGACCACTCGGGCCCCGCGAGGCCGAGGCGAAACGTCTCAGCGACCTCCGAGCCGATGCCGCGTGAGTCGAGATAACGCTGTCCGAGCTCGCCGCCCGCGTCGTCGAACAACCGGTCGCGGAAGTACGCAGTCGCAGCCTCGGTGAGCTCGTGCATGCGGCTCCGCTCGCCGCGCTGTCGTCGCTCGTCGTCGGATTGGGGACGCTCAGGGATGGTGATGCCGTGGCGTTGCGCGAGCTCGCGCGCGACCTCGACGAAGCTCTTTCCCTGCAGCGTCATGAGGAAGCGAAAGACGTCGCCGCCCGCGTGACAGCCGTAGCAGTAATAGAGTTGCCGCTGCGGTGACACGTGGAAGGAAGGCGTCTTCTCGGCGTGAAATGGGCAGAGCCCCTTCATGCTCGCGCCCACCTTGCGGAGCGCGAGATGCTCGCCGATCACCGTCGCGATGTCGGCGCGCTGGCGGATTTCGGAGATTACGTCGTCGGGTATGAGTGCCAAGATCTCCTCGACGCGCCTTTCCTGCGACAGCTTTTCTGCGACAACTTTTCTACAACAGCTTTCTCTGCGGAGCTTTGCTACGTCTGCATGCCCGCGTGGTCACGGGGCCCCGGAAAGCGCCAGACAGTATGGCAACGGTCCAGTCGCTGTCAAATCGGCACAAGGCTTCAGGTGCAGGCGGCAGGGGTGCGCCGATGCCGTCGCCAAGCATGCGTGACAGCACGGTTTTGTTGCCGTGCGGTGAGGTAGCCCCGAGGCTGCCGGCCACGTTGCCAGGGGCACGTTGCCAGGGGCACCTGCGAGGGTTCTTGCGAGCGCGTCGCTGCGGTTTCGACGGTGCCGCAACGTGACCAGGGGCACGTCACGCGGTCGGCCGCAGCGCGCGCCGGTTGGCGACTCGTGGCCACCAAGTGCGTGCCAAATTCCGTGTTGCAAGATAAATATATAGCCCAGACGCCATTGAGCATGCTAATGACCGGTCGTACCCTAATCCATTCAGGAGAGTCCAATGCCCAAGCGCATCCTCACGTCGACCGACGCCCGCCTTCACGCCCTCGTGGGTCGCCATCTCGATTTGCTCGTCGCCGAGCTTGCCGGTGAGCTCCGCCGGAACATCGCCGACGAGATCGAAGCCTACTTCCGTGGCGCCAGTGCGCCAGCAGCGGCGCGCGCGGTAGCCAAGCCCGCGAAGGCGGCCAAAGCGGCCAAGGCTCCTGCAGCCCCCGCGGCACCCAAGCCTGCCCAGGTGAAACAGGCGAAGAAGTCAAAGAAGCCAAAGAAGGCGGCAAAGGTCCGCAAAATTGTGCCGTGCATCGCGCCCGACTGTTCGAACCCGTCGAAGGGGCCGCGCTTCCATTACCTCTGCGATAAGCACAAGGACGCCAGCAAGAAAGAGTACGACGGCTGGCGCGCCGCCAAGCGCTCCGCGGCGTAGCCGCTCAGCGACGAGCGAGTTGCAAGAGTCACTCGCTGAGCAGGCAACCTATTAACGTGGAGCTGCGGCGAGCGGGTGAAGGCCCGCTCGTCCAATAACGACTTCCGAGGAACCGACCCAGGTGCGGCTACGCAACCACTAGGGTTGAATCCGCGCGCAGGCCGGCGCGGCACTGCGGCACAAGCCGCGCAACATGCAGCAGCGTGTGAACGCGATGGTGAACGGACCATCGTGTCGTCCACGCGCACGTGGCCAACCGGGCCGCGACAGGAGGGACGACCTGCTGCACGGGTCGTCCCTTCGCACG
>SHYZ01000232.1 GCA_009692535.1 Myxococcales bacterium
TTTGCGGATGGAGCGCCCTCCGGCGGGCACGATCAGGTCACGCCACTCCGCGGCCGGTGCCAGCACGCCGTGATACGTGAGCTGATGCGCGCGCGGGCGAGGCACCAAGGCCGCAAGCCGGGCGATGAAATCGAGTGGGTCGAACACGAGCCGTCGTCGGACACGAGCCGCAGGACAGGTCGTACGCGGGAGTGCCGACGCGCCTCGAGATCGGCGACCGCAACGTGATCCGCGAAGGCTGCCAGATCCACCGCGGCACCGCGCCCGGTACCGCCACCGTCATCGGCAACGACTGCTACCTGATGAGCAACGCGCACGTCGGCCACAATTGCCGGGTTGCAGACGGCGTCGTCATGGCGAACGCAGCGGTGCTCGGCGGGCACGTGAGCGTCGGCGAGCGCGCGTTCCTGTCAGCGAACGTGATGGTGCACCAGCACACCCGGGTCGGCCGGCTGTCGATGCTCCAGGGAGGCACCGCGGTATCGCAGGACGTGCCGCCGTTTTGCACCACCCGCTTCGGGACCAACGCGCTCGGCGGCGTCAACCTGGTCGGCTTGCGTCGCGCTGGCTTCGATCGTGTGCAGGTCGCAGCCATCCGCCGGGCCTACCGGACGTTGTTCTCGACTCGTCCCAACCTGCGTCTCGCGCGCGCGCGGCTGCTCGAGAGCGAGGGCGAGCGCGGCGGAGCGACCGCCGAGGTACGCGAGATGCTCGACTTCATCGCGACGGCGAAGCACGGCGTCTGCGCGGTGCGCGACGGGCGCGCGGGCACGCCGGATGCGGCAGACGTAGATTGACGCGCATGCCGGTGGGCGCCGACGTCCGCACGCTGTCGACGGAGCACAGAGCGGTCTACCGTCTGGCGCCAGGTCTGCTGCTCGTCTTCAAGCCGCGCGGGCATCGTGAGGACGCCCACGCGCACCCGCATCGGCAACGCCTCCGCATCCTGCGCGGCGCGTTGCTGGTCCGTACGGCGCGCTCGGCGGTCACGCTCGATGCGAGCAGCGCGCCGTTCACGCTGACCGCGCGTCGCCGGCACGCGACCGAGGCTCTCGCCGACACCTGGCTCGTCGCCGAGACGGCTGGGTCGGCGCGACGACGCTTGCCTTTGCGCCGCGGACGCTCATGATCGTGTTGAGGACGGGATGCCACGACGCGCGGCGATGAATGCGGACCGATATCGCGTCCGCGAGGGCACGAGCTTTCGCCTGAAGCAGATCGACCCGGGTGATACCGGTAGCTTCCAGTCGAAGCGCGAGGCGGGGGAGGCGCTGCAGGCCGGCACCGCGCAGCTCAGCGAGCTTCAGGACAAGCTCTACGCGCAGGACCGCTGGGCGCTGCTGCTGGTGTTCCAGGCGATGGACGCCGCCGGCAAGGACGGCACCATCAAGCACGTCATGAGCGGCGTGAACCCGCAGGGCTGTCAGGTGCATTCGTTCAAGGCGCCGTCACCCGAGGAGATCGACCACGACTTCCTCTGGCGCTCCGCCAAGGCGCTGCCCGAGCGCGGCCGCATCGGCATCTTCAACCGCTCGCATTACGAGGAGGTGCTCGTGGTGCGCGTGCACTCCGAGATCCTTGCCAAGCAGAGGATTCCACCCGAGCTCCTGACGGCCAAGATCTGGCAGCAGCGCTACCACGACATCAACGCGTTCGAGAGCTACCTGACCCGCAACGGCGTCGTGATCCGCAAGTTCTTCCTGCACCTCTCGCGCGAGGAGCAGCGGCGCCGCTTCCTGTCGCGGCTCGAGGAGCCGGACAAGAACTGGAAGTTCTCGCTCGCGGACGCGAAGGAGCGCGAGCATTGGGACGACTACATGGCGGCCTACGAGGACATGATCCGCCACACCAGCACTCCGGACGCGCCCTGGTACGTGGTACCCGCCGACCACAAGTGGTTCACGCGCGTCGTGGTCTCGGAGGCGATCGTCGAGACGCTGCAGAGCTTGAACCTCGCCTACCCCACGGTGGATGCGACCAAGCGCAAGGAGCTCGCGGAGGTGCGGCGCGCGCTCGAGAACGAAGCCGTCCTGGTGCGCAAGGCGCGACCGAAGAAGGGCTCGGCGCCGAAGAAGCCGGCCAAGAAGAAGACAGCGACCAGGAAGAAGGCGGCGCGCCTCGGCACGCGCGCGTGAGCGCTCTCTCCGTGGCGGCGACCGGTGCGCTCGAGCTGACGCTGTTCCTCGCGCGTGCGCCGGACGGATCGGGAGACGTGTGCACCGTCGCCGCAACCGCTTTCGAGGAGACGCGCGCCGCAGCCGCGCAAGCGTTGGCGTTCTTCCTCTGCGCGATCGCACCCGCGCCGCCGCAGCAGCCGGATGCCGCGGCGTTCTCCGCTGCGGGCGAGCTGCTGGTGAACGAGGCCGAACTCGCCAGGGCTCCGGCGCGCGCCGTGCGATCGTTCTCGCCGGCGAGCTGGCAGCGGCTCGAGGCGCTGCGTGAACGCTACGACGCCGGGCAACTGCCGCACTCCTGGTTCGCGTAGAGGTCCGGGCGGTCCCCGAGGTCGGCCGCGTCCCTCAAGGGCGACGCCCCTGCAGGCCGATGAACCGTACGAGCGCCGGAGGAGGCGAGGGCGCCACGGTCAGCGCGTGCAGCGGAGGGATCATGGGCGAGCCTGCGGAATACGATCGAATCGGCGACCGCTACTCGGAGGCCAAGCAGCAGCCGTTTCGCATCTGCCTCGAGGCCTACACCCTCGAGCGGCTCGCCGGCGACATCGCGGGTGCGCGCATCGTCGACTTCGCGTGCGGTGACGGATTCTACAGCCGGCGCCTGATGCGGCGCGGCGCGGCGGAGACGCTCGGTATCGATGCATCGGCCGAGATGATCGCGCTCGGGCGGCGCGCCGAAGCGATGGACCCGCTCGGCTGTCGCTACGCACACGGCGACGTCGCCGGTAGCGGCGAACTCGGCACCTTCGATCTGGCGGTGGCGGCGTACCTGTTCAACTACGCGAGCACGCGCCACGAGCTACGGCGCTTCTGCAAGGTCGCGTTCCAAAGCCTGCGCCCCGGCGGTCGTCTGCTCGGCGTCAACGACTTCACCGACGACGGCGCGAGCGGTGTGCGGGACTTCTCGGCGCACGGCTTCCGCAAGACCGGGCCCGAGCCTTGCGTCGAGGGAACGCCGATCACCTACGAGTTCATCCTTCCCGAGGGCCGCAGCTTCGCCATCACCAACTACTTCTGGCGACCCGAGACCTACGTTGCAGAGCTTCGCGCGGCGGGCTTCGCGTCGGCCGCATGGCATCCGTTCGCGGTGTCGGAAGAAGACCGCGACGCGTTCCCGACCGACTTCTTCGCCGACCTGCTCCTGCGGCAGCCGCTCGCCGCGTTCGAGGCACGCCGGTAGCTCCGGACGCGTCGCAGCCCTTGCCCGCGACCTTCATGCGGCGCTCGATCTCGTCGTGCGCGACGTCCTCCTCGTGGGTGGCGAGCCACCACTGGTTCCCGCCCGCGTCCACAACTCCGCCGGTGCGGTCGCCGTACGGCTGGAGCGCGGGCTCGCGCACCGAGGTCGCGCCGGCTTGCAGCGCGCGCGCGTACGCTCGGTCGCAGTCGGGCACGTAGACGTGGACCATGCACGGCATCGCCGGAAACTCGCCGCAGGCTTCACCGATCATCACAACCGAGTCCCCGATCCGGACTTCGGCGTGCATGATGGTGCCGTCGGGGCGGGTCGAACGGTGCAGCTCCTCGCCGCCGAACGCCTGCCGCATGAGGCCGATCACCTGCTCGGCGCTCTTCGTGACGAGGTAGGGGGATACCGCGTTGTGTCCCGTCGGAATGTGATGCACAGCCATCGTGGTCTCCTTTCGGCGCCACTGTGTACGGCAGCCCGAACCGCGGGTCTTGGAAAAAAGTCCGGTGACGGAGGGTCGCTCAGTACTCGAGCGCGGTGGTGCTGCCCGGATAGTGCGTCGCGACGAACTCGCGCGGCGTGAGCCTGCCGAGCTCGCGAAACTCCGTCGTCATGTGCGACTGGTCGTAGTAGCCCGACTCGACGGCCACGTCGGCGAGCGACGGTGTCGCGCGGTCGAGCAGCGCGAGCGCTCGCCGGTAGCGCACGATGCGGGAGTTGACCTTCGGCAGCACGCCGATCTGATCGCGAAAGACGTTCGCCAGACGGGTCTTCGAGAGCCCGGTGGCTTCGCGCAGCTCGGCGATCGGTACCTTGCCGGTGCTCTGCTCGATTCGTCCGACGCTCCACGCGATCCGGGGATCGAGCGCCCGCGCGCGCAGCACGCGCTCGGCGACCCAGTTGGCTGCGATCTGAAAGCAGCCCTCGACCGACACCGTTTCGTTACAACGCTCGGCGAGCTCGTTCGCCGTCGCGCCGAGAAGATCACCCAGATCGACGGTCAGCCCGCTGACCTCGCCCATCGGCAGCGACAGCAGCGCGTAGGCGCCGGCGGGATGGAGACGGAGGCCGAGAACCCGGTGGTAGGAGGGGTGCTCGATCACCATCGGGCCGGTCTGCAGGCCGGTGAGACAGAGGCGCAGGGTCTGGGTGCCGGCACCCTCGATCAGCCGATGCGGCTCGGCGAGGCAGATGGCGAGCTCGACGAGCCCGTTGGGCAGCAGCCGCTCCCGCGACACGCTGGTCGTGCCCGCGCTGTACCAGAAGCGCTCGACGAAGCGCGCCAGGTGCGGCGGCTGCCACAGGCTGGAAGTCCAGCAGCCGAGCTCGGAATCGCAGTCGGTTGTGACGATGCCTTCGATCACGTGGCTACCCGGCCCGGCGCATGTCACGGTTTGATCGCGACGAACATCTCGACCGTTCCGGCGGGCACCTCGCTGTGCACCAGCGGCTCCGCACGCGGCTCGAAGCCGGCGTCGCGCAGCACCCGCAGCCACTCCGCGCGTGCGAACAGACCGAAGACGTGGCGATCGTGCTCGATGCGCGGCACGCCCGCCCCCTCGCGCAGCACGTAGGCGAAGTCCGCGACGTAGGTCGAATCGCCCGGGTCCGGATCCCAGATCCACTGTAGATAGCGCAGTCCGCGCGTCTCGTCGTCGCGGCCGCCGCAATGCGTGGTGCCCTGGAAGGTGTCGCGAATGGCATCCGGCGCGAACAGCGCGGCGCCCCCCGACCGGCAGTGCAGGAACGCCGTTTCCGCCGCCCGGGCGAGATCGTCGAGCGTGGTCAGGTAGGCGACCGCGTCGTGGACGAAGATCGCGTCGAACTCGCGGTCGAGGCGGACCTC
>SHYZ01000233.1 GCA_009692535.1 Myxococcales bacterium
GCTTCCGCCTGATGCTCTGGCTGACCGTGGCGGTGAGCAAGTGAGCAAGGCGAGCATGAACCTCCGCGCGTGGATCGGCTCGGTCCTCTTCCTCGTGACGCTCCTCGTGAGCGCGGGCTTCGCGTTCGCGGACGGCGCGCCCGTCACGCACGGCACCGAGGCGCTGCCCGCCGGCGCGAAGGTGCCGCTCAAGTGGCTCCCGCCGGGCGCGTTCGAGCCCGATCGCGGGCCGAGCGACGTCGTCTTCCCCGCGCAGCAGATGACGCTGCGCTTCAACCACAAGGGCCACCTCGCGCTCGGCCTCAAGTGCGCGAGCTGCCACGCCGCCGGATCGAGCCAGAAGTCGTCGGACGATCTCATCCCCACCGGCAGGACATGCGACACCTGCCACGCGACCGATCACGGCGATCTCGGCAAGGTGCTGGGCGGCGGCAGCCCCACCTCGGAGTGCGCGTTCTGTCACACGCTCGCGACCGACGGGACGAAGCGGGTCCTCCCGTTCCGCGTGCCGAAGCCGAACATGGTCTTCAACCACAAGAAGCACCTCGATCGGAACATCAACTGCCAGCAGTGCCACGGCGCCGTCGAGGAGCTCGAGCTCGCCACGCGCGACCAGCTCCCGCGCATGCGCGGCTGCCTCGGCTGCCACCAGATGACCGACACCGCGGCGCGCGGCGACGCGAAGGGCGCGTGCGAGACCTGCCACGTCACCGAGGGATCGAACGGCGCGACGCAGCTCCTCCCCGAGCGCAAGGGCGTGCAGACGGGCTTCCGCATGAAGACGGCGTTCCCCGAGGGCACGCTCAAGCCGCCACGCTGGCTCGGCAACGCCGCGCACGGGCCCGACTTCATCGATCGCCACAAGATGGTCGCGGCGAGCAACTCCGAGCTCTGCGCGAACTGCCACAAGGAGGACTTCTGCACCGGGTGCCACGACGGCCGCGTCCGCCCGAAGAACATCCACCCGGGCGACTACCTCCAGATGCACCCCGTCGACGCGCGCCTCGCGAGCTCGAAGTGCACGAGCTGCCACCGCGAGCAGAGCTTCTGCCTCGGGTGTCACCAGCGTCTCGGGATCAGCATGAGCGGGCCGAAGGACGTCCGCGAGGCCGGCCGCTTCCACCCGCCGAAGCAGATCTGGAGCGACGCGCCCCGCAAGCCGGGCCACCACTCCCAGGACGCGCAGCGGAACCTCAATGCCTGCGTGAGCTGTCACATCGAGCGCGACTGCGTCACGTGCCACGGCGGCCCCGGCATCGGAGGTGGGTTCAATCCCCACAACTCGAGCTTCGTCAGCAGCTGCAGCTACCAGTACAAGCGAAACCCAAGGCCGTGCCTCGTGTGCCACGAGCCTGGGTCGAAGGCGATCTCCACATGTCGCTGAAGAATCGCTTGCGCGGCGCGGGGTTGGGCGGGTATATCCGGAAGCCGCCATTGGCGAAGCCCTTGCCCGCAGATCCCTTGAAGGAGGTCCCGCGTGAACCAGCTGATTCGATATCTCCTCGACAACATGTACCTGGATTTCCAGGGGGAGATCTCGCTCGACACCGTGCGTCAGTTCCTCAGGGGGGACGAGAGCCGCGAGGCGAAGGCGCTCCTCCAGAAGCTCATCGAGGACAAGGGGGTCGACGATCTGCTCATCACGCTGGCCGACTGCTGCAAGGAGCATCTGCGCACGGGCGTGAACGACGAGGTCCTGCGCGAGCAGCTCTCGGTCTACTCGGACAGCTGACCGGGATCTCGCTGCCCGCGGGTCTGGCGCTCGCCGTGGCGCTCGCTCTGGCTGCCGGGTGCGATCAGGGCCAGCAGAAGGACCAGAAGCCGTACCGGTCGCTCGTCACGCTCGTCGAGTCGAACGTCGACGTGAACCGCCCTCTCGCGGCCAACGGCGTGATCCGCCTCCGCTTCGACCGCTACCTCCTGCCGTCCACCGTCATCCGGCAGTCGTTCCAGCTCCTGAACAAGACGACGAACCAGGCGGCGAGCTCGCCGATCGTCACCTACGATCCCGTGGCCCTGACGGTCACGCTCTCGAACCCCGCGATCCCGGTCGACTCGCAGAAGCCGTGGCTCGCGAAGGGGGCGTACAAGGTCGTCCTCCCCTCGCCGGCGGAGAACGAGGCGGGCCTCGGGCTCCGGGCGATCGACGGGGCGCCCCTCACCACGACGCGGACGGTCGACTTCCTGGTCGATGACCGGATCCTGCCCGAGAGCGCCGTCTTCGAGCCGACGATGCTCTTCTGCGCCGACGTGATGCCGGTCCTGCAGGCGAAGTGCGGCACCGGCTCCCCCTGTCACGGCCCGCCCACGCTCGGCGACGTGCCCGCGGCGAGCCTCGTCCTCACGACGTCCGACGGGTACCGGCAGACGGTGCCGGGCCGCGTGGCGCAGGGCGCGAACACCGGCACGCGCGTGATCTCGGCGGAGCCCGGCGAGGTGTTCGGGGTCGACATGCCGCTCGTCGATCCCAGGAACCCCGGCAACAGCTGGCTCCTCTACAAGGTCCTCCTCGCCCCGCTCCCCGGGCCGCCGGCCGCCACCGACGCGAAGAACTACCCGCTCTCGTGCGCGACGCGGAGCGGTCCGTCGCGCGACGCCGAGCCGAGCCGCGTGCCCGCGACGCCCGCGGACGACTACGAGCGCAGCGTGCTGAGCGATCTCGTGCTGGGCCGCGAGATGCCATACCCCCCCGTCTCGGCGGGCGGCTACGAGTCGTCGCCCCTGAGCTTCGAGGAGCGCGAGCGGCTCCGCCTGTGGATCACGCAGGGGGCGCAGCTCGAGGACTGCGCCCAGCAGTGCTTCCCGCCGAAGTAGAGCTCACCCCTCGCTCACCCCTCGACGCGGTTCCGGCCGCCCTGCTTCGCGGTGTAGAGGGCCTTGTCGCAGAGCTCGTACATCATCGTGGGTGACGAGATCCGCGGATCGAAGGCGACGATCCCGACGCTGACGGTGCAGGTGAACTCGCGCGCGTCGATCTGGAAGCGGGCCCCCTCCGCGAGCTTCCGGATCTTCTCGGCGGCCATGCGGCCTCCCTCCGCGTCGACCTCGGGGAGGAGGACGGCGAACTCCTCGCCGCCCACCCGCGCGAGCACGTCCTGCTGGCGGAGGCGGGGCTTGATGACGGTGGCGAGCTGCCGGAGGACCGAGTCGCCGGCGACGTGGCCGTAGGTGTCGTTCACCTTCTTGAAGTGATCGATGTCGAAGAGGAGGAGGGTCAGCGCGCGCCGGTACCTGAGCGAGCGGTTGAACTCTCTCTCGAAGGCCTCGTTGAAGTAGCGACGGTTGTGCGTCTGCGTGAGGGCGTCCATCGTCATCAGGCGATAGATCTCCTCGTGGTAGTTCGCCTCGATGTTGTCGCCGGCCATGTACTTGAGGATGGATCGGCCGATCTTGAGCTGGTCGCCGTCCTTGAGGGCACCCTTCTTCACGCGGACGTCGTTCACGAACGTGCCGTTCGTCGAGCCGAGATCCTCGATCGAGTGGCCCTCGGGGGTCCAGGTGATCCGGGCGTGGTGGCGGCTGATGCTCTCCTGGTCGATCGGGAGCTCGCTCTTCGACGAGCGGCCGATCCCGAACGAGGCGCGCCCGAGCGTGGAGCGCTTGCCGAGCTCGGGTCCATAGATGACGACGAGGCAGGCCCGCTCGGGCGCTCCCGTGGGGATGCGGACCTCGTCGATGTCGACGGCGGTGGTCGTCTGGCTGGGCTCGGGCGGCATGACTCCACCATTGTACGCGAAGCTCGGCCGTCTGTTAAGGGCGCGCGTTGCAGTCTGGTCGCACTACTCGCAGCGGATGGCGTTGGCGGCCCCGGTCGGGTTGCAGCCGTTCGGGCAGCGCCGGCTCTTCATGAAGCTCGATCCCACGCAGAGGAGCTCGGTCTTGTGGTCGTCGGCGCAGGCGACCCGGCCGGGGGGCTCGCAGGGATCGTTCTCCTGTGCGATGGAGCCGTCGCACAGCGGGATCGTCGGCGAGCGGAGCGCGCAGGCCTTCGGTCCGCGACAGAAGTGGTAGATCTCCCACTTTCCCAGGCGACACCGCAGCAGGACTCCCTTGTCGAGGCTGCACGAGAACAGCGTCTCGTCCGGATCGGGGTGCGCCTGGCACGGCTCCCCCTGGTTCGCCACGGTCTGATCGCAGGCGAGCTTCTCCCCGGAGCATCCGGTCGCGCCGCGGCAGTCGTACTGCTTCGCGAACCGCCCTCCCTGGCAGACGACGACGCTCTGTCCGTCCCGCGCGCAGAACCGGCGACCCTCGGTGAGGCAGCTCTGGCCCTCGCCGACCTGGGCCTGATCGCACACGAGCTCCTCGCCCACCTTGTGGCATCCGAGGGCGCCCGCGCACTGGACGGGCTGGTAGGTCTCGGCGCGACACACGAGCGCGTGCGCCTTGTCGAGGCAGAGCGACTTCCCCTTGCGGCACGTGTCGCCCGCCTTCGGCGTGCACGACGACGCCGTCACGAGGGCAAACGCGAGGATCAAGAGAGACCGACCACGCACGCGTCGAGGCTACACCATCGGGTCGGGCGCGGTCAGGAAGACCGTGAGCGCGCGCGTCATCAGCGCGGGATCCGCGGTGCCGGCGAGCTCGCGCGCGGAGTGCATGCTCAGCATGGGGTTCCCGACGTCGACGGTTCGGATCCCCAGGAGCGTCGACGTGATCGGGCCGATCGTCGTGCCGCACGGGAGATCGGTGCGGTGCGCGTAGTGCTGGACGGGGACATCGGCGCGCTTGCACAGCTCCGCGAAGAAGAGGGCGGTGGGACCGCTCGTCGCGTAGCGCTGCTGCGCGTTGGTCTTGATGACCGGCCCGCCGCCGAGGACCGGCTTGTGCCGCGCCTCGTGGCGGTCGGCGTGGTTCGGGTGGACCGCGTGGGCCATGTCCGCGGACACGCAGATCGACCTCGCGAGCGCCTGGAAGTGCTGATCCGTCGTCAGCCCGCGCCCGGTCGAGATCCGCTCGAGCGCCCGCGGGAGGAAGGCCGAGTGGGCGCCCGTCGCGCTCTCGCTGCCGACCTCCTCGTGATCGAACAGCGCGATGACGGGCACGAGCGCGCCGTCGTCCGCGTCCTTCGCGAGCGTGAGCGCGGTGGTCGCGGCGTGGCACATCGCGAGGTTGTCG
>SHYZ01000021.1 GCA_009692535.1 Myxococcales bacterium
CCGGCATCGGCACGACCTCAAGCACCGCGCTGCCAGCGCCACTGCAGCCCGACGCCGTGGGGTTCAGCACCGTGACGAGGTGGTCGCCGGCGGTGATGCCGCCACCGGGAAGTTCGATCGTGAGCGAAGTGCAGACCTCCGCGCCCGGGATTGTGTCGGGGACCGGCACGCACCCGGCCAGCGCGAGCAGCGCGGTCGCGACGCCGTCGAGCGTCACCGTCGGCTCAGCGCCCGGCAGCTTGAGGAAGCCCGCGCCGAGCACGTTGATCGAGGCCGGCGGCAGCGTCGAGCAGCCCGCGCCGGTGAGGGTCACGGTCGTGACGTGCTGCTCGCCGCAGACGATCGACGGGGCGACCAGCGACAACGCTGGTGCCGGACCGTCGAGCTTCGCGGTGCACGCGGCGAGCAGCGCGAGCGCAGCGACCGCTACATAAGGAGACAGGGACGACCGCTACGTAAGGAGACAGGGACGACCGCTGCGCGACACGCCACGGTGTGGAATATAGCCCATGCTGGCGGTACGTCGCTCGCCGCCGCGTAGCACGCGCGCTTAGAACCGGATCGCGTGCTGCACGGTGCCGGCCTCGCCGGGTGCGAAGGCGAAGCGATCCCGCACCACGTCGAGCACGCAGGTTTCGACCTCGCGCGCCGGCAGGCCGCGCACTGCATAGGCAGAGCGGATCGCGCCGTCGGCCTCAATCACCACCTCGAGCACCAACTCGCCGACGAAACCCGGCTCGAGCTGGCGCCGCTTCGCCGCACACGCCTCGACCAGACCGCGATGACGCACCAGCTCGGCGGCGACCTGCCGCGCACGCTCCGACCCGCCCCGCGCAGGCTGCACCGCCTGCGTCTCGCCTGCGCCGAGCTCGATGCGCCGCCGCTGGCCACCCACCTCGACGACGTGGCGCCCGGCCGCCGCGCGCACCCACAGCGCGCCGGCACCGAGCCGCACGCCGTCCATCGTCACGTCGACGCGCGGCGCCGCATCGACCTGCGCGATCCCCGAGGCGGCACGCGCCGTCGCTGCATCCGCAAACGCACCGGAAAGCGGCATCGCCAGCGCGTCGCCGAGCAGCTGCTCATCCCGCTCACCCATCGGGCGAGCGAGCAGCTTTGCGAGCCGCGCGCCCGACGCGATCTCGACGCGGTTCCCGGCAGGAAGCTCGACCGCACCGTCTTCGCCGACCACCGCCACGCGCCCGTGCGACACCGCCACGGCGAGCCGCGTGTCGTCGAGCGCGACCTGGAACAGCGTGCCCCGCACCTCCACGCGACGCTCGCCCGCGAGCACCGCGAACCGCTGCGCGTCGTGCCGGCGGGTCACCTCAACGCCGACTGCGCCGCGCACGAGCCTGAGCTCCACCGCGGCAACATCGAGCGCGACGACAATGAGCTCGCTCTCCGGCTCGAGCAGGAAGCCGCACCCGACGCCAAACTGCACCGCGAGACGACCGCCGCCACTCGCGAGTCGGCTGCCCGCAACGATCGCCGACTCGGGCTCGAGCGCCGCGCCGTCGACCTTGGCGCCCGACTGCGCGAGCACGACGACTCCTTCGAGCGCGGCCGGCGCCACGACTGGCGCAATGACCGGCGCGACCGGCACCACCGGCGCGACCGGCGCGACCGGCGCGACCGGCGCGACGGCCACCACTCCCTGCGGCGCACTCGGTTCGTCGCCGTCACGCAGCGCGAAGAGCGCGATCGCCGCCGCTGCGAGCCCGCCCAGCGCGACCGGAAAGACGAAACGAGACCACGCCCGTCGCGGCTCTTTTCCCGGGTCGCGCTGGCGGCGCGCATCGCTCTGCACTTCCCAGTACGCCCGCGCACCGATCTGCTCCCACGGGAGCGACGGCGGCGGCGCAGCCGCGAGTTCGCCCAGCGTGCCCCGCGCAAGCAGCACCCGCGCACGCGCCGCGGCACAGGGCGGACACGCAGCCACATGCTCCTCGATCGCGAGCCGCTCGCCGACCGACAGCCGCCCCTCGGCGAGATCCGCGAACCGTCGCGCCTCCGGGTGGCGCATCACGCCCGCCCCTTGTCGGCGCCGGCGGAGTCGGCGGAGTCGGCGGAGTCGGCGGAGTCGGCGGCGGCGACGATGGCGTAGAAGTCCTTGCGCGCGTAGTGCAGGCGCGTCCGCACCGTCACCACCGGCACCGACACGATCGTGGCGATCTCCTTCAGCTCGAGCCCCTCGATCTCATGCAGCACCATGACGAGCCGTTTCTTTGGCGAGAGTTGATCCAGCGCGCGGTAGACCCGCGCCACATCGTCGCGCCGCTCGAGTGCGCGATCAGCGAGCTCGGGTGCGCCGTCGCTGCGCTGCTCGGGGATCGCCGACTCAGGCAACGGCAGCGGTCGCCGCTTGCGCGAGCGGAGCTTGCCGAGCGCGACGTTCACGCAAATCCGGTAGAGCCACGTCGACAGCTTGGCCTCACCGCGGAAGCGCTCCATGCCGCGAAACGCGATCACGAAGACCTCCTGCACCAGATCGTCGATCTCGTTGCGATCGCCGAACACGCGGAAGAGGTTGCCCGCCACCATGCGTCGGTGCCTGCGATAAAAGTAGTCGAACGCCTCGCGATCCCCTGCGCGGCAGCGTCGGACCAACTCCGCCTCGTCCACCTCTTCCACCGGCGCGTGCGAGCCCAACTTGCGCGGCATCTCTCTCGTCAGGGTAGCACCCACTGGCACGGTTGGTGACCGCCCTCCCCGCATCCGTTCACGCGCCGCAATGCCGAGGCCGCGCCCTCGCGCAGTACCATGTCGACGATGACCGCGCGCAGCCTGCCCCCGCTTGCTCCGGCCGCCGCCGAGCTCATCCGACGCTTCATGACCGACGAGATCCCGTTCAACCGCATGCTCGGGATCGAGGTCACCGGCGTCGCCGAGGGCTTCATTCGCCTGGAGCTGCCGTTTCGCCCCGAGCTCGTCGGTGATCCGACCCGCCCCGCGCTCCACGGCGGCGTTCTCGCCGCGTTGATCGACGCTGCCGGCGGCGGCGCGGCCTTCACGCTGATCCGCCCGACCGACCGCATCTCGACCATCGACATGCGCGTGGACTACCTGCGCCGTGCCGAGCCGCGCCGACTGATCTGCGAGGCCACCGTCGCGCGCATGGGCAACCGTGTTGCGTCAGTCGATGCACGCGTGTTCCACACCGACGGCGCCGAGTCGGTCGCGACCGGCAAAGCCGTCTACAGCATCCGGCGCACACGCGAGCCGTGACGCCGGCCACCCGCGTGGGCGCAGGCCGGCTCGTGCGGTAGCCGCCAGCGCCGACCGCACGCCCAACATATTGGAATCGCTTACGGGAGCGAGAGGCACGCGGCTTGCTCAGCCCCCGTGTGCCCCGGAGGCACGCCATGAGAGCCCTCGCCATGCCGCACCAGTCCGTCCAGTCGATCGCCCCCACGCCGAGCTATCTCTCGGTCGCGATCCCGCGCCCGGCCGATGCCTGCTACCGCCTGTTCGCCGACGTGGAGCGCATCCCCGAGTGGCTCAGCGTCGTTCGCTCCGCCTACGTCTCGCGACGCGATCAAAAGGGGCGGGCACGCGAGGTCGCGTTTCTCGCACGCCTCCGTGGCGCGACCGTCGGCTACACCTGTCGCTACCGCCACCACGAGGAGGATCTGCTGCTCGCGTGGTCCACCACGCCCGGCTCGTCGCTCGCTGTGCAGGGCTTCGGTCAGTTCGTGCCGCTCGGCGACCGCGCCGCGCTCATGACCTACTCGCTCGAGCTCGACCTCGGCCCGGCCGGCAGCCTCCCGGGCTGGCACGATTCCTTCTTCGACGGCCACGCCGCGTCGTCAGCGATGTCCGACTTTCGCGACTTCGCGCAGCGCGCCCTCTAGCCGCTATCATCCCGGGGTGCAGGCCACCCTTTCCCGCCTCGTCTCCGGCGCTGGCGCCGTCGTGGACCGCGCCGCCCTGCTGGTCATGCAGCGCGCCTTCGCGACCGGCGGTGATGCGCGCACTCCCGCCGATGCACGAACGTTGCTCGAACGGGTCGCCGAGGCGTACGGGCGGCCCGAGCACTTTGCCGACCCCGACAGCTTCTTCCGCCCGCCTCCGCTGCCGACGCCCCGTACCCGCCAGGTGCGCGAGCTGCCCGGCGGTGGCGCGGTCTGGGACCTCGAGTGGCGCTCGAGCTACGAGCCGTTCTTGCCGTCGTACCGCGACGAACACCAGCGATACGCGGCGAACCTCATCGCCCACGCCCGGTGGTACCGCCTGCCCCGTCCGCGCGCCGCGCTCGTCGCGCTTCACGGCTGGGGCGGCGGCACGTGGGCGTTCGAAGAACGTGCGTTCGTCGTGCGCACCTGGCTGCGCGCTGGGCTCGACGTCGTGCTGTTCCAGCTCCCGTTCCACGGCCGTCGCACGCCGCGCGGCACACGCTCGGGGCTGCTCTTCCCATCGTCGCATGTGGTCCGCACCAACGAAGCGTTCGCGCAGACCATCTTCGACCTGCGCGCTCTCGCCGCGCTGCTCGCCGATCGCGACCTTCCCACCGTCGGCGCGATCGGCATGAGCCTCGGCGGTTACGCCACCGCGCTCTGGGCCTCGGTCACGAGGGACCTCGGCTTCGCAGTCCCGATGATCCCGGCGGTGTCATTCGCCGACCTACTCTGGCGCCACGGCGAGGGCTCACGCGCACGCCGACGCGCCGAGGAGCGCGGCGTCAGCCACGCGCTGCTCGAGCAGGTCTTCCGCGTTCACGCACCGCTCGAGCGCGCACCGCTGGTCCCGCACGACGCCCGCTTCATCATCGCCGGCCGCGGCGATCGCATCACGCCGCCCGATCAGGCCGAGCGTCTGTGGCAACACTGGGATCGTCCGTCGATCCACTGGTTCCCCGGCGGCCACCTCGCACAAACTGGCCGTGGCGACGCCTTCCGAGCGCTACGCCGGTTTCTCGTCGAGCGCGGCTTCGCGACACCGCGCTCGCCGCACGAGCCGCACGAGCCGCACGAGCCGCACGAGCCGCACGAGCCGCGCTCGCCTCAGTAGCTCCGATCGTCCGTCGTCACCCAGTACCCCGTCGTGGTGCCCGGCGGGTGGAGCGGCGTCACCGTACACCCCGTCGTCGTCCCGGTCGCATCGACCATCACCTGCGCGTCGGCCACACGCCACATGTCGCCCTCACCAAACCCACCCGACGTGTCGAACCCGGGCACCGTGTCGGGTGCCGCGCCGTAGGTGCCGAGCAACCGCCCGCCGCAGTAGAGGTTCACCAGCGGCAGCACGCCGCCCGAGCCGCCGTAGTAGTGGACCATCGTGCGGAACGTGTCGGCGTCGGTCGGGTTGTCGACGTTGATGTTCTCGGGGATCCCCTCGGTCGCGACGTTGTCCACGTCGAGCCGCGGGTTCTTGCAGGCCCCCACGAGCGCCCAGAACGGGCCGTCGGGACCGCCTTCGCACGCGGCGAGCGGACTGTCGGTGTAGCCCCAGTCCGCCACGCCGGGCCCCGGCAAGATCGCCCACGAGGCGGCCTTGCAGTTCCTGTAGTAGCAGTCGTCGGGGTTGATGTTCATCCCGCTCATGCCGGTGCTGAACCACGGCGTCGTCGTGCCCGGCCGGTGAACATGGAGATCGATGTCGGTCACGCCGGTGCGATCCCAGCAGAGCTCGGCGCGAAAGCCCGGGCCGCCGATGTGCACGATGAAGGTGCAGTTCTGCACGGTGCCGTCGGGGAGCGTCATCGTCACGGTGAACGTGTAGTCGCCCGAGAGCGTCGGCGTGAACGTCACCGTGCTCGTCGTGGCGCCGGCGAGCGTGTAGCTCGTGGTGCCCGAGGTCGACTCGAGCAGCTGATCACACGGCCCGCCGACCACGGTCCAGCGCCAGGTCGAGACCGGCAGCGAGTAGAAGTTGCTGCCGTTGATGGTGTACGCCGCAAACGGCGCGCCCTCGCTCAGCATCACGCCGGCCGAGTCGCGCAGGATCGCGTCGCCGGGCCCGGGGCAGTGCAGCTCCACCGAGCAGCACTCGGGGTTGTCGTCCGCGCAGCCGTTGCAATTGTTGTCCTGCGAGTCGCACACGTCGGTGCTCGGCCAGATTCCGCCGGTGCACTCGCCCCAGTGCGCGAACTCCACGCCGCCCTCGCAGCGCTGCATGCCGTCGACACACGCGCCGACGCCGCGCCGACCCGGCTGGCCACGGAAGCACGGCTGCACGGCGCCAGTCGTACAGCCGCAGGGGAGTTCGTCGATCGCGCCGTCACAGTTGTCGTCGGAGCCGTTGCCGCAGATCTCGGTGGCGCCGCACATGTCGTCGATGGTGCCCGGGCAAGGCGGGCCCGAGCAGCCGCCGTCACCGACGATGTCGGCGTCGCCGTACGGGTTGGCCGCGTCTGCGACGGTCGCGTCGATCAGCGGCCCTTGCGACACGTCGATCGCGACGTCGGCAGCGCCTCCGTCGGTCGGCAACGGTGCCTCGCCATCGGGACGGTAGACGCTCGCATCTCCGCCGCCGAGGTTCGGGCTGCAGGCGGCGAGACCGAGCGTGATCAGCAGTGCCAGAGAGTTGAGTAGAGCGCGCATCGTAGTGCCTCCATCCCGACGGTAGTCGCGCGCGCACAGCCCGTAAAGCGCACACTTTCTGGCAGACTGTCGCCGTGACCCGCCCCTTCCTCGAAGCACTCGCCGAGGCGCCGCTGCTCTGGGACGGCGCGATGGGCTCGCTGCTCTACGAGCGCGGCGTGTTCCTCACCCACTGCTTCGACGAGCTCTGTCTCTCGCGCCCCGAGCTCGTCGAGCAGGCGCACCGGGACTACGTCGATGCTGGCTGTGATGTGCTCGAGACCAACACGTTCGGCGCAAACCGGCTCGCGCTCGCGCGCCACGGGCACGGCGATCATGTCGCCGCGGTGAATCGTGCCGGCGTGGAGCTCGCGCGTCGCGCTGTCGGGGATCGCGCGGTCTACGTCGCGGCCGCCGTCGGACCGACCGGCATTCCCTTTGACGAAGCGCCGGGCCACGAGCGCGAGCTCGCAGTCACCGCGCTGGGCGAACAGCTCGAGGCGCTCGCCGCCGCCGGCCCCGACCTGCTGCTGCTCGAGACCTTCTACCAACTCGGTGAGATCGAGGCTGCCATCGCCGCGGCGCGCCGCATCGCACCGGGCCTCCCGATCGTCGCGCAGGTCGTGTTCGGCCCCGACGGGCTCGCCCACGGTGGCTTCACACCCGAGGTGGTCGCGCAGCGGCTGGTGGCCGCCGGCGCCGACGTGATCGGCGCCAATTGCGGTGCCGGACCACCCGAGCTCTACGAGGTCGGCACGCGCATGGTCGGCCAGGGCGCGCCGGTGTCGGTGCAACCGAACGCCGGACTGCCGCGCGTCGTCGAGGGGCGCACGCTCTACGTCGCGAACCCTGAGCACTTCGGCGTGTTCGCTCGGCGGCTGCTCCAGGCCGGCGTGCGCATGGTCGGCGGCTGCTGCGGCACCACGCCCGAGCACACGCGGCGCATGCTCGGCGCGGTGCGCATGCTCGGCGCGCGCGCGTTGCCGACCCGCATCGTCGGCGGCGAGAGCGCCCGCGCCGCCAGCGCCGCATTGCCACGCGAACCGGTCGCGCTCGCCGCGCGCAGTGGACTCAGCGCCAAGATCGCCGAGGGCCGCTTCGTCGTCTCGGTGGAGATCTCCTCGCCGCCCGGCACCGACCCTTCGCGTGCGCTCGCAGCTGCGCGGCGGCTCCTGGCCTCCGGTCTCGTCGACGTCGTGAACGTCGCTGACGGCCCGCGCGCCACCGCGCGCCTCTCGAACCTCGCGCTCTGCGCTGGCCTCGAGCGCCCTGCCGACGGTGGCACCAGCGTCGAGACGATGCTTCACGTCTGCTGCCGCGACCGCAACCTGCTCGGCCTCATCGCGCACCTGCTCGGCGCACACGCGCTCGGTCTGCGGAACCTCGTGATCATCACCGGCGATCCACCCAAGATGGGCGACTACCCGTTCGCGACGCCGGTCTACGATCTCGACTCCATCGGCCTGCTGCGCGTGGCGCGTGAGCTCAACCGTGGCCTCGATCCCGGCGGCAAAGAGCTCGCCGGCCAGACCTCCTTCCTGCTCGCCACCGGCGTGGATCCCGGCGCGATCGACTACGACCGCGAACTCCGGCGGCTCGAGGAGAAGAAGGACGCTGGCGCCGAGTTGGTGATGACCCAGCCGGTCTACGACCCGCGTGTGATCGAGCGCTTCCTCGACGACACGCGCTCACTCGGACTGCCGGTCATGGTCGGCCTGCTACCACTCGCCTCGCACCGCAACGCCGAGTTCCTCCACAACGAAGTCCCCGGCATGCGCATCCCCGACGCGACCCGCGCGCGCATGGCGGCCGTCGGCTCGGGCCCCGCCGCCCGCGCCGAGGGCGTGCGGATCGCGCGCGAGGCACTCGTGTCCGTGCGCCACCGCGTCGCTGGCGCGTATGTCATGCCGCCGTTCGATCGCATCGACGCCGCACTCGAGCTGCTCCGGGAGCCGTAGATGGACCTCGCCGCGGCGCGCGCGCTCCACGACGAGACGCCTGCGATCGATCTCCACGCCGACACGCCGAAGCTGATGGTGGCGGTCGGTTACGACCTCGCGCGCCGACACACGCCGCCGCTGCCACGCGCTGCGTGGGTCGGACATGTCGACTTGCCTCGCATGCGCGATGGGGGCGGCGCCGCGCAGATGTTCGGCATGTGGACCTTCCCGCGCCCACGCCGCGGCTGCGCCGAGTCGGTCCACCGCCAGCTCGACTCGCTCCACGCTGCTGCGGCCGAACATCCCGGCGAGCTCGCCTTCTGCCGCACGCCCGACGAGATCGCAGCGGCGCGACGCGCAGGACGGATCGCCGCGCTCGCCAGCATCGAGGGCGCACACGCGCTCGAGGGGCGGCTCGAGCGGATCGAAGAGTTCGCGCGACGCGGCGTGCGCGCGCTCGGGCTGCTCCACTTCTCGGCCAACGAGTTCGGCCGACCGGCGCGCGGCCTGGGCCGCGACGACACGCAGGGCCTCACCGCCCTTGGCCGCGACGCCGTCGCTGAGCTCGAGCGCGTGGGCGTCCTGCTCGACCTCGCGCACATCAACCGCAAGGGCTTTTTCGACGCGCTCGCGGCCGGCCGCGCGCCGCCGATGGTGACGCACGCCGGCGTCGCGGGCGTCTTCGCACACTGGCGCAACCTCGACGACGAGCAGCTCCGCGCGATCGCCGATCGCGGTGGCGTGGTCGGCGTGATCTTCGCGCCACGCTACCTCGGCGCCGACGGTATCGACGCGGTCGTGGCGCACCTCTGTCACATCGGCAGCGTCTGCGGCTGGGAGACGCCCGCGCTCGGCTCCGACTACGACGGCATGGTGCGCCCGCCCCGCGGCCTCGAGGATGTCTCGGCGCTGCCCCGTCTCACCGCCGCGCTGCTCGCGCGTGGTGTGGCCCGCGCCGACGTCGCGCGGCTGCTCGGTCAGAACGTGCTCCGCGTGCTCCGCGCCGTCCCGCCACGCGTACCGTTCGAGCCTGGGCGACGAGCTGCGGGCAACACAGCCGACACGGGCGACGTGGGCGCGCTATCCTCGCCGCATGGCTGAGCCGGATGACCTCTCGCCCGAGGAGCTGGCCCTCGTCGACGAGGCGGTCCGCACCGGCATGCGGCGCCGTCGCATCCTGATCACCGGCTACCTCATCTCGCTGGCGGTGCTCCTGCTGGGCCTGCCGACCGCGCTCTACTACATCGGCAGCTCCGGCCGCGGCGAGTGGGCCGCCCCGGTGATGCTCGCACCGTGGGCCGCCGCCGGCGCTGTGATGTGGTGCTTCGGGCGCTGGTCCCGTCGCGCAGCCCGCCGCGCCTGAGCCGTCGGCCCGCGAAGTGGAGCCACGCCTCCTGCCGCGCTTAGAATGAGCGCATGAACGCCCGCCCGCTGCTCGCCCTCGTCACGCTCGCCGCCTGCAGCGACCCCGTGCCGGTACCCACCGACGCTGCCGACGACGCCGGCGCACCGTTCGATGCGAGTCCGGCCGACAGCGGCGGGGACGACGCGGCAACGCTCCCCTGCACGCCAGTCGCCGGATCGCCGGCGCTCGCGCTCGAAGTGGTCGCCACCGGGCTCGCTCGCCCCGTGCTCGCCACCGCGCCGCTCGGCGATCCCCGCGTCTTCATCATCGAGCAGCACGCCGCACGCATCCTCATCGCGCGGGACGGCGCGGTCCTGTCCACGCCGTTCCTCTCGCTCACCGACCTGGTCTCGACCGGCAATGAGCAAGGCCTCCTCGGCCTCGCCTTCGCGCCCGACTTTGCGGCGAGCGGCGTCTTCTACGTGAACTACACGCGACGCGACGGTGACACCGTGATCGCGCGCTACCACCGCGACGCGGCCGACCCCGATCACGCCGACGCCGCCGGTGCCGAGCTCGTGCTCGAGGTCGCGCAGCCGTTCTCCAACCACAACGGCGGCCACCTCGCCTTCGGACCCGACGGCTTCCTCTACATCGGCCTCGGCGACGGCGGCTCGGCCGGCGATCCGCGCGAGTCGGGCCAGGACCGCGACTCGCTCCTCGGCAAAATGCTGCGCATCGATCCGTCGGTGACGCCGTACGCAAGCCCACCGTCAAACCCGTTCGCCGGCGCCGCGCCAGGCCGCGCCGAGCTCTGGGCGTTCGGGCTGAGAAACCCGTGGCGCTACGCCTTCGACCGCGCGACCGGCGATCTCTACATCGCCGACGTCGGCCAGGACAGCATCGAGGAGATCGACTTTCAGCCCGCGTCATCGACCGGCGGCGAGAACTACGGCTGGAACGAATACGAGGGCGCCCAGTGCTACGACCCGCCCTGCCAGGCGACCGGCAAGGTGTTCCCGGTCCACGACTACCCGCGCTCCGACGGTTGCTCGATCACCGGCGGCTACGTCTATCGCGGCTGCCGCATGCCGGGCCACCACGGCAAGTACTTCTTCGCCGACTACTGCGACCACTGGATCCGCTCGCTCAAGATCGCGGGCGGTGCTGCCACCGAGGTCACCGAGTGGCCGACCCTCGATCCGGGTGGGCGCGTGAGCTCATTCGGCGAGGACGGCAACGGCGAGCTGCTCATCGTCGACCACCAGCGCGGCGCGGTCTATCGCGTCGTGCCGACGCCGTAGACCAAGTTCAGTCCGGTTCGCCGCGCAGCTCCGCGGCGAGCACGACGAAGGTCATCCAGAGCAGATCAGCGAGCGCCAGGTGGGCGAGCTGCATCCACCCTGGTGCACCGAGCCAGATGTTTGCAGCCCCGAGCGCCCACTGCGCGAAGACCAGCGCGAAGACCAGGTCGCTCGCCAGTGCGACCGTCGGTCGAGAACTACGACGCACCCGCACCGCGAGCACGAGCAGCAGCGCGCCACCGACGACCGCCACCACCGGGTGCAGCACACGCAACCGCACGAGGAAGTGCTGCCCCGAAGAGAGCCCCTCGCTCACATGGGCAAGGAGACCGCCCGACGAGGCCGGCGGGATCGGAAAGAGCGTGTCACCGAGCGCGGTCACAGCGCCGGTCGCGCCGATGAGCAGCAGCAGCGCGACCACGCCGACGATGTGGCTGCGAAGTCGGCGCGGCCATGCCTCGCTGCCGAGCGCCGTGCCGCTCGAGGCGAGCCAGCAGAGCGCGCAGCAGCCGAGCAAGCCGTAGGTGTTGACGAGGTGGAGCCCGACCACGACCGCGCGCTCGACCGACCCGTCGATCGCGACCAGCCCGCGCAGCACGAGCAGCGCGCCGAGCGCGGCCTCCGCGGACACAAAGATCAGTGCGCCCCACGCGGCGCGGCGGACGGAGTGGCCCGACGGGAAGATGCGCCTCGCCCAGACCACGAGGATCACCGCGAGCACCAGCGAGAGCGAAGACGTCACGCGGTGGGTGAACTCGATCACCGTCGCCACCGACGGCGCACGGGGCAGGAATTGTCCGTGGCAGGTCGGCCAGTGGTCGCCACAGCCAGCGCCCGAGCCGGTGATCCGCACCCACGCGCCGAAGAGGATCACGAGCACGTCGTACGCCACGACTGCGGCAACGAAGCGCGTGAAGCTGCGCGTGATGGCGCGCGTGTCGGGCGCGATCATCCGACGGTGGCCGCAGCGACAGCGTCGGCGGGGAGCAGCTTCTCGATGAGCCGACGCGCAAACGGATCCGCGACTGGCGCGAACGTGGCGTCGGCCACGCGATCGGCCTGGGCGCGCAGGTGCCCTGCGTCGTCTTCGTGCCCCGCGCGCATATAGACCAGCGCGGCGTCGAGCAGCCGCGTCTGCCACCGGGCGCGGCGCTCGCCCGCGAAGGTCTCGACGATCGCCTGCTCAACCGCCTCGACCCGGGCGCGGGCGCGCTGCGGTTCGTCGACGAACAGCGTCGACTTGCCGACCTCCTCGAGCCGCCGGCCGAGCGCGGTGATCACCTCGCGCGGCGCCATCCAACCGGAAAGCCCCGGCAACTCCTGGAGTCCGATTGCCGCCTCGGCGGTGAGCGTCATCGAGGGGACCTCCACGAGCGCGGGGTGCGGCAGGTCGCCAGGCGGCGGGTCGCCGATCGCGCTGCGCGCAAACGCGAAACCCTGCGGCGCGGCGCGGCCCAGCGCGAGCGTCAGCGCGTAGGCCCGCGCGACGTCGGCCCGCGCGAAGTCGAGCGGCGTCTCAGCGAACGGCACGCTCGCGGCGTCGAAGCGCCGGCGCAGCTCGCGAAAGGCGCGCCGTGGGCCGCGGCCGGTGACGAGGTCGACCACGCCCTGCTCGTCGGAGATCGTAAAGTGCAGCTGCTCAAAACCGCCGTCGGGTGTGGTCCGCGCAAAGCTCACCATCCGCTCGCCGCGGGCGTCTGCGATGCCCGACCAGGCCTCGAGCTCCGGCTCGACCGGCAGCGACGAGGGCAACGCGGTGGTGGCCGGCGTGACCCTGTGCGCCGCGATGCCACGGGCGCGCAACTGATGCAGCCCGCGCCGCGCCTCCTTCGCGATCGCCCGGTCGGCGACGCCCGCGAGCAGCCCGAGCCGGTCGGCGTCGCGGCGCTCGACCAAACAGGCGACGAGGGCGGCGACGAGGTCGACGGCGAGGGGCGACGGCGGCGTGGCGAGTTCTCCGACGAGGAAAGCGCGGGCGTCGTGGAGCGGACGGGGCGAGCCGTGGGGGAGCGGAGCGTCGGCGCCGAGGAGATGAGCGAGTTCCTTGGGGTTCATCGCCGCGCACGATAGCAGACCCGCCCGGCTCTACGCGCACGCCCCGCCCTGCCGTAGAGTGCTGCCATGCCGCCTTTGCCCCTCGTCGTCGGGATCGGCCGAGCCACTATCGACCTGCTCGGCACGGTGCCGCACGGCCTCAAGCTCGACGCACGCACCGAGCTCCACCAGGTCTCGATGCAGGGCGGCGGCGCGACGGCCAACGCGCTCTGCGCCGCGCGTGCCCTCGGCTGCCGAGCGCGGCTCGCCGCCCGCGTGGCCGACGACGATTTCGGCCGCTACGTCGTGCGCGGGCTGCGCGAGTCCGGCGTCGACTGCGAGTTCGTGAGCATCGTGTCGGCGCAGCTCACGCCGTTCGCCTTTTCCGCAGTCGACCGCACGGGCCGCGCCACCAGCTGCTTCACTGGCGGCGATGTCGTGGCACCCACCACCAGCGACCTCGCGCTGCCGCGACTGCTCGACGGCGCCGCCGCGCTGCTGGTCGACGGCAGCAACCCCGAGACGCAGGTCGCGGCCGCCGAGCTGGCGCGCTCCCTTGGCATCAAGATCGTGCTCGACGCGAACGCGCTCGGCGAGGGCACCGGCGAGCTGCTCGCGCTCTGCGACGTGCTGGTCGCCTCCGAGCGCTTCGCCGCCGAGGTCGCACCGCGCGGCGAGCTCGAGCACGCGCTGGTCGAGCTCGCGCGACTTGGTCCCGACACCGTCGTGGTCACGCTCGGCGCAGCCGGCGCGATCGGCCTCTTTGGCGATCGGCTCGTGAAGCAAGAGGCCTACGCGGTCGACATCGTGGACCTCACCGGCGCGGGCGATGTCTTCACCGGCGCGCTCACTGCCGCACTCGTGATGGATGAGCCACCGGAGCGCGCAATGCAGCTCGCGGCGGCAGCAGCGGCGCGCTCACTTGAACGCCTCGGTGCGCGTGCTGGCCTCGTCGGGCTCGACGAGCTGCGCCGATTCCTCGGCTGGCCTGCCGCGTAGCCGTCGGCCGTCCACGCACCGGCATTTTGCCCACGCGCTGCGTGCGTGCTACCGACAACGACGATGGCTTCGCCGACGAGCTGCCCGATCCGTGCGGCGCTCATGGCTGCCCTCGTCGGCGGCGCTGGCGCAGCAGCGGTCGACCTCGCCCTCACCCTGCAGGGCGGGACGGCTGCCCCCGGCGCAACCGTCCCCTTCGCCGCGCTCGCGCTCGCGCTCCATCTGCTCGCGGCGATCCCGATCGGCCTGCTCCTCGGCCTGCTGCTGCAGGCCTCTCGCGCCACCTTTCCGGGCGGCGCGGTCGGTGCGTACCGGCGCCTCTGCGACGACGAAGCCGCTGACCGGCGAGCCGTCGCCGGCGCGCTCGCCGCCTCCGCCGGCGCAGCGCTCTTTGCTCTTGGTGTCGCCCTGCTCGCGACGCGGCTCGTCGCACACCGCGAGCGCGTCTGGGTCGGCGCGCTGCTCCTCGGCGCGGCCAGCACCGCGCTGCTCCCCGTCGTCGCGCTGCTCTCGCTCCCCTGCTATCGTGTCGCGCTCTGGGTGGCCCCGCGCCTCCCACGCCACCCGCGTCTGCCCGCCACGCTGCTCGTCACCGGCGGCAGCGCCGCGCTGGCCCTGGCCGGCGCGACCTTCATCGTCGTCACGCGCCTCGACTGGCGCGCCCTCCCCTTCGGCCCACCCCTCGTCGCGCTCGGCTTCGCACTCGGCTTCGCGCTCGCGTGGCTCCTCGGCCACGGCCCGCTCGCACGGCTGCTCGCGCGCCTGCCGCGACGCGGCGCACTCCTCACCGCGCTCGCCGTCCTCGTCGCCGCTGGCTCGACGGGGTTGCTGCTCTCCGCCACGCCCACGCCCGCGGTCACCCGCCTACTCATCGAGCAGAGCCGGGGCGCGCGCCTGCTCGCCGCGCTCGTCCGCCGCGCCACCGACCGTGACGGCGACGGTCACTCAGCGCGCCTCGGCGGCGGCGACTGCGACGACGGCGACGCCAACGTCCACCCCGGCGCACGCGATCTGCCGGGCAACGGCAAGGACGAGGACTGCGGCGGCTTCGACACACCGACGCTCGTAGCCCCTGATGCGCGCCCTCCCGTCGGCCCTACCGCGAAGGACGCTGGCTTTCAGTGGGACGGCAACATCGTGTTGATCGCCGTCGACACGCTGCGCGCCGATCGGCTCGGCGTCGCCGGCTACACCCGGCGCGGCGGCAAGTCGCTCACGCCGCGCATCGACGACCTCGCGCGCCGCGGCGTCCACTTCACCCACGCCTACGCCCAGTCACCGCACACGCCCCGCTCATTCCCGTCGCTCTTCACCTCGCGGTTCCCGTCGCGTATCCAGTGGGACAAGTCGTTCGCGAACTACCCGCGCCTCGAGCCCTCGAACCTCACGCTCTTCGAAGCGCTCGCCAAAGCCGGGCTCCACACCGTCGGTATCTCGTCGCACTTCTACTTCACCGAGGAGCGCGGCATCCGCCAAGGCTTCACCGAGTACGACAACGCCGGCGCGACCAGCGTCGCCGACTCGAACCAGGATGTCGCCTCGCCGAGGCTGCTGCCGCGCGTGGCGGCAAAGCTCCGCGACCTGGCGCACACCGACCGTCGCTTCGCGCTCTTCGTGCACCTCTTCGAGCCGCACTCCACCTACGTGAAGCACGACGGCTTCCCCTACGTCGAGACCGGCTTCCCCGCCGCGTTCGAGGAGAAGTACGACTACGAGATCGCGTATGTCGACCGCTCAGTCGGCGCGATCGTCGACGCTGTCGCCGCCGCCGGGCTCACCGACAAGACCATGTTCGTGCTCGTCTCGGATCACGGCGAGAGCTTCTTCCGCCACACCTACGGCGGCGAGCAGCTCGGCTGGCATGGCGCGTCGCTCTACGACGAGGTCATGCGCGTACCGCTGATCGTCAACGCGCCGGGACTCACGCCACAACGCGTGGCGCAGCCGGTGATGCTCATCGACATGGCGCCGACGCTGCTCGACGCGATCGGCCAGCCGGTCCCCGCCGAGTTCGAGGGGCGCAGCCTCGCCGCCGCGCTGGTTGGAAAGTCGCTGCCGGCCATGCCGGTCTACGCCGAGCTCTTGCCGTACCCAAAGTGGGATCACCACGACGTGATGATGATCGACGCCGATGGTCGCTCGAAGCTGATCCGGCGCGTGAAGGACGGCACCGTCGAGATCTACGACCTCGTCGACGATCCCGCCGAGGCGAAGGACCTCTCGACCAAAGATCCCGCGCGCCGCCGCCGGCTCGAGCTGCAACTCGCGGTCTGGCTCGAAGCGCACCGGTAGCTGCGTGCTACGGTACGACCGTGGCGACGGTGACGCTCACCGATGACGACCAGCGCGAGTTGCTGCGCATCGCACGCATCACGCTGCGTGAACGGCTGGCAAGCGGCCTCGTGCCGCCAGGGCGCCCCCACCGTGCGACGCTCCTCGCGCCCGGCACCGTCGTGCTGCGGCTGCTCGACGGTGCCGGCACTCGCGCCGATGGCCAGAGCGGCACCGCGCAGCTCCCGCGCTACCGGGCGGTGCAGGAAGCCGCGCTCCACTGCCTCGGCTCCGCCCCGCCACCCAGCCTGACGCTCGACGACCTCGAACCGTTGGTGATCGAACTCTCGATCACCAGCGACGGTGGCACGTACTGCTTCGACGACCGCACGAGGCTGCCGGGGCGCGCGCGGTGAACCGTCAGCGCGCGGCCGCCCGCGCCAAGAGCTCACGCCACGGCCAGGTCGCGCCGGGCCGAAAGATCCGCGCCGTGAGCCACTCTGGAGCCGCGCGCAGTCCGGCCGCGATCCCAGCGGCGACCGCGTAGCTCGCCAGCAGCGTCGGGTGCAGCACGAGGTGCGGCACGCGCGCCCACGCCCGCGCCGAGCCGCGCACGTCGAAGCCGAGGTGCTGCATGCCGAGCGTCTGCCAGCTCGCCACGGGGTCTGCTCCCTCATAGAGCGCGCGCTCCAGCCCGACCTGCAGGACGAGCAGGCGCGCCTCGATCGCCTGCTCATGGCGCACACCGTCGGCGAGTCGCGCAGCGTCCTGCTCCGGCACGCCCCGCGCAACCAGCCACGCTCGCTCCCCGGCGAGCGCTGAAATCCGTTGCGCCACCGCCTCGTGGAGACAGGGCGCCGGCGCGTCCCGAAGCGACCACGGCAGCGCAGCGTCATGACCGGCCGAGTAGAGCGCGTGGCCGAGCTCATGCAGCGCGGTCCTAAAACGCGCGAGCCCCGCTCCGACCGGCAGCAGCACCCGCACGTCGCCCGGCGGATCGATCGCAAAGGTCGCCGGTCGCCCGTGCTCCACGCGCACGCGCTCCGTCGGCAGCGAAAAGCCGCTCGCCCGCAGCGCCGCTTCGGCCGCCTCTGCCGCGTTGGGTAGCCACGACGACGCGAGCGTCCCGGTACCGTGCGGATCGAGGTGCAGGTCCCAGGGCGCGAGCGGACCCGCGCCGACCATCGCCAGCAGCGCGTCCCGCGCCTCACGCCATGGCGCCTCGCTTGCGTGCCCGAGCTCGACGAGCGCGCGGTCGACCTCGGGCACGTCGAGCTCGGCGAGCCGCAGCCGGAACGCATAGTACGACGCCGCCCCCAGCTCACGCGCTGCGTCGTTGCGTCGCTCGACCAGCTCGCGGAGGCGTGGCCAGAGTTTGTGCCCGAGCGCCGCCCGCTCGCGCCACGCCCGCTCGCGCCGGCCGCGATCCCCGTCGCCGCGCAGCAGCGCGAGTCGAGCGTCGTCACCCGCAGCAGCCGACCACGACGCCAGCGTGAGCTCCGCGACCAGCGCCGCGATCTCTGGCTGCCCCTCCACCCGCGCGAGCAGCAGCCGTCGGTGGAGCAGCTCGCACCGCCGAGCCTCCGCCCCCTCGCACGCCGCCCCCCGCTCGGCGAGTCGCTCGCACAGGTCACCCGCGGCGAGCGCGACGAGCCGCACCGCGCCACCGCCCGAAGTCCCGCGTTCCGCCTCCGTCTCCGCCGCCCACTGCGCGACCAGCTCGTCGCGCGTGGCCGCGTGGAGCTCAGCCTCGGCCGCGTCGAGCCAGCCCGGCACGCCTACTTCTGGCGGTTCATCAGCTGCTTTAGATCGATGCCCGGCACGAAGCCGACGGTGACGGAGCCGGGAATCGTGAGCGGCTCGCCAGTGTGAAGGTTCCGCCCCGACCGCTCGCCCCGCTTGCGCTTCGTGAAGGTGCCGAAACCGGGATAGGTGAACTTCGGCTGCGCCGAGCGGGTCACCTTGTTCTTCACAAAGTAATTGCCGAGCTCCGCGAACACCGCGTCGACCACGCGCGCCACGGTTTTCTTGGTGATGCGCGGCGGCAACCCCTTGGTTCGGTACACGCGCTCGAGCAGCTCTACTTTGGTCATCGCGAAGATCCTCGTAGTCGGGGGAGCGATGCTAGGGACCGCTCCCCGTCGCTGTCAAGCTGACGTAAGCCCCTGCCGTAGGCCCCTCGGTGATGCCAAGGATGCGACGCGCCTCGGCGGGCGACGCCGGCTCGCGCCCACACGCACGCGCGAAGCCGGCTGCGCGCTCGACGAGCTCCGCCGAGCCCTTCGCGAGCACACCCTTGTCGAGATAGATGTTGTCCTCGAGCCCGACCCGCGCGTGGCCGCCCCAGCGGATCGCCAGCTCGGCCATCGGGAGCTGGTGCCTGCCGACCGCCGCGACCGCCCACGACCGCTCCTCGGGCGTGGCCTCAAAGCCGTGGTCGAGCTCGCCGACGAGCAGCTCGAGCGCACGCGGCGTCGCCGCGATGCCGCCGGGAATGCCGAGCACGAACTGAAAGTGGAGCGGCTTCTTTACGAGCCCCTGCTTCACCAGCGCGCGCGCCGCGTCGAGGTGCCCCACGTCGTAGATCTCGAGCTCCGGCACGATGCCGCGGTCACGGATCGTAGTCGCAACGCCGACCACGTCGGGGCGACGGTTCATAAAGACGTCGTCGCCGAAGTTCATCGTGGCCACATTGAGCGAGGCCATCTCGGGCCGCAGCTCGAGCGGCTGGCAGCGCTCGGCGATCGACATCCCGACCGCCCCGCCGGTGGAGGTCTGCACGATCACGTCGGTGCGGGCGCGGATCGCGTCGATGAATTCGGCGAAGCGGGCACGCGACTGGGTCGGCGTGCCGTCCGGCTCGCGCGCGTGCAGGTGGATCACGGCGGCGCCGGCCGCGACGCAGCGACGCGCCTCCTCGCCGATCTCCTCGGCGGTGAGCGGCAGATGCGGCGTCTGCGCGCGCGTGGTCTCCGCGCCTACGATCGCCGCGGTGAGCACGACCTTGCCGCTCGCGGCGGTACGAATCCGCTGTAACGCCACCGGCGTCACGCAGGTCCCGGTGGCCCGCGCGACAACGATCGGCTCGCCGCACACCTCCGCAGCGCTCGGCGAAAGATCGCCGCGCGGCCGGATCACCTTGCGCGCCTCGAAGCGCATCTTGCGCGACGAGCGTCCCTGCGCGACGAGCTCCGCCTCGACCTCGAGGTAGTCGCCCGCGTAGACCGGCGCGAGGAACTCCACGCTGTCGTAGGCGCGAAACAGACCCTCGTCGCCGTCGAGGCGGATGAGCAGCTCGGTCGCCGCGTCGCCGAACAGCGCCAGCACGCGCGCGCCGTCGACCAACCCGCCGCCGTAGTGCGCGTCGTGGCCGGACATGCGGACGCGGAGCCGCGTCTTGGTGATCACGGCCGCCCCTCCTTGCGCGCGAGCAGCCGCTCGACGATGTAGCCGGCGACCATCTGCGGCCGTGTGCCCGGGCCGAACCCGGCGTCGTAGCCGAGCTCGCGTGCGAGCGCGTGGTCGATGCGCGGCCCGCCGAGCAGGAACAGCGTCTCGCGGAAACCCTCGCGCCGCGCCAACTCGATGAACGCCCGCGCGTTCTCCTTGTGGACGTCGCGCTGCGTGATGATCTGCGAGATCAGCACCGCGTCGGCCGAAATCTCTCTCGCGCGCGTGAGCAGCGCCTGGTTGTCGACCTGCGCGCCAAGGTTGTGCGCGTCGAACCACGGGTAGGCCTCGAGCCCCTTGTCGCCGGCGAAGCCCTTCATGTTCAGGATCGCGTCGATGCCGACGGTGTGCGCATCGGAGCCGGTACACGCGCCGACGACGATTACCCGCCGCCCGAGTCGCTCCTTCACCAGCGTGTTGACCTCCTTGGGCGTCCACTCCGGCGTGGTCACCTCGGGCACCTCGACCTCGGCGAAGTCGAGCGTGACCTCGCTCCGGCCGTAGACCACGAAGAAGGTAAACTCGGTGCCCGCCTTCTCCATCGCGGTCACGAGCACGCTCCTGAGGCCTAGCCCCTCGGCGAACCGACGCGCGGCTTCCTTGGCGCGTCCGCCCGCGGCCACCGGCAGCGTGAACGAGAGCTGGACGCCCCCGTCTCCCATCCGATCACCGTAGGCGCGGATCGGGTGCGGCGGGCGCTTGCGATGAAGCGCCTCGCCGGTCGGGCCGGTCGGATTCGCCATGGTGCGGCAGCATACACCGCAGAGGCTCAGCTGATCGGCGTAGCCACCCGCGTCGGCCGATCGGTCGGCGTGCGCGCTTCGATATGGAAGTGATCGTGGTGGCCGCGGCGGTCGTTGCCCGGGCTGATCGTGCGCCGGAACGCGCCCGACGCGTTCACCAGCGCCTCGGCGCGGCGCAGCGTGTCGCCCCGGCGGTAGTCGCGCTCGACATCGAGCACCGTCCCGTCGAGAGCAACGAGCGCGACGACGTCGATCGCCAGCCCGACCGCGTGGCGCGAGAGCACGCTGCGACGGCGAGCGAGCGTGCGGTAGTCGTGGAGCTCGGAGAAGACCAGCTCGCGCACACCGACTTCGCGCAGCGCCGGCGCGAGCGCGGTCGCGAGCGCGAGCGCGAGGTGGCAGTCCATCGGGTGCGGGCCGCGCCGCGACGAGCTGAGCTTGAGGCCGGCAAAGTCCATCGACGGCACGACCACCGGCGTCGCGATCTTTCGTGTGGCCTGGTGCGGCTGCCAGACCACGCCGGCACGGTCGAGCGCAGCGGTGCAGCTCGCGCCCTCGTCCTGCATCGCCGGTGTCGGCGGCCAAGCCCAGCCGGGTGGCATGTTCGGCACCTTGCGTGGCGCCGACGCACGCGCACGAGACCCACGGCGAGCGGCCGCCGCCGAGTCGGGCAGTGCGCACGCGAACAACAGTGCGCCGACGACGACAACGCGGAGCCCGCGCGTCACGGCGTGCGCCCCTCGAGCACATCGAGGATCGGGTTCACATACGTCGTCGCCCGCTCGACCACGCCGGCGAGCCCGCGCCCGCCGGTCTCCGGCCGCTTCACGTCGGCGAACACGCCGCGCGCGATCGCCGGGAACATCCCCTCGGCGCGCACCACGCCGAGCAGCTCCTGCGCTTCGGCCAGCACCGTCTGCGCCCGCGTGACCACGCGCCCATTCGGCTTCCAGTTGATCTCCTCGCCGAGGTGGCGACAGGCGCGGAACACATAGTCGGCGCCCTTGAGCGCGATGAAGCGGTCCATGAGGTACGGGTTGTGGATCGCCTCGGTCATCATGCCGAGGAGCTCGATCGACTGGCCGGTGGCGACGCCGACCAGGTCGAAGAGTCCGTCCACGCGGTGTGACCAGAAGATGTCGCCCGACTTGTGCTTCGTCGCCGGCATCCACTTGATCGGGTGGCGCGGGAAGAGCTGGCGCACGAGCTGCGCCTGCGCGATCTCGAGCAGGAACGAGTCCTCGATCGACTTGTCGATTTCGAACGCGTGGCCGAGCCCCATCAGCTCGTCGGGCAGCCCCGCAAGGTGCGCGAACGCCTCGTTCACGAACTGCGACGCGACCACCGTGTGTGCGGCGTCAATCGCGTCAGCGGTCGTGAGGTAGTTGTCCTCGCCGGTGTTGATCGTGATCCCGGCGCGGGCGATCACGCGGCGCGAGAAATACTGGTCGCAGAGCGTGCGGCGCGGGTTGATGTCGCGAAAGAGGATCCCGTACATCGCGTCGTTCAACAGCATGTCGAGCCGCTCGACCGCACCGAGGAAGGCGATCTCGGGCATGCAGAGCCCCGACGAGTAGTTCACCTGATGAAGGTAGCGGCCGACCTTGTCCTGCTCGTCGTCGAGCGCGGCGCGGACGATGCGGAAGTTCTCCTGCGTCGCCCAGGTGCCGCCGTAGCCCTCGGTGGTCGCGCCGATCGGCACGTAGTCGATCAGGCTCTGCGCGGTCGAGCGGATCACCGCGATGATGTCGGCGCCGGCCTGCGCCGCCGCGCGCGCCTGATCGGCGTCGTCGTAGATGTTGCCGGTCGCGACGATCACGTACTTGAGCGGCGCGCCGCCGACGCCAAGCCGGGCGCGATCCGCGTCGCGATGCCTGCGCGCCGCGTCGATCCGCTCGATCCCGCGACGGGTCGGCTCGATGAGCGCGCGCCGGACCTCCTCGGTCGACGGCCCGCCCTCGCCGTCGTCGAGCTCGTCGCCGTAGGCGATCGCCTCGGCCGCCTCCTGCGCGTCGGTGGCGCCACGGCAGATGCGCCGCCCAAGAAACGTCGCGATGCCCCGGCCGAGCGTCCCGGCGGCCCGGTGTCGCTCGACGCAGGCGTTCACCAGCGGCACGCCATCCGGATCAGCGCCGTCGACCCCGAACGCGCGCAGCACGGTGCGCTCGATCGCCACCGTGGTGTGCCGGTCGATGAAGCGTTGCACGTCGGTGGCGATCGCCATCGCGTGAGCGCGGCACTCTGCGACGGCAGCGTCGTCGATCGGCAGCAACATGGGGCACGGTCTTATGCCGGCGTGTGCCCCGAGGTCAACCGCGCCACCTTGCGCACCAGGTGCCTGCAGCGCGTTGTCATCGCTCCGCAGCAGGCGTTACTCTCGTCGCTGGAGGTCCTCGATGCCCGCTCGTCCTCGTCTGTCGACTCCCTGCTTCGCGCTGGTCATCGCACTCCTCGCGGCATGTGGCGGTGCCGCCCCGCCGCCAGTCGGCGACGCCTGCGAGACTGACGACGACTGTCCCTCCGGCGAGGTCTGCAGCGGTGGCGCCTGCTCCGCCCCGCGCGATGCCGGCGAGCCGCTCGGCGCGCCCGAAATCGACGTCAGCCCCGACACGCTCGACTTCGGCAGCCCGCAACTCGGCGTGCAGGTGACGCAGGAACTCACGGTCATGAACCGCGGCGATGGCGAACTCACGCTCTCGCGCGTGCAGGTGATCGAGGACGACTCGCTCTCGGAGTACACTGCGGCCCCCTCCGGCCTCGTCACGATCGGCATCGCGCCCGGCGAGTCATTGCGGATCTCGGTCACGCTGACCCAACAGGACGCCGAGGTGGACCGCGGTGAGCTGCGACTCTCGACCGACGACGCCGACGAGCCGATCGTGCCGGTGACGCTGGTGTCGGAGCTCAAGGGCACCCCGCGACTCTCGGCACGCCCCGCCGTGGTCGACTTCGGCGTCGTGACCTTTGGAGACCTGCGCACGCGGGACCTCGACGTGACCAACGCCGGCACCGGCAACGCGCCGCTCGGGGTCAGCAGCATCGAGGTGACCGACGAGACCGGCCTCGGCGGGGCCTTCAGCATGGAGTTCCTGCTCGTCGACGTCGGCACCGGCGAAGAGTCGCCCGCGACGTTGCCGGTGCTGCTCTCGGCCGGCGGTCAGGCGCTGCGCGCGCGCGTCACGCTCGACTCGCGCACCCTGGGCGCCGGCGCGGTCCCTGCCGAGTCGCTCAGGATCCGGTCGGACGACGCCGACGACCCCGACCTCCGCCTGCCGATCATCGGCGCGGTGATCGGCTGTGCGCTGCCCGAGGTCGAGCGCTGCAATGGGCGCGACGACGACTGCGACGGCGCAATCGACGACGGCGACCCCGGCTCGGGCGCCCCCTGCGCGGCCCCACTCCCCGGCGCGTGCGGCGCCGGCACGCTGCACTGCATCAGCGGCGCGCCGTCCTGCGTCTCCACCACCGGCGCTACCCCCGAGACCTGCAACGCCGTCGACGACGACTGCGACGGCGATCTCGACGAGTCGCTGGTGCGCCCCTGCTCGACCAGCTGTGGCTCGGGCATCGAATTCTGCGCGCTCGGCGGCTGGCACGGCTGCAACGCGCCATCGGCAGCGCCCGATCTCTGCGACCGCCTCGACAACGACTGCGACCCGACCACCCCCGACGGCGCGGCCGACGCGCTCGTCGGCGCGGCCTGCGACGGCACCGACGGTGACCTCTGCGCTGAGGGCGCGTGGTCTTGCTCGACGGGCACGCTCTCCTGCAGCGACAGCAGCACGACCTTGGTCGAGCGCTGCAACGGCCTCGACGACGACTGCACCTCTGCCACCGCCGACGGCACCGGTGAGACGACGATCGGCACGCCGTGCGACGGCAGCGACGCCGACCTCTGCGCGGAGGGCGTCTTCGCCTGCGCTGCCGGCGTGCTCGCCTGCACCGACGGGCCTGGCTTCGCGCTCGACCTCTGCAACGGCGTCGACGACGACTGCAGCGGCGCCACCACCGACGGCTCGGGCGACCCGCTGCTCGGGACCGCGTGCGATGGCGCCGACACCGACCTCTGCGCCGAGGGCACCTGGACCTGCAGTGCGGGCCTCTTCGCCTGCAGCGACAGCAGCGGCGGCACCCCCGACCTCTGCAACGGCCTCAACGACGACTGCAATGCCGACACCACCGACGGCAGCGGCGAGGCGGCGCTCGGCGCACCCTGCGACGGCGCCGACGCCGACCTCTGCGCCGACGGCGCGTTCATCTGCGCGGGCGGCGCGCTCGGCTGCGCCGACGGCGCGGGCAGCGCGCTCGACCTGTGCAATGGCGTGGACGACGACTGCAACCCCATCACCGCCGACGGCAGCACCGATCCGCTCGCCGCCGCACCGTGCGACGGCGCCGACTCCGACCTCTGCCGCGAGGGCGTCAACAGCTGCACGGGCGGCGTGCTCGCCTGCACCGATCTCACCGCCGGCGTGGCTGACCTGTGCAACACGCTCGACGACGACTGCAACCCGGCCTCGAGCGACGGCAGCGGCGACCCCACGGTCGGCGCTGCGTGCGACGGCGCCGACAGTGACGTCTGCCTCGAAGGCGTCACCACCTGCACCGCCGGCGCCCTCACCTGCAGCGACGCGACCAGCGGCACCATCGAGAGCTGCAACGGCCTCGACGACAACTGCGACGGCATTGCTGACGACGGCGCGGCTGCCGTGCTCTGTCCAGCACCCGCCGGCGTCGCGGTGACCAGCTGCGGCGGTGGCGCGGGCTGCGCGATCTCCTCCTGCTCGCCGAACCGCGGCAACTGCGACGGCGTCTACGCCAACGGCTGCGAGATCGACACCTCGTCGAACAACAGCCACTGCGGCAGCTGCGGCAGCGCCTGCGCCATCGGCTCCTGCGCCTCCGGCTCGTGCGGCCTCGTGATCACCGTCGAGGGGCATGCCAACGTGAGCGTGCCCTGCGTCCTCGGCGACTACTCCTGCCAGGCCCACTACGTCTGCAACGCGGTGACCGGGCTGCTCTGCGTCCACCAAGGCTACGACTGCTACACCGGCAGCGCGGGCTCCTGGTATCCGCCCGACGGTGCGAGCGGCGACTCGAACTTCAGCTTCGCCTACGCCTACGACTTCGGCGGCGGCGGAACCAGCGGCGGCTACGGCAACATCTGCGCCTGCACCCGCTCACAGATGACGCGCTACGGGCTCGCCGACGTGCATACCTACTGCGGCGTCGGCCGCTGGGTGCGCCGCTAACGCGCGCCTCGGCAGCGGACTACGCCGGGGCACGCACGCCGAGCCGCTCGAGCTCGGCCATCACCAGCTGCAAATCCTCCCAGACCTGCTTCTTCGCCGACGGCGTGCGCAGGAGGTAAGCCGGGTGGTAGGTCGGCATCAGCGGGATCCCCTGCACCTCATGGAAGCGCCCGCGCAGCGAGCTGATCGTTGCATCGGTGCGGAGCAGGCTCTGCGCTGCGAACTTGCCTAGCGCCACGACCACCCGCGGCGCTAGCACCCCGAGTTGTCGGGCGAGGAACGGCTCGCACTCGGCGACCTCGTCGGGCTCGGGGTTCCGGTTCCCCGGCGGCCGGCACTTGAGGATGTTGGTGATGTAGACGGTCTCGCGCCGCCAGCCCATCGCCTCGATCATGCGTGTGAGCAGCTGGCCGGCGTCGCCAACGAACGGCAGACCCTGCTCGTCCTCGCTCGCGCCGGGCGCCTCGCCAACAAAGACCAGCGGCGCGCTCTCGCTGCCGGCGCCGAAGACGATCTGCGTCCGCGTCGCATGCAGCTTGCATCGTCGACAGTCGCCTAGCTCCTCACGCACCTGCACGAGCGCTGCGCTCACGACCCGCGCCGCGCTCACGACCCGCGCCGCACTCACGACCCCCGCCGGGCTCACGCCCCCCGCCGCGCTCACGCCCCCCGCCGCACCCACTGCGCTCACGACCCGCGCCGCACTCACTGCACTCACGCCACTCGCAGCTGCCGCGACACTCACGACCGGCGCCGCAGCCCGCAGCACGCGCGTCAGCCGCTTCTCGCCGAGCGCGGCCAGATGGGCCCGCGCCTGCGCCGCGATCTGCCGCAGCTCGTCCTGCGGATCGGTCGTGCCGCCCGCGTCGGGCTCGTCGGGAATGGCCACCTGTTCGCTCCTACCGGCGAGGTATACACTGCCGCCGTGACACCCGGCAGCCGCGCACGACGTCTCGCAGTCGTGCTCCTTGCGACGACAATGCTCCAAGTCGTCGCCTGCGGTCCCCGCAACGTGCCGCTCCCCGAAGGCACCGATCTGCTCGCCCGCCTCGCGCTCCGCACGGCCGACGGGAAGAACTTTCAGACCGCCGAGCTCGCCGACAAGGTCGTCGTCGTGAACTTCTGGAGCCCCGGCTGAGGCTCCTGCGTCCGGGAGTTGCCCGGGCTTCAGAAAGTCGCCAATGAGCTCGCCCCGCGCGGGCTGGTGCTCGTCACCGTCGCGATCGGCGCGCCGGCAAAGGTGATCGCCAACACCGCGCGTCGCGTCGGCCTCACCGCACCCGCGCTGCTCGGCGACAACGCGATCCGCGACGCCTACGGTGTCGACGCTGTGCCGTGGACCGTGGTGCTCGGGCGCGACGGGCGCGCCGTGGCGGCCGCACGCGGCGCGCATGACGAGAACGCGTTCCGCACGCTCTTTGCCGACGCGCTGCGCTGACCCGGGCGGCACGGACCCGCGGTGCCGGTGACCCGCGCCGCGCTCGACGACAAGCTTACTTTCGTGCCGCGCTGACCAGCGCCGCAGCAGCGTCGAGGATTCGGTGCGCGACCTCATCCTTGGTCGCGAGCGGCACGCGCGCCAGCTTCTTGCCGGGGCCGACGATCGTGACCCGGTTGGTGTCGGTCGCAAAGCCGGCGTCTCTTCGCGACACGTCGTTGCCGACGATGAGGTCGCACCCCTTGGCGACGAGCTTGCGCCGCGCCTCGTCGGTCACGCGCCCGGTCTCGGCCGCAAATCCGACCAGCACCGGCAGCCGCGCGCCCCGCTCAGCGCGTGCGCGACCGAGGCCAGCGAGCACGTCGGGATTCTCTGCGAGCGTGATCGTCGGCGTTGCGCCGAGCGTCGCTTTCTTGAGCTTCTTCGTCGCGGCGCGTGCCGCGCGGAAGTCAGCGACTGCCGCCGCCATCACCACGAGATCCTGTTCGGCCGCACGCGACGAGACCGCTGCCTCGAGCTCGAGCGCGGTGGTCACGCGCACGACCGCCACGCCGAGCGGCGCCGCGAGCGCGGTCGGCCCGGTGACCAGCGTGACGCGAGCGCCCCGCGCTGCCGCCGCACGCGCGAGGGCGTACCCCATCTTTCCACTCGAGCGATTCGCGAGGTAGCGCGCCGGATCAAGCGCCTCGTGCGTCGGCCCCGCGGTGACCAGCACGCTCCGTCCCGCGAGATCGTGCGGCACGAGGAGCCGCCCCGCCGCCTCCAAAATGTCCGCCGGCTCGGCGAGACGCCCCGGCCCGGTCATGCGGCAGGCGAGCCAACCGTCGTCGGGCCCGACGAGGTGAATGCGCCCAAGGCCGACGAGCCGACGCACGTTCTCCTGCACCAGCTCGTGCGACCACATGTGCACGTTCATCGCCGGCGCGAGCAGCACCGGCGCGCGCGTGACCAGCAGCAGCGTGGTGAGCAGATCGTTCGCCATGCCGCTCGCCATGCGCGCGAGCAGGTCGGCGGTGGCCGGCGCGACGATCACGAGGTCGGCCTGCTCGGCGAGGCGGATGTGCCCAATCTCCGACTCCTGCCCGAGGTCGAAGAGGTCGGTCCCGACCGGGTGCCCGGTGAGCGTCTGGAGCGTGAGCGGCGTGAGGAACTCGCGCGCGGCCGGCGTCATCACAGCGCGCACCTCCGCGCCGGCTCCCATGAGAAGCCGCGCGAGCTCGGCGGCCTTGTACGCGGCGATGCCCCCGCCCACGCCGAGCACGACGCGACGGCCACGAAGCGGGAACGCGCGCGGGTCGAGGTCGCCCATTGATCGTGAAGCTACACCGAGTCGGGCCGGCGCGGGCGGCGCGGCCTATGGCACCGCAGGCGGCGCAGGCGGCGCTACGGGCGGCGC
>SHYZ01000022.1 GCA_009692535.1 Myxococcales bacterium
GCGGGGGCAGCTGAGCGTATCGCCGCGCTCGAGGCGCAGAGCACAGCGGAGCTGGAGGCGCTCGACGGGCAGCGACAGGCCCAGCTCGCTGGCCAGCGTCGCGAGCTCGAGGAGCAGCGAATGGTGGCGCTCGCCGACGCCGAGCGTGAGCGCGACACGCGGCTCGCCGAGCGCGACACGCGGCTCGCCGAGCGCGACATGCGGCTCGCCGAGCGCGACATGCGGCTCGCCGAGCGCGAGCGGCAGCACGCGGAGGCCACGGGGGAGCGCGAGCGGCAGCACGCGGAGGCCACGGGGGAGCGCGAGCGGCAGCACGCGGAGGCCACGGGGGAGCGCGAGCGGCAGCACGCGGAGGCCACGGGGGAGAGCGAGCGGCAGCACGCGGAGGCCACGGGGGAGAGCGAGCGGCACCACGCGGAGGCCACGCGCGCACTCGAGCGGCACCACGCGGAGGCCACGGGGGAGAGCGAGCGGCAGCACGCGGAGGCCACGCGCGCACTCGACGAGCGCCACACCGCGGCACGGGTCGCGCTCGAGTCCGCGCACGCACACGAACGAGCGGAGTCGAGCGCGGCGCAGGCCGCGGCCACCGCTCGGACTGCAGACGAGCACGACACCGCGCTCCGCACTGCCGAGGAACGTCGGCGCTCCGAGCAACGTGAGGCCACCGCGCGCCATGACGCAGCGCTCACCGCGCTCGCGCAGCGGCGCGAAGACGACCTCGGCGCGCAGGCTTCGGACCATGCCGCACGCTCCGAAGCCGACCGATCGACCTTCACCGCCGCGCTTGCAGCGCAGCAGGCCGCCGGCGAGGATCACGAGACCCGCGCGCTCGCCGACAGCGAGCGGCGTCGCGTCCACGAGCTGGCCGCGCTCGACGACCGCCGCACGCAGGAACTCTCGGCGGCCGACGAGCGACGGGCGCACGAGCTCGGTCGGCTCACCGCAGGCCACGACGCGGAGCAGACCGAGCGCGCAGCGGTACACGCTCAGACCGCGGCCACGCTGCGCGGCGAGATCACGGGACTCGAGCAGTCGCTCGCCGACGCCAATGCGCAAGTCACCGCGCTTGGCGAGCAGGTGGCGACCCGCGATCGTGACCTTGTGCGCTACGAGGAGGCCTACGCCCGCGCGAAGAGCGCGATCGCAGACCGCGATGCCGCACTCGCCGAGGCCTCCGAGCAGCGAGCCGCCCGCGACGCGCGGCTCGTCGAGCTCCGTGCGGACATCGCTGACCTCGAAGTGCAGAAGACCGCCGCTGAGGAGCAGGTGCTGCGCGCGCACCACCGCGTTCGCACCGACGCTGCGCTGGTCCATCGCGCCAAGCAGGCGCTCGCCGTCGCGCTCACCGTGCTCGACGAGACTGGCGAGTCGGCCACCGAGGTTTCCGACACGCCGATCGTTGACGTGCCGGTGCTAGGCGGCGACGACGACGTCGAGGCCCGCTAGCACTTTCGACCTGCGACCTTCGACTGACCCGCCCTACCCCACGCCCCGCAGCCCATGCCAGAGGTCACCGGCAACCTCGCCGGACTCAAGCCGAGCCAACTCCGTCTGCTCGAGCGCATCTACCGGCGCCGCGTCGCGCCTGGTGAAATCGTCGGAGCAGAGCTCGCCACCTTCCTCTGCGAGTGCTCCACCGAGGTCGGCCGGCAGGTCGGCATCCTGGTCGACCGGCGCGGCCAGATCGACCACGTCGTCGTCGGTGACGCACACAAGCTGTTCCTCCCCGATGTCGGCCGCCTTCGTGCCGCGCGCGGCCGCTTCCGCGGCCTTCGCCTCGTCCACACGCACCTGCGCGGTGAAGCGCTCACGAACGACGACCTCACCGACCTCGCCCTGCTGCGCTTGGATCTCGTGGCCGCGATCCTCGTCGAGTCGGACGGGCTCGCCGGCCTCGTCCATGTCGCCCACCTGCTGCCGCCTGGCGCCGACGCAGACGCGCCGCCGTTCCGTCTGTTGCCACCGGCGCCTGCGCACGCCCTCGGGATCGACTGTGCCGAGCTCATCCGATCGCTCGAGGATGAGTTCGCCCGCACGGTCGACCGCGTCGCGTCGACCGACACCGGCACGGATCGCGCGCTGCTCGTGCACGTCACGCTAGGGCGCGAGCACGACACCGAGGGCCGCGTCGCCGAGCTGCGCGAGCTCTGCCGCACGGCCGGCGTGCGCGTGGTTGGCACCGTGCTGCAGCGACGGACCGACGCCGATCCGCGCTACCTCGTCGGGCGCGGCAAGCTCGAAACGATCCTGCTGCGCGCGATGCAGCTCGGCGCGGAGCTGCTCGTCTTCGACCCCGACCTCACGCCCGGGCAGGCCCGCGCGATCAGCGACTTCACCGAGGTGAAGGTCCTCGATCGCACGATGCTGATCCTCGACATCTTTGCGCAACGCGCACGCAGCCGCGACGGCAAGCTGCAGGTCGAGCTGGCCCAGCTGCGCTACGCGCTGCCGAGGCTGGTCGAAAAGAACACCATGATGTCTCGCCTCACCGGCGGCATCGGCGGGCGCGGCCCGGGCGAGACCAAGCTCGAGGTCAGCCGTCGCCGTGCGCGTGAGCGGATCACCCGGCTCGAACAGCAGATCACCGAACTCGGCCACGACCGCGCCGTCCGCCGTGCCCGTCGCGGTCGCGCCGGTGTACCGATCGTCGCGATCGTCGGCTACACCAACGCCGGCAAGTCCACCCTGCTGAACGCGCTCACCCGCTCCGCGGTGCTCGTCGAGGATCGGCTCTTCGCGACGCTCGATCCGACCAGCCGCCGCCTGCGCTTCCCACAGGAGCGTGAGGTCGTGCTGACCGACACCGTCGGATTCATCCGCGCGCTGCCCAAGGACCTCGTGCGTGCGTTCCGCTCCACGCTCGAGGAGCTCTCCGACGCCGACCTGCTCGTCCATGTGATCGACGCCGCCGACGCCCGCCAAGACGGGCAGCTCGAGGCGGTCGAGCGCATCCTCGGCGAGCTCGGCCTCGCCGAGAAGCCCCGGCTCCTCGTGCTCAACAAGGCCGACCTGATCGCGCCCGACGACGCCGAGCGCCTGATGCGTGAGCACAACGCGGTCGCCGTCTCCGCGCTGTCGCCCGCCACGCTGCTGCCGCTGTTGGCGCGCATCGAGGAGGCGCTCTGGCGCGAGGGGCATGCGCCGCCGCCGCGCACGGCGGCTACTTTTTCGGCGTCGCCCGAAGAATGACCTTGCCGTCCTTTACCGCGACGGAAAAGTCGACGCTCTTCCCACCGTGCTGCGTGAGGATCGTCTGGGTCTGCTTCGCGACTGTCGCGGCGATCTGAGCCGTCGTGATCGCGGAGGCGTCCTGCCCGAGTTGCCGCCGCGCCTCAACGAACTCGCGGTGTAGCCGCGCGACCTCGGGCGCGACCGGCGGCGGTGCGGCAGGCCGCGGCGCGGCAGGTGCCGGCGCAGCACGCCCCGCCGGCGACGACCCAGTCGCCGCGCGCTTAGCGACCTGCTCGCGCTCGCGCTCAATCTGCGCGCGCAACCGCGCCGGCAACGCGCGCATCACCTCGTCGGGCATCTCCTTCCCTTCGCGTGCCGCTCGCTGCCCGGCGCGGACCACATGCGGTGCGTAGGTGCCAGCCTCGATCGCGCGCATCGTCCGGTTCCAGTAGGTCTGGAAGGTCATGAACTTCTGGTTCAGCGAGTTGAAGCGGTAGCGCGCACCGGTGGAGCGCACGTCGAGCTTCTGGAACGCGCCGATCGCGCGCACCACCTCACGCCGTGTGGTCTGCGGCTCCACCTTCTCGATGCCCATGAAGTACTGCTCGTAGCGGGACCGCAGTCGATCGATCGCCAGCTCGAGCTCCGACAACAGATCATCGGGCTCAGCCGCCGCAGCGTCGGACTTCTTGGCGGTGGGAACGGCCATCGGCCCGGCCAGCATAGCACCGGGCATGCCGCGTCGCGCCGACGGGCCGGTCACCCGTTGACGACCGTGGCGACGGGTGCCATGGATCGCAGCCCGTGTCGGTCGCGTATTTCCTGCTGCTCGTCGGCCTCCTCGTCGCGACTCATGAGCTCGGGCACCTCATCGCCGCCAAGTTGGTCGGCGTCAAGGTCGTCACCTTCTCGCTCGGCTTCGGCCCGCCGCTGCTGCGCGCACAACTCGGTGAGACCGAGCTTCGCCTCGGCTGCGTGCCGCTCGGCGGCTACGTTCGTCTGCTCGGTGAAGACCCCGCCGAGCGCGTCCCGCCCGAGGAGAAAGCGCGCGCGTTCTCCGAGCGAGCGCTGCCCGCACGACTGGCGATCGTCCTCGCCGGCCCGCTCGCGAACCTGCTCTGCCCGCTGCTGATCTACTTCTACCTTTTCCAAGGTCACACCGAGCTCCCTGCGGCGGTGCTGGGCGAGGTCTTCGCCGGCAGTCCCGCCGCTGCCGCGGGCCTCGTTGCTGGCGACCGCGTCGTCGAGGTGGACGGCGATCCGATCGGCTATTGGGAGGACTTCGAGCGCGCGGTCGAGGCGGGCGCGGGCGAACGCCTGCCGGTGACGGTTCGTCGCGGTGAGAAGGAGCTGACGTTCACCCTCGAGCCGCGCAGGCAGACACTGCGCAGCCGCGCCGGCGCCCCGCTCGAGCGCAGCCAGGTCGGCGTCGCCCAAGCGCGGCCGCGTGCCCGGATCGGCGTGCTCGACCGAGGCTCACCTGCGTGGCGCGCAGGGCTCCGCACTGGCGACATCGTGATCGCCGTCGCCGGCGTGCGCGTCGCGTCGTTCGCCGATCTCGAGCGCGCGCTCGGCCGCGAGAACCGTCGCGCAACCATCGCCTACCTGCGCCCGCGACAGACGCAGATCGGCGGTGTCGCGCTCGGCCTCTACGAACCCGGCATGACCGATCTCGTGCCCGACCGCGTCTGGACCGAGCCCGGCCGCGCCACGCTCTTTACCGGGCTGCTCTCGGCCGACCTGTTTGTCGCCGATGTGGTCGCGGGCAGCCCCGCCGCGCGTGCAGGGCTGCGCGCGGGCGATCTCGTCACCACGCTCGGCGGCGAGAAAGTCGGGTCATGGCGCCAGTTCGACCAAGCGCTGCTCGATGCGCCCGAGCGCTCACACCGGATCGCCTGGCTCCGCTCAGGTGTCGAGCGCGGCGCGAGCACGCACGAAGCGGAGGTCATGCAGGAGCAGCGCCGCGTGGTCGACGAGTACGGCAACGCGCGTGACGAGCTTGTCCTCGGCGCGCGCCACGAGGTCCAGCCCGGCCAGATCGAACTCGTCCCACTCGACGGGCGGTTCCTCTACGCGACCCGCCACGCAGTCGAACGCACCGTGGCCACCATCGTCGAGACCGCGCGCGGCATGGTCGCGATCCTGAGCGGCCAGACTCCTGACGGCTCGGTCGGTGGCCCGTTCATGGTCTATCAACTCGCGGCGGTCTCGGGCGCAAAGGGATGGGACTCGTTCATGCTGATGGTCGCGCTCATCAGCGTGAACCTCGGGCTGCTCAACCTGCTCCCGATCCCCGTGCTCGACGGTGGCCACCTGCTGCTCTTTGCGGTGGAGGCCGCGCGCAGAAAGCGGCTCTCCGCGCGGGTGCGAGAAGCTGCGGTGCTCGCGGGGCTGCTGGTCCTCGTCGGGCTGACGCTGCTCGCACTCAAGAACGACCTCGTGCGATACGTGGTGGATCGATGATCGTCCTCGGCATCGAGACCTCATCGCAGGTGGCGTCGGTCGCGCTGCTCGCGAACGGCACGCTGCTCGCCGAGCGTGAGGCGCTCGTCACCACGCACTCGGAGCGCCTGCTACCGCTCCTCGCGGAGACACTCGCTGCGGCGGGGTTGCGCGCGGCCGACGTGGATCTCCTCGCGTGCGGCGCCGGGCCCGGCTCGTTCACCGGGCTGCGGATCGGCCTCGCGACCGCAAAGGGACTCGCGTTCGCGCTCGACAAGCCGCTGCTCGTGACCTCCTCGCTCGCCGCGCTCGCGCTCGATGCGGCGGAACACGCTGGGCCGCACGCACTCGTACTCACGCTGCTCGACGCCCGGCGGAGCGAGGTCTACGCCGGACTCTTTTGCACCGCTCCGCTTGCGCCGCTCTTCGACGAGCTGGTGATCGCGCCGGTAGCCCTCGAGGAGCGCGTGCGCGCCGCCGCAGCGGGCAGGCAGGTGTTCGTCGTCGGGGATGGAGCGCGGGCCTACCCCGAGGCCGCAGCACGCCTCGGCGAACTCCTGCCCGGCGCACGCGCGACGCCACGCGCACTCGCCGTCTGCCGCCTCGCGCTGCTGCGCCACGAAGCCGGCGCGGGCGACGAGCTCGTCACGAGCGCGCCGTCGTATGTGCGCGCCTCCGAGGTCGAGCTCGCGCACCCGCTGCCGGTCGGCGGCGGCAAGTAGCCTCAGCGAACGAAGATCCGCGGTCGCACGCCGACTGCGACCCCATCGATCTGCACCGACAGGACCACCGTCGCTGGCGCCGCCGGAGCCACGAGGGCGCCACGCCACCGCCCATCGGGCCACGGCATGAGCGGCTGGCTCCATGTACCCGCGCTCACGCTCACCGCCACGTCGCTGCCAGGCGGCGCGCCGAACGCCTCGGGGTCGACCATGACGCTGACCGCGCTCCCAGCGCTCACACGCCGCGGCGTAACGCGCACCACCTCGGGCTCCACGACGTCGACGACCGGACCAGCCCCGACCGCGACCGTCTGCACCACACCGCTCGGCCACGAGACGGTGATCACGCCGGCCGGTGCCGCGAGGATCTCCTGCACCACACCGCCGGCGAACGGCTGGCCGCCACCGCGTACGAGGCGCAGCTCGCCACCGGGGCCACGTACGCGCGCGTTTACGCCGTCGGCGTTCGAGCTCGTGCCGTGGAGCGCGATCCTGCGCGCCGGCGCCGGATCGGTGAGGTCGTTGCGCAGCACGCGCAGCCCTGCGGCGCACCCGACCAGCAGATCGGCGTCGCCATCGCCGTCGAGATCGGCGGGGTAGACCGCCCGACACGGTTGCACACCGCCGAGGCCCGCCAAGGCGGAGACGTCTTGCACCTTCCCGTCGGGCGCGCGCCACCAGAGCGTGTGGCGTCCCTCGGTGTGGTCGCGGTCCTCGACCGACGGATCGTTGACCCTGAACACGTCGGGGCGCCCGTCGAGATCGAAGTCGACGAGGGCCATCGACCACGCTGAGACCGGTGTGCCGGTGGCTGCGCCGAGGATCGCGTCGGCACCGAGGAACGGCGCGACCGAACGCTCGTATGCAGGCGGCGTGTAGATCGGTGAGAAGAAATCTCCGGCGAGCCACAACTCGAGCCGTTCGTCCCCGTCGACGTCGAACCAGACACTCCCCATCGGGGCGAAGAGCCCGTAGGTCGTCGTGCTCTCGACGATCGGAAGATCGGGCCCGGGCACGAACCGGAAGCGCGTCGTGAACGGCTCTCGGCCGCCGTCCTCGTACGCCCACACCTCGAGCGCGCCGTCGCCAGCGGGCTCGTCGATGGTGATTCCGTAAGTCCGACCGTCCGGCAGCGCGAGCCCGAGCTCGTCGGTGACATCGGCGAAGCGGAGCGCCGCTTCGTTGCGGAGCACGAGGCTCCGACCGCCCGGCGCGAAATCGCCGACGGCGATGTCGAGCAGGCCGTCGGCGTCGAGGTCGGCGAGCGTGACCGAGCGATAGTCGTGCCCGGTCTCCCTCGGGATGACGCCCACATCGACGAGCCCAACGCGGCCGGGGACCACTGCCAGGAGCTGCGCGCGGTCGCCCACCGCGACGACCTCGGGACGACCATCGCCATCGAGATCCCCTGCGCCGACCGCGTGCACCCGCATCGACAGCGCGGGACCGTACGGCACGAAAGTGAGCGGCGCCGTCTGACGCCACGCCGTGAGCGTGTCGGAGCGCCACGAGACCACGTCGAGCAGACCGTCGCTGTCAAAGTCCACCGCGATCGCCCCGGCCGGATAGACGGTGGACGAGAAGGGCTCATCGGCTGCGATGCCGGTCGCGTCGGTGACATCGACCAACCGGCCGGAGAAGCCGGGCTCGCTCACCGTGCCGTTGCTGACGAGGAACTGGGCCGAGCCCGCTGGCGAGAGCGTGAGCTCGTGGGGCCCGTCGTCGAGCAGCCGGGTGTCCACGGCGAGGATGCGACCGAAGATCGGCACAGCGCCAGTGACGCCATCGATCGCGAACGAAGTGACCGGTGCTCGAGCGACGGCGATTACGACGCCGGCCCACGGGCGACACAGCTCGGGCTCCTGCAGCACCGAGGAGGGCGGGCAGAGCATGGCGTCGATCGGCGAGCCACCAGAGCCTGCGTCGAACGGACCGACAGCGCCGCCAGCGTCGGGCTGCTCGCGCGCGTCAGCAGGCGCATGCATGGGCGGGGCGCTGCAGCCGACGAGAACGATCAGGTAGGCGCGCGCTGGAACAAGCATCCTGGGATCAGCGGACGAAGATCCGCGGTCGCACGCCGACTGCGACCCCATCGATGACCACGGACACCACCACCGTCGCTGGCGCCGGCGGTGTCGTGAGCTCTCCGCGCCAGCGAGCGTCGGCCCCGGGCGCTGGTGCCTGGCTCCACACGCCTGCGCTCACCGTGATCTCCACGTCGCTGCCGGGCGGCGCGCCGAACGCCTCGGGGTCGACCTCGACGCTCACCGAGCTCCCCGAGCCGGTCCACCGCGGCATGACGCGCACGACCTCGGGCTCCATGACGTTGATGACGCGCCCGGCACCGACGGCGACGGTCTGCACCACGCCGCTCGGCCACGCCACGGTGATGGTGCCGGTGTTCGCGGCGAGGACCTCCTGCACGACCCCTCCGGCGAACGGCTGTCCGCCGCCGCGCACGAGCCGCAGCTCGCCGCCCGGTCCGGTGATACGCGCGTTCACACCGTCGGTGTTTGAGCTCGTGCCGCGGAGTACGACCCTGCGTGCTGGCGCCGGATCGACGAGATCGTTGCGCAGCACGCGCAGTCCCGGGGCGCATCCCACGAGCAGGTCGACATCGCCGTCGGCGTCGAGATCGGCGGGAAATACGCTGCGACAGTTCTGCACGCCACCGAGCGCCACCAACTCGGCGACGTCGATGAACCGGCCGCTCGGCGCACGCCACCAGAGCGTGTCACGTGCGTCGCCGGGCTCGCCCGCCGGATCGGACGGATCGTTGGTGCGGTAAAAGTCGGCCTGGCCGTCGAGATCGAAGTCGACGAGCGCCATCGCCCACGCCGAGACGGTCCGGTTGGTGACGGCGCCGAGGATCGCCTCAGCCCCAAGATGCGCGGTGACCGAGTGGTCGTACGTGGGCGCAGCGTAGATTGGCGACGAGTTGTCCCCGGAGAGCCAGAGCTCGAGCGCGCCATCACGGTCGACATCGAACCACGCGCTCCCCATCGGCTGGATGAACGGATAGGTCCACTGGCTCTCGACGACAGGGAGGTCGACGCCGGGCACGAACCGAAACCGTGCGGTGAACGGCTCGCGGCCGCCATCCTCGTACGCCCACACCTCGAGCGCACCGTCGCCAGTCGGCGCATCCATCGCGAGGCTGTAGGTCTTGCCGCCCGGGATCGCGAGCCCGAGTGCGTTAGTGATGTCGCGGAAGACAAGGTTCCCCTCGTTGCGCAGCACGAGGCTCCGCCCGGTCGGCGAGAAGTCGCCGATCGCGAGATCGAGCAGGCCGTCGGCGTCGATGTCGGCGAACGTGACTGAGCGATAGTCGTGTCCGCCCCCCGTCGGGAAGGTGCCCACTGCGCGCAACGCCGTGCTGCCCGGGCCCGCGGCGAAGATGTGGAGGCGATCACCCGCAGCAACGATCTCGGGGCGGCCGTCGCCGTCGAGGTCGCCTGAGCCGGCCGCCTGCACGACGATGTCGAGCGCCGGTCCAAACGGCACGAACGCGAGCGTCGTCGTCTGGCGCCAGGCGCGCAGCCGGCTGTAGCGCCACGCGACGACGTCGACCCCACCGGTGCCATCAAGATCCACGGCGATGGCGCTGACCGGATTCGCGCGCACTGGAAAAGACTCGGTGGCCAAGATCCCGCTCGCGACGGTCACGTCCACAAACTGTCCGGTGAACGGCGGCGCGACCGGCAGACCGTTCTCGACGATGAACTGCGCGGTGCCGCCCGGCGTGAGCGTGAGCTCGTGCGGTCCGTCGGACAGCAGCCGGGTGTCGATGATGAAGTCGTGACCGAGCGCTTCCGGCAGCACCACACCATCGATCGCGGTGGCCATGAGCGGCGTGACGCTCGCCCCGATCACCACGCCCGCCCATGGCCGGCAGACGTCGGGGCTCTCGAGCGCGGTGAACGGCGCACAGCTCGGGCCGTCGATCGCGCCATCGCTGGTGACGGGGATGCCCGCGTCGCTGAGTGCGGCACCATCGGGACCTCCGCCATCGCCCGGTGCCAGCGCCGGTGGGCCGCTGCAACCCAGCACAGCGAGGAGCCAGACGCGCGCGCCAACCACCATCGCCGCTAGCGTATCACAGGGAAAATCTGCTCCTGCCGCGCTAGCCGAGCACGCCGTCGCCGCGCAGCGTGGCGACTTCACTGTCGGAGAAGCCGTACTCGCCAAGCAGCTCGTTCGAGTGCTCGCCGAGTTTGGGCGCGAGTCGCGTCGCCGCTGCCTCGCCGACCGGGGTGCGCAGCTGCTCGACCGGTCCGACGCCAGGGTGATCGGTCGTGAAGAAGAGCCCACGCGCGCGGTGCTGCGGATGCGCGGCGAGCTCGTCGAGCTCGAGCACCGGCTCGCAGCAGGCGTCGGTCTTGGCGAACGTCGCCATCCACGCGTCGCGCGAGCGCGTGGCGAGGATCGTCTGCACCTCGGCACGCACGCGCGCCTGACCCTCGGGCGGTAAGATCAGCTCCGACAGATCGACCTTGCGCCCGATCGCCTGATTGAACGCGGCCCAGAACTTGGGCTCGAGGCCACCGACCGAGAGGTACTTTCCGTCGGCGGTGGCGTAGACGCCGTAGCAGGCGAGCCCGCCGTTGAGGGTCCCTGCGCCGCGCGTTGGTGCCGCGCCGCCGACCGCCATGCTGCCGAGTTCAGCGGCGAGCAAGGTGAGTGCTCCCTCGGTCATCGAGATGTCGAGGTGACGCCCCTGCCCGGTCGCCTGTCGGCCGACGAGCGCGGCGAGAATCCCGACCGCGCCCCACATCGCGCCGCCCGCGAGGTCGGCGAGCTGCACACCCGGCAGCACCGGCGCACCGCCCGCCGCGCCGGTCATCGCGAGCACGCCGGCGAGCGCGATGTAATTCAGATCGTGCCCGGCGCGTTCGCGGTACGGCCCGGTCTGCCCGTAGCCGCTGATCGAGCAGAGGATGACGCGCGGATTTCGCGCCGAGAGCGTGCTCCATCCGACGCCTAGGCGATCGAGCACACCAGGGCGGAAGCTCTCGACGACGACGTCGGCGCGCTCCACCATGCGCAGCAGCACCTCGCGCCCGGCGGGGTGCTTGAGGTCGAGCGCGAGCGAGCGCTTGTCGCGGTTGAGCGCGAGGAAGCGCCCCGAGAGCCCGGCACGGGCCGGCGGGAGCTCGCGCAGGTAGTCGCCGAGCCGCGGGTCCTCCACCTTCGCGACGTCAGCGCCGAGATCGGCGAGAACCAGCGTGAGATAGGGACCCGGGTAGAGGCGGGTGAGGTCGAGGACGCGGATCCCGGCGAGCGGTCGCGCGGCCATGCGCGGGGCCGGTTAGACCTGTCCGGCGAGCTCGAAGAACTTCTGGAGCTTGGTGGCGAGCATCGGATCGCCGGTGACGCGGAGCTTGCCCTGGAAGTAGAGCTGCATCCCGAGCTGCGGGTTGGAGAACATCTGGGTGAAGTCCTCGTGCGCGACCTCGATCGTGCACTGGGCCTTGCCGGTGTCGCCCTTCACACAATTCGGCGCCTCGCCAGCGAGGTCGACCGTCCACTCGCCACCACCGTCGCCGGTGATCTTGAAGCCGTAGATCGCGTTGACCTCACGCGCCTTGTCGGGATGATTCGCGAGGGCGGTGGGGACGAGCTCGTCGAAGAGATGCGTCGCGCTCTGTGGGACGGTAGCCATGGAAGCCTCCTGAGTGGTGATTTCAGCCAGTTGAGGTAGCACGCAGCGGAGAAAAGTGTCAACGCGACTTCGGCTTTGCGTTGGCCTTGCGGGCTGCGTAGCCGGCGATCTGTTTCTCCTCGGCGCGGCTGACCACGAGCGCACCGGCCGGCACGTCGCGCGTCACCGTCGTGCCCGCGCCGACAGTCGCGCCCTGCCCCACGCGCACCGGGGCGACGAGCGCCGTGTTCGAGCCGATGAACGCGCCCTCTTCGATCACGGTGACGTGCTTGGCGACGCCGTCGTAGTTGCAGGTGATGGTCCCGGCGCCGACGTTCACGCGCGCGCCGATCTCCGCATCGCCGAGGTACGAGAGGTGGTTCGCCTTGGCGCCACGACCGAGGCGGGTCTTCTTGGTCTCGACGAAGTTGCCGACGTGCACCGCCTCGCCGAGCTCGCTGCCCTGGCGCAGGTGCGCGAAGGGGCCGACGACGGAGCGCGGACCGATCTTTGCCGAGGTCGCGATGGTGTAGGGGCGCAGGATCGCGCCGTCCTCGACGACGGTGTCGGTGAGCACGCAGCCGACGTCGATGGTCACGCCGGAGCCGATGCGCGTGCGGCCACGCAGCGCGACGCCCGCGCCGAGCAGTGTGTCGGCGCCGATCTCGATTACGTCAGCGTCGATCGCGATGGAGTCGGGCGCGCGCAGGGTCACGCCGGCGCGCATCCATCGTTCGGCGATGCGGCGGCGAGCGAGCGCGTCACTTGCGGCCAGCTCGACGCGATCGTTCACGCCGGCCACCTCGACGAACGGGGCGAGCACGGTGGCGACCGGCGCGGCTGCGGCGGCGCGCGCGACGAGGTCGGTGAGGTAGAGCTCGCCCTGCGCGTTCGCTGCGGAGAGTCCGTGAAGCTCGCGCCGCAGGAAGCCGAGGTCGGCGGCGTATATCCCCGCGTTCACCTCGTCGAGCGCGCGCTCGGCCGGGGTCGCATCCTTGTGCTCGACGATGCGGAGCACGCGCCCGTCAGCGTCGCGCACGACGCGCCCGTAGCCGGTCGGATCGGGCGCACGGGTCGCGATGAAGGCGAGTGGACCGGTGCACGAGAACAGCGCGTGCAGCGTCGACGCCCTGAGGAGCGGCACGTCGCCGGAGAGGATCAGCACGCGCGCGTTGTCGGGCCCGTCAGCAAGCCGCGCCACTGCGCACGCCACCGCGTCGCCCGTGCCGCGCTGCTGCTGCTGCAGCGCGATCTCGGGCGCAGCGTCACCGAAGCGTCGAGCGAGCGCAGCCTCGACATCTGCGTGCCCGTGCCCGACCACGACGATGACGCGCCGCACGCCGACCTCGTGCGCCAGCACGACCGGCCAGTGCACCAGCGCGCGCCCCGCGACCTCGTGGAGCACCTTCGGCGTGGTGGTGCTCTGCATCCGCTCGCCCTTCCCCGCCGCCAGGACGATCGCGATCGCCGATCCGTGTGCCATGCTGCACAGCCTACAGCATGAGTTCCGCCGCCGAGGCGCCACGCGTCGCCCTGCATGAGCACGCTCGCTTCGCGCCCGATCCCGACGGGGCGCGGCGCTTGCTCGAGCGGCTGGCCGAGGCCGGGCTCGACGAGGCGGCGCTCGCTGCGGCCGGTCCCGACGCGCGTCTGCTGGCGTGGCTCTCGTGCACCCGCGCCCCATACCTCGCGGCCCTCGCTGCCGGTGCGCCTGCGCGACTCTGCGACGCGGCGCGGGATCCGCATCTGCGTCGGGAAAAGCCGCGCGAAGTACTCGCCGCCGAGCTCGAGCTGCGCCTCGTCGGTGCGACCACCGAGGACCACCTGCTGCGCGGGCTGCGTGAGTTTCGCGCGCGGGAAATGCTGCGCCTCGGCGCACGCGAGCTCGGCCTCGGCACGCCGGTCGAGGTCGGGCGCGAGCTCGCCCGGCTCGCCGACGTCGCCCTCGACGGTGCGATCCGCTTCCACGACGCTGAGCTCACCGCGCGTCACGGCGAGCCGCTCGAGCAACTGAATGACGGCACCACACGGCGCGCCCGCTTCGTCGTGATCGGCATGGGCAAGCTCGGCGGCGAGGAGCTCAACTTCTCGTCGGACATCGACCTCATCTACCTCTACTCGTCCGACACGGGCAGCGCCGGCGCGCTCGCGCTGCACGACTATTTCGCGCAGCTCGCACGACGGATCACGCGGGCGATCGGTGAGATCACCGCCGAGGACCACGTTTTTCGCGTCGACCTGCGCCTGCGCCCCGAGGGCACGCGCGGCCCGATCGTGAACTCGCTGCTCGCGGCCGAGCGCTACTACGAGACCTGGGGCCGACCGTGGGAGCGGCAGGCGTGGCTCAAGGCGCGCCCGTCGGCGGGAGACCTCACGCTCGGCGACGAGGCGATCCGCATGCTCGAGCCGTTCGTCTACCCGCGCGCCACGTCGCACCGCGTCGTGCGCGAGGTCGAGGACCTGAACCGCCGCATCAAGCAGGAGCAGTCGGACAGCGGCGTCGAGCGCGGCTTCGACGTGAAGCTCGGCGCCGGCGGCATCCGCGAGGTGGAGTTCTTCGCGCAGGCGCTGCAGCTCGTGCATGGCGGCAAGCTGCCGATGTTGCGCGAGCGGGGCACGCGGCGCGCGCTCGAGCGGCTCTTCTTCGCCGGCCTCATCGCCGAGCGCGAGCGCTGCCGCCTCGCCGACGCGTACGACTTTCTCCGCCAGGTCGAGCACCTGCTTCAGCTCGAAGCGGGCCGGCAGACCCAAAAGCTCCCGCACGACGTCGTCGCGCTCGGTGTGCTCGCGGCACGTCTCGGCCTCGCTGACGCGAGTGAACTCGGTGCGCGGCTCGCCATGCACACCGACGCGGTCGCCGAAATCTTCGCCACGCTCGGCACGCCCGCCGTGCCGCCGCCCGCAGTCGCGCGCTTGCTCGCGCCCGACTGCGAGGACGCGCCTGCGCAGGGCGCGCTCGCCGAGCTCGGCTTCGCCGATCCGCAGGCGGCGGCGTTCCACCTCGGGCTGCTCCGCCGCAAGCCGCTCTCGCCGTTCGGCCCCGCGCCGACCGAGGCCGGCCTGCGCATCGCGCCGGTGCTGCTGCAGGAGATCGCCGCCTCGCCCGATCCCGATCAGGCGCTCGGCTTCCTCGTCGACTATCTCGGTGGCGCCGGGCCCTGGCTGCACACGCTGCTCGACGAAGATCGCCCGCTGCTGCGCCTCGCCGTCTCGCTCTTCGGCACTTCCGCGTTCCTCGGCCGCGCCTTCGCGGCGAGCCCCGAGCTCACGCTCTCGCTCGTCGGCGGCGTGCAGGACGACGCGCCGGTCTACGCGCGCCTCACGGCGAGACTCGCCGCGCTGCCCGCCGGGCCGCACAGCAGCGACGACGAAGCGCTGCTCGAGGAGCTCTCACGCGCACGCGCCGAAGAGGTCCTGCGCGTCGCGCTCGCCGACATCGGCGGTGACCTCGAGCCGCACGAGGTCGCACGCGCCCTCTCCGACCTCGCCGAGGCCTGCGTCACCCGCTGCTTCGCCCTCGTCGCCGCTGCGACGACCCGCCGCCACGGTCCGCTCCCTGCCGTCGCTGTGCTCGCGCTCGGCAAGCTCGGCGCACGCGAGCTCTCCTACGCGAGCGATCTCGATCTCCTCTTCGTCCACGACGGCGGTCCCGACGCCGCCGAGCCCGCGCAGCGCCTCGCACAGCGACTCGTCGGCGCACTCGGCGCGCACCTCGCCACGGGACGGCTCTACGAGGTCGACACCCGCCTGCGCCCGAGCGGCCAGCAGGGCCTGCTCGTCAGTTCACTCACCGGCTGGCGTGACTACCACGCCGGTGCCGCGCGCCTCTGGGAGCGACAGGCGCTGCTCAAGCTCCGCGCCGTCGCCGGCGACGCCACCCTCGGCGCCCTCGTCGAGGTCGAGGCCCGTCGCTTCGCCTGTGCGCCACGCGAGGGCGAGACCCCCGAGCGGATCGCCGCCGCCATCGCGACCATGCGCGCCCGCATGGAGAAGGAGCTCGCGCGCGAACGCGAGGGCGTCTACGACCTCAAGACCGGCCGCGGCGGCCTCGTCGACGTCGACTTCGCCCTGCAGTTCCTCCAGCTCGTCCACGGCGCCGCGCGCCCCGAGATCCTCGTCTGCGGCACGCTCCCTGCGCTCGACGCCGCGCGCGCCGCGGGCCTGCTCACCGCCGACGACCACCACGCGCTCTGCGACGGCCACCGCTTCCTGCGCCTCCTCGAGGACCGCCTCCGCATCGTGCACGACCGCCCCGCCCACGCGCTGCCGATCGACGAGGCCGAGATGACCCGCCTCGCACGCCGCGCCGGCTTCCCGTCGGCCGCCGCCCTCGCACGCACGCACCGCGACACCGCGCGCGACGTCCGCGCTGCATTCCTGCGCGTGCTCGGGGTGCCGCCCGAGGCGTGACCGCGCGAGCGCCGTGGACCTTTCGCGTTGCTTCGCGGAGAGCGCGCTTGCTAGGTTCTCGCCATGGCGCTCATCAAGAAGGTCGACTCCATCTGGGTCGACGGCAAGCTCGTCCCCTGGGATGAGGCGAAGGACCACGTTCTCGCCCACACGCTCCACTACGGCCTAGGTGCCTTCGAAGGGATCCGCGCCTACCACCGCGCCGACGGTCGCACCGGCGTCTTCCGCCTCACCGAGCACATCGACCGCCTCTTCGACAGCTGCCACATCTGCACCATCGACGTGCCGTTCTCCCGCGCCACCGTGACCGAGGCGTGCAAAGAGGTCCTCCGCGCCAACCACCTCGTCGCCGCGTACCTGCGCCCCATCGTCTACCTCGGCTACGGCGCGATGGGCCTCGGCTCACTCGAGCCACCCGTGCGCACCGTCATCGCCGCCTACGAGTGGGGCGCGTACCTCGGCGAAGAGGGCCTGAGGAAGGGCATCCGCGCCAAGGTCTCGTCGTTTCGCCGCGGCGCCGTCGACGCCACGATGACCAAGGGGAAGATCTGCGGCCAGTACACCAACTCGATCCTCGCCAAGCGCGAGGCCCTCAAGGGCGGCTACGACGAAGCGATCATGCTCGACCACAGCGGCCACGTCGCCGAGGCCACCGGCGAGAACGTCTTCATCGTGAAGCGCGGCACCATCTTCACCGCGCCGACCTCGTCGTCGATCCTCGCCGGCATCACGCGCGACAGCGTGATCCGCATCTCGCGCGATCTCGGCATCGAGGTGCGCGAACAGACCTTCACCTGCGACGAGCTCTGGTGCGCCGACGAGGTCTTCATGACCGGCACCGCCGCCGAGCTGACCCCGGTGCGCGAGGTCGACGACCGCCGCATCGGCTCGGGCGAGCCCGGCCCAATCACCCGCCGCGTGCAGGACACGTTCTTCGAGGTCGTGAAGGGCGCGACGCCCCGCTACCCGGAGTGGGTCTCGTACCTGTAGCGGTCGGCGCCCGCTACGGGCCGCAGAAGCCCCACTTGGGCCCCGTCCACGCGAGGTCGAAGTGTCCCGGGCCGAGATCGGCTGATTCGTTGCCGGCGTCCTCGTCGAGCCGATGGAAGGCCACGGTGTCGTCGTCGACCGCCAACGGGAGCTCGGGCATGAAGGCGGCTCCATACCGTGCGGAGGAGGAGCTGCGCAGCTCCTCGAGGCCGCCCATCAGGTAGCGACTCGACTCACGCGGGAACCAGCCGACGCTGAGGAAGACCGATGACGGCGTCGGTCGCGACGCTCGGCGCGGCGACGCTCGGCGCGGCCACGATCGAGTTCTGGTTCAAAGGCACGAGCGCCAGCGGTTGGCGCGAGCTCATTGAGCTCTGGCCCACGGTCATCACGTCACGCACCGACCAGGCGGTCACCGTGGGCATCGGCGACGCCCCCGCCCTCAGCTGCGCCGCGCTCTCCGGCCGCATCGTCGCCGTGACCGTGGATGCGCGCTGGAGTTGACGAGCCGACAACAGCGCGACGGCTACGACCTCACCTTTATCGGCCCGGTCTGGGGCGTCTGTCCCAGGCTCGAGCCAAAGACCTAGGTTGGTGGACCGCTAACCAAACCGGAGGAGTGAGGGTTCCTCGTCGTCGGGGCGGGCGAAGCCGAGGAGGTTCATCGCGGTCGCGGTCACGTTGGCGAGGCCGGCGCTGGGGATGACCGCGGGGTCGAGGGTGTATTCGCCGGCGCGACCGAGTGGGTCAAAGAGCGCGAACGGCACCGGGGCGAGCGAGTGGCTGGTCTTCACCTGCGGGCGGCCGGTGGCGTCGCGCACGACCTCGCTGCCGGCGTGCTCGTACATCTCGTCGCAGTTGCCGTGGTCGGCGGTGACGAGGAGCAGGCCGCCGATGCGCTCGACCTCGGCGACGAGGCGCGCGACCTGGAGGTCGATGCACTCGACGGCGGCGATGGCGGCGTCACGGTGGCCGGTGTGGCCGACCATGTCGCCGTTGGCGTAGTTCACGCGGGCGAAGCGGTGGCGGCCGGTGCGGAGCTCGTCGATGAGGCGGTCGGTGATCTCGGCGGCCTTCATCCAGGGGCGCTCCTCAAGGGGGCGCGGGTCGGAGGGGATTTCGATCCAGGTCTCGAGGTGGTCGTCGAGCTTGCCGCCGCGGTTGCCGTTCCAGAAGTAGGTGACGTGGCCGAATTTTTGGGTCTCGCTGATGGCGAGCTGTGGGACGCCGGCGGAGACGAGATACTCGCCCATGGTGCGGTCGATGGCCGGCGGCTCGACGAGGAAGCGGCGCGGAATGCCGAAGTCGCCGTCGTAGCGCATCATGCCGGCGAAGCAGACCTCGGGGACGCGGCCGCGATCGAAGCGGGCGAACTCGGGGCCGTTGTCAAAAGCGCGGGAGATTTCGACGGCGCGGTCGCCGCGAAAGTTGAACAGCACGACGGAGTCGCCGTCGGTGATCGGGCCGATGGGGGCGCCCTGCTCGTCGATGACGAACGCGGGGAGGAACTGGTCGCCAAGCCCGGGCGACTCGGCGCGCAGGGTGTCGATCGCCTGCCGCGCGGAGGGGAAGCGGCGTGCCCTGCCGTGAACGTGCGCGTCCCAGCCGCGCGCGACGATGCTCCAGTCGGCCTCGTAGCGGTCCATGGTCACGAGCATCCGGCCGCCGCCCGACGCGATGCGGCCGCCGACCTCGGCGAGGACGCGCTCGATGCGGTCCACATAGATAAGCGCGGAGGTGGGCGGGACGTCGCGGCCGTCGAGGAGCGCGTGGACGAAGAGCCGACGCACGCCCGAGCGCGCGGCCTCGCGGAGCATCGCCTCGAGGTGCGCGAGGTGCGAGTGGACGTTGCCGTCGGAGAGCAGGCCGATGAAGTGGAGTGCGCCACCGAGTGCGCCGCTGCCGGCGCCGGCGCGTTCGATGAGGGCGCGCCAGGTGGGCCCGGCGAAGAGCGACCCGTCGGCGAGTGCGCCCGCGACCAACTTGGCGCCCTGATCGTAGACGCGGCCGCAGCCGAGCGCGTTGTGGCCGACCTCCGAGTTGCCCATGTCGGCGTCGGAGGGGAGCCCGACGGCGCGACCGTGGGCGCGCAGCCGGGTGGCGATGTCGCCAGCGAGCAGGCGGTCGAGCGTCGGCGTGCGCGCGAGCCAGACGGCGTCCCCCTCGTCACGCGCACCGAGCCCCACACCGTCGAGCACGGCGAGCACGAGCGGACCGGGGCGACCGGCGAAGCGCGGGTGACGCGCGAGCGAGAGGCTCACGCGCCGACTCTACCAGCTACTCGTTGGCGCCCGGAGCGCCCGGCTCGACGATCTTCACGCCCTTGGGAGGCTTGAAGCGGAACGTCTTGGCGACCACGTCTTTGGCGTCGGCGTTGATCTTGAGGCGCGAGAACTTGAAGTGGTTCACGTTGTCCGAGCCGTCGAGGATGATCGACTCCTTGACGTGGTAGTCGGTCGGATCGACGACCAGCCAGAGCCGCTTGTACTGCGCCGACGGCTGCTTCGGCGTGAGCGCGAGGACGACGTCGCCCTGTACGCCGTAGCGACCTGGGTCGAGCGCCGGCACAAAGTCCTTGGCGAGGTCGCCCTGCCCGTAGAGGAAGGTCACAGCGACCGGCAGCAGCTGGTCCCGGAGCACCTGCTTGAACACCTGCTGGTTCGGGACGTCGTAGACCCAGAGCGTCTCACCGTCGGAGAAGAAGTGTTTCTCCTCGGGCGTCCTGTACCACCAGCGCATCTTGCCCGGCTTCTGGATGTAGAGGCGACCGTCGCTGGTCGAGGTGCGCCCGACGATCACGTTGGTGTAGCTCTGGCGAAAGTTGGCCTGGAGCTTGTCGATCTTTTGGTAGTACGCCTGCACGCGCACGACGACGGCGGCGGCGGTCCCGGTCGGATTCGCAGGCGGCGCGACTGGGTTGGCGGTACCGACCTGCAGGGCAATGGCGAGGAGTAGCTCAAGCATGGCGGTCTCCGATCTCGGCGAAGGAGACGCGCGGCGCCCCGACGGCATTCACTCCGTCGGCACGCACTGCCGACCTCAACACCAACAGCACCTACAGCGTCGGCATGTACGCTACCCGGCCGCCTGGATCAACACTTCGCGCCGGTTCTGCCCATCGGGCGGGCCGACGATGCCCTCTTTCTGCATGCGGTCCATCATCCGCGCAGCGCGGTTGTAGCCGACGCGCAGGCGCCGCTGGATCGCCGAGATTGACGCCATGCGCGTCTCGGCGACGATCATCACGGCCTTGTCGTACATGTCGTCGGACATGTCCTCGCCGCCGTCTTCGCCGCCCTCGCCGCCCTCGTCCTCCTCGCGCGGCTTGAGGATGTCCATGTCGTAGACCGGCTTGCCCTGCTTCTTCAGGAAGTCCACGACCGCGTGAATCTCCCCCTCCTCGACAAGGCAGCCGTGCGCGCGCTGGATCGCGCCGCCGCGATCCGAGAACAGCATGTCGCCGTGTCCGAGCAGCGCCTCGGCGCCGTTCTGATCGAGGATCGTGCGCGAGTCGTTCTTCTGCGCGACCTTGAACGCGATCCGCGACGGGAAGTTGGCCTTGATGAGGCCGGTGATCACGTCGACTGACGGGCGCTGCGTCGCGAGGATCAGGTGGATGCCGCATGCGCGCGCCTTCTGCGCGATGCGAGCGACCGACTGCTCCACCTCCTTCGGCGCACACATCATGAGGTCGGCGAACTCGTCGATGACGACGACGATGTACGGCATCTTCTTGGCCGACAGCGCCTTGGCGCGCACCGGAAGCGCGAGCTGCCGCGAGTCTGCGGCCGCGTCGAGCGTGGTGTTCTCGAGTACGCGCCCCTCGTCGTCCTCGATCGCCACCTCGACCTGCTGCATGGCGCTCTTCATCTCGACCTTGCGGTTGTAGCCGCCGATGTCGCGCACGCCGGCCTCAGCGAGGTGCCCATAGCGCCGCTCCATCTCACCGACCGCCCAGAGCAGCGCGAGGTTCGCCTTCTTCGGGTCGGTCACGACCGGCAGCAGCAGGTGCGGAATCCCCTCGTAGATGCTGAGCTCGAGCATCTTCGGATCGATCATGATCATCCGCACGTCCTCGGGCGTGCTGGTGTAGAGGATGCTCGTGATCATCGCGTTCACCGCGACCGACTTGCCGGCGCCGGTGGTGCCAGCGACGAGCAGGTGCGGCATCTTCGCGAGGTCGACCGCGACGGGCCGCCCCTCGATGTCCTTGCCGAGCGCGATCGTCAGCTTTGAGCGCGCCTTCTGGAACACGTCGTCGGCGATGATCTCCTTGAGGTAGACGATCTCGCGCTGGCGGTTCGGCACCTCGATGCCGACCGCCGCCTTGCCGGGGATCGGCGCGACGATGCGGATGCTCACCGCCTCGAGCCGCAGCGCGAGATCGTCGGCGAGGTTGGAGATCTTGTTGACGCGCGTACCGGGTGCCGGGACGAACTCGTACATCGTAACGACCGGACCGGGACGGATCGCCTGCACCTCGCCCTTCACGCCGTAGTCGGCAAACGCGTTCACGAGACGCGCTGACATCTCGAGCATCTGCTCCTTGTCGAGCGGCACGCCGGTGTCGTCGTAGCGCAGCAGCGAGACCGGCGGCATGCGGTACACGCCGTCGCCGAGCGGGATGAAATCGGGGCGGTCGGCAGCGACCTTCTTCTCCTTCTCCTTCATCTCCTTCTGCGCGGCCTTGTGAAAGACCGGCTCGACGATCACCGGCTCGAGGCGCGGCGCAGGGAGCGTGTCGTCGACGACGACTCTCGCTGCGGGGAACGCGGCAGCGAAGGTCGGCGCGGTGTCGTTCGCAGGGAGCGCGGCGATGAACGCAGGCACGGCGGTGCCGTCGTTCGGGTCGACCTTCGGCTTGCGGCCGCGCTTGGGTGTCCGCGCGGCGGGGAGCGGATCGGCGCCAGGGTCGTCGACGCGCACGGTGTCGCCGTCGAGCTGGGCGCGCGGGGCGGCAGCGTCGTCGTCATCCTCGAGTGCGATGCCCGCGGCATGCTCGGGGAGAATCCGACGCACCACCCTGCCGACGAACGCAGCGCACTCGGCCGCTGCGAAGCGGAGGCCACGCCAAGCTGCGTCACCGGCGATTGCACAGCCGCGACCGATGGTGCGCATCTCGAGCGGCGTCGTGGCGACGATCGCAACGAAGAGACCGGTCAGCGTGAGCAGCACCGTTCCGGCGGTCGACACCGCGCGGTAGCACATGCTGTCGACGACCGAGCCGACCAGTCCGCCGGCGGGATGACCGGCGACGCGGTAGCCACCGCCGATGAGATCGAACAACACGGTGAGCGATACCGCGCCGAGACCACCGCCGAGACCGACCGCGAGATCACCGAAGACTGGACGTTCCTTCAGCACGCGGAGCGCGGCGTGCGCGAGGAACGCGATGCCGAGGTAAGCGACCATGCCGAGCGCGCCGTACGCGAGGCGCGCGACCCAGCCTCCGAACGGACCGACCAGCGTGCCGTCACCGAACTGCAGTGATGGCACCGCCAGCGCGAGAAATAGCGCGAACGCGAGGAGCACGATTCCGAGGAGCTCGCGGCCGCGACCACTGGCGCGAGCCTCTCGGGGCTGTGAAGAACGCGAAGAAGTACCCATGTAACCACATATGCTACCCGCGTCCCGTGCGGGCACAAGAAAACTGCAAGCCTTCAACTTCGCAGCTGTTTTTCGTCTCGCTCAAGTGATCAAGTGAGAAGGGTGCGCTCGAGCCGCCGCGAAAGCGCAGCCAAGAGGAGCGCGGCGAACGCGGCGAGCGCGGCGGCCACGAGGAATGCGGTGGCGCGACTGTGGTGTTCCCAGAGCGCACCGAAGCCGGCGGCGGCGGGGAAGGCAGCGAGGCCGACGACGAGGTGGAGCCAGCCGAAGGCGCGACCGCGTGCATCGCGCGGGGCGAGATCGGCGACGAGCGCTTGCTGCGCGCCATCGGTTGCGGCGGCGTGGACGCCGTAGACAGTGAAAAGTGCCCAAGCATGAATCGGCGCGCTCGCGAACGCGAGTCCGACGAAGACGCCGGCGTGTACCAGCCAACCGAGGACGATGAGGCGTGGGCGACCGACGCGATCGGAGAGTCCGCCGAGCGGAGTCGCGAGCGACGAGCGCACGAGGTGGAGCAGCGCCCAGAGCAGCGGGAGGTGCAGCTCGGCCACGCCGGCGGCGCGGGCAGCGAGCAGGAGGAAGAGGTCGGACGCGCGCGCAAGGGTGAAGAGTCCGATCGCGCCGAGCACGCCGAGGACGAGCGGTGAGGGGCGAGCGCGCAGGAGGGCGACGGGGGCCGGCACGACGGGGCGTGCCGTCTCACGCACGAAGGCGATGAGCACCACGAGCGCGAGCGCGGCGGGAATCGCGGCGAGCGCGATCACGCTGCGCGTGCCGAGGCCAAGGCCGGCGATGCAGAGGAATGCGATCAGCGGGCCGACGAGCGCGCCGGCGTGATCCATCGCGCGATGAAAGCCGAACGCGCGGCCACGATCTCCGTCGCTGGCGCTGTCGGCGATGAGTGCGTCACGCGGCGAAGTCCGCAGCCCCTTGCCGATGCGATCGACGAAGCGAAGCGAGAGCACGTGCCACGGCGCCTGGGCGAGCGCGACGAGTGGGCGGGCGATCGACGCGAGGCTGTAGCCGAGGAGAATGAGCGGCTTCTTGCGCGGCATGCGATCGGCGAGCGCACCCGAGGCGAGCTTGAGAAACGCGGACGTCGCCTCGGCCACGCCCTCGATGAGCCCGATCATCGCCGGAGTCGCGCCGAGCGTACCGACGAGGAACGCCGGCAGGATCGGGTAGATCATCTCGCTCGACACGTCGGTGAGGAACGACACTGCGCCGAGCGCTATGACGGTGCGGGGCAGGCGCGCCGACGCGACGCGCGCGACGCTCGAGCCGTCGGGCTGCGCGCCCTGCGTCACGGCACGCCGCCGCCGGCGAGCGCACGATGCACGGCGAGCGCGGAGGAGCGGGTCATCCCCGGCGTGGCGAGCAGCTGGTCGAGCGGCGCGGCGCGGATCCGCTCGACGCTGCCAAAGTGCGTGAGCAACGCGCGTCGGCGAGCCGGCCCGATGCCCGGCACGTCATCGAGCACGGAGCGGATGGTCCGGCGCGTGCGCACGTTCCGGTGGTACGTGTTGGCCACGCGATGCGCCTCGTCGCGCACGCGCGCAAGCAGCAGCAGCTCCGCCGACCCTGGGCGCAGGCGCAGCGGGTCCTTCGCGTTCGGCAGGAACACGCGGTCGGTCTCGACGCCGCCCCCCTCGAGGCTACGCTCCTTCGCGAGCGCGATGATCTCGAACGCGCCCTCCCCTCGCTCAGGCAGCCCGCTGTCCCGCCGCGCCGCGAGCGCGACGCCGAGCTGCCCCTTGCCGCCGTCGATCACGCAGAGATCGGGCGCGGGGAAGCTCGCATCGCCCTCGCGCAGCCGACGGAAGCGCCGCATCAGCACCTCGTAGAGCGAGGCGAAGTCATCGTTCCCTGCAGTACGCACCCGCAGCCGTCGGTGCTCGCCACGCTGCGGCACGCCGTCCACGAACACCACCATCGCGGCGACCGTGAACGTGCCCTGCAAGTGCGCCACGTCCCAGCACTCGATCCGCCGTGGTGCGCGCGCGAGCCCGAGGCTGTGCCCGAGCTTCTCGAGCGTCGTGAGCAGGTCCTCCTGCTGCTCGCCGCGCGCGATGAAGCTCGCCTCGGCATTCTTCCGCGCCAGCTCCAACAGCCGGAGCCGCGCGCCGCGCTGCGGGTGGAGCACGCGTGCGCGCCGGCCGCTCTTCGCATGCAGCCATTCACCGATCGCCGCCGCGCCGTCGACCGCACAGGGGAGCAGCACCTCGCCCGGAACGGTCGCACCGAGATCGTAGTACTCGACGACGAAGCGCCGCAGCAGCTCGGCATCGGGCGCCGCTTGTCCGCGCAGCGCGAACGCACGCCGGCCGAGCAACTTCCCGCCGCGCACGAAGAGCACCATCAGCTCCACGCGATCATCCCGACGGTGAAATCCGATCACGTCCTGATCAACCGCCTGCTCCTGCACCACTATCTGCCGCTCGAGCGAGGTCTCAACTGCGGCGATCTGATCACGCAGCTGCGCCGCCCGCTCAAACGCGAGCCCCTCGGAGAGCTCGCCCATGCGCGCACGCAGCCGCGGCAGCAGATCGTCGTTCTTCCCGTCGAGCAGCAGGATCGCGTCCTCGACCTGTGCGGCGTAGCGCTCCTTGGGAATCGGCAACACGCACGGCGCAGGGCAGCGCTTGATCTGGAACAGCACGCACGGGCGCGTCCTCGTGCGGAGGACGTGGTCGGTGCAGGTCCGCAGCTGGAAGTGCCGGTTCACCAGCTTGAGCGTCTCGCGGGCCGAGCTGGCCGAGTGGTACGGGCCAAAGTAGCGCGCGCCGTCGTCAGCGATCCCACGCACGACCTCGACGCGCGGGTAGCTCGCCTTCCGATCGATCCGCAGCACGAGGTAGTTCTTGTCGTCAATTAACTTCACGTTGAAGCGCGGCCGGTGCTCCTTGATGAGGTTGTTCTCGAGCAGCAGCGCCTCCTTCTCGTTCCCGACGACGAACGCCTCGATGTCGGCCACGAGGCGCCCGAGCAGCCCGCTCGCGACGAACGGCCGCTCGTCGCCACCGCCGGGCCGAAAGTACGAGCGCACCCGCGCACGCAGCTGCCGCGCCTTGCCGACGTAGAGCACCTTCCCGCCCGCGTCCTTCATCAGATAGACGCCCGGCGCTGCCGGAATTCGCTCGAGGGCCGCTTGGTCCATCCTGCTCGTCGGCCAGTGTACCGCCGCGCGAGCGCCGCGCCGCTGGTGCTAGGCTGCGCGCGCATGGACGACCGCACCGCTCGCCCGCCGAGCGCGCCCACGCCGGGCCGTGGGATCGTCGAGCTCGTCGTTGCCGCGGTGGCGTTCGGCGTGATGGCCTGGCTCGCCAAGGCCGCCACGCACCACGCGTCGAGCGCACAGGTCGCGTTTGTCCGTTTCGCCGTCGGCACCACGGCCGTGCTGCTCTGGTTCAGCGTGAGCGGCGCCGCGGTGCGCGTGCGCCGCGCCGATCTGCTGCTGCTGCGCGGCGGGCTCGGCAGCATCGCGGTGCTCGCCTATTTCTTCGCGATCTCGCGGCTTCCCGTCGGCACCGCGACGCTCTACCACTACACCGCGCCGATCTGGACCGCGCTCTTCGCCGCGCTGCTCCTCGGCGAGCGCCTGCCCCGCACCGGCGCCTTCGCGCTCGTGCTCACCTTCGGCGGCGTCGCACTCGTCGTGTTCGGGCAGGGGAAGGCGCTCGGCGGCGCGTACGGCGATCAAGCGCTGGCGCTCGGCTCGGCGGTGATCTCCGGCGGCGCGGTGACCGCGATCAGGGCCGCGCGACGCTACAACGCCACCTGGACCGTCTTCGGCGCGTTCTCGCTGCTCGGTCTGTTGGTCTCAGCGGGACCGGCGCTCGCGACGTGGCGCACGCCGTCGCTTATCGGCTGGCTGCTCCTCGTGTCGGTCGGCCTGGTCGCGCTCCTCGCGCAACTCCTCGTCACGCGCGCGCTCGGTCACCACGCCGCCGCGACCGGCGGCATCATCTCGCAGCTCACGGTGATCACCGCGCTCGGGCTCGGCACGCTGATCGACAACGAGCCGTTCGGGCCGCTCTCGCTGGTAGGCGCGATCGCCACGCTCGTCGGCGTCTCGCTGGCGGCGCGAGTCAGCACACGGACCGATGACGCTCCCGCCACGCGCAGCGAGCGCGACTAGCTGAGTAGGTTCTTCAGATCCTTGAAGGTCACGAGCACCATCAGGATCAGCAGCGCCGCGAACCCGACCATGTGCACCGCCGCCTCGATGCGCGGGTTGGGCCGACGACGCGTCGTGAGCTCATAGCCGAGGAACGCGAGTCGCCCGCCGTCGAGCGCGGGGAGCGGCAGCAGGTTGAACAGGCCGAGGTAGACGCTGAGCAGCGCGAGCAGCTCGAGCGCGCGGATCCATCCGACCTCGATGTGCTCCTTGATCGCGGTGGTGATCCCGACCGGCCCGGTCACCTCACCGGGCACCTCACGCGTCACCACGCGGTAGAGCCCGTCGAGGAGCACCTTGGACATCACCCACGGATAAGCCATCGCATGCCCCGCCGCGTCGAGCACGGAGACCTCACGCCGCTCGCGATCCGTACGCAGCGCGATGCCGATCGCGAACGCGCCCTCGGCGCCAGCCTTGCCGTTCCACGCCGGGGTGAGCTCGAGCTCCTTCCGCTCGCCGTTGCGCAGCACGGTGAGCCGAAACGGTCGCGCCGGTGCGCCGGCTCCAGCCTGCGTGGTCTGGATCGCCTCCTTGAGGCCCGGTCGCGGCAGGTCCGCTCGACTGGCGAAGATTGACTGGCCACTAACTTCGAGCAGCCGATCGCCCGGCAGCAAGCGTCCCTCGGCGGGCTTCCCCTGATCAACCGCGTCGACCAGATACCAAGCGGTACCGGTCTCGATCCCCGCGACCACGAACACGACGAACACCATGACGATCGCGGCCACGTAGTTCATCGCCGGCCCGGCAAAGATCGTCAGGAAGCGCTGCCACGTCGGCCGGTTCGGGTAGACGCTCGGATCGGCCGGATCGAACTCTTCGTGCGGGTTCATGCCGACGATCTGCACGAAGCCGCCGAACGGGATCGGCCCGATCTGAAAGCGCGTCTCGCCCGACTGCCACGAGAGGATCGCGGGACCGAACCCGACGCTGAAGCGCTCGACGCGCATCTTGCACCAGCGCGCGACGAAGTAATGTCCCGCTTCGTGGACGATGACCAGAACACCGAGTGCAAGGATTGCGAGGAGGATCGACATGGGTGGCGGCGCGGCTCGGACGGAGTATATCAGCCGCGCGTGAGTCGGCCCGCTCTGCGCGCAGGAGCTGCGCAGACGCTCGTGCTGTAAGCCCGATGCACGCCTCCGCGTTGTTCCAGCGTGTGGCGCCGCTCGCGCGCCCGGGAGGTCGACATGGGCTCAGGTTGGTTCTGCGGCCCTGTGGCCCCAGTGCTGTTCGTGTCGTTGCTCTCGCTGAAACTCGCCGCCGGGCTGGTCGGTGCGGAGCACTTCACGCTGATCACCGAGGTGCTGCCGACGGTACCGGCTGCGCTACCTGCTGCGCTATCGCGAAGAACTTTCACGCAGCGTCAGCGCAAACGCCTGGGCCGCCGGCTACGCGACCATCCTCGGCGCACTGTTCCTCCCGGGCGAGACGCTGCGGATCGATGGCCTCGTCGAGGCGAGCCTATTTGACGTCAAGACCGGCGTGCTCCTCTTCACCGTGCGCCGACGCGTCGACGCGACGCAGAC
>SHYZ01000234.1 GCA_009692535.1 Myxococcales bacterium
GCTGCGGCAGGAGGATCACGACCGCAACGTGCAGCAGCTGATCGCATCGCTGGCGCAACAGGTCGGCTCGCCGGCCGCGCTCGGCGGGCGGCTCTACGGGCGCGTGTTCTACGGCGAGTCGCACCCGCTCGGTCAGGTCACCACGGCAGCCAGCGCGGGCACGATCACGCGCGAGGACTGCGTCGCCTTCGCCAAAGAGCGGCTCGCGCCCGAGGGTGCCCGGCTATTCGTCGTCGGGGACGTGACGCGCAGGCAGCTCGAGCAGGCCCTTGGCGCACGGCTCGGCGCGTGGCAGGGGCGCGCAACGCCCGGCGCCGCCCTCCCCGCCCCGACCCCAACCACCGCGCGCGTCGTGTTCGTCGACGTGCCCGGCGCCGCGCAGTCGCAGCTCTACGTCGCGCACGTCGGTCCCGCGCGCAAGGCACCCGACTACCACCCGACGCTGCTCATGACGTCGATCCTCGGCGGCGGCTTCTCGAGCCGCATCAACATGAACCTTCGCGAGGACAAGGGCTGGGCCTACGGCGCGCGCGGCGGGCTTCGCTACCTGCCCGCCTTCTCGACCTTCGCTGCGTCGAGCTCGGTCCGTGCCGACGTGACTGCGCCCGCGGTCGCCGAGCTGTTCAAGGAGATCACCGCGATGAAGTCAGGCACGCGGCCGCTCACCGACGAGGAGCTCACCCGCGAGGTCAACGGGCTCGTGCGCGGACTGCCGGGCCGCTTCTCCACCGGCGGGCAGATCATCGGCAGCTTTCGCGAGCTCGTCTACTACGGCCTGCCACTCGACACCTGGACCTCCTTCCAGAAGCAGGTCGGCAAGGTGAAGCGCGGCGACGTCGAACTCGCTGCCAAGACGCACCTTCACCCCGAGGACGCGCGCGTGCTCGTCGTCGGCGACGGCGCCAAGGTGCTCGGCCCGCTGCGTGAGCTGCTCGCCGCCGGCACACTCGGAGCCGGCGAGCTCATCGTGATGGATCCCGAAGGACGGCTCGCGCCGTAGCAACCAGTAACCGCACGGAGCAGCCACCAGCAGCCGCCCTCCGCGCAGTCGCCAACCAAGCAGGTCCCGCAGCACCAAGGCGCGGCCGCTTGCGAACCGGGCTAGGATTCGCCGCATGTCCGAACCGGTCGCGTTGGCCCAGCTGTATGTGAAGCTCGAGGAGCTCGCCGAGGTCTCCGACCAGATTTCGCGTGCGATCTCCACCGGCGCGACCGACGGACTCGATCCGCTCCTCGCCCGCTCGCAGGCGCTGCACGAGGAGGTGCAGCGGCTCGACGCGATCGCGCAGGCCGAGCCGGGCCTCGCCAGCCCCGTCGAGTCGGCGCTGCTCCTCACCCGCATCGAGCAGCTCTCGCAGCGCATCGCGAACGCCGGCGACTCGCTCACGACCTGGCTCGAGTCGCTTGAGCCGGTGGACGATTCAGTGCTGCCCTACAATCCAGCCGCGCTCGCCGAGTCGCTGCTCCCGCCGAGCTGGGACAAGCTGCGCAACCCAATCATCCTCGCCGGCTCCGGCGCCGGACCGCTTGCTCACGAGCTGGTCTCGCGCGGGCAGCGAAACGTGATCGTCTGGCTGCCGGCGGGCGCAAGCGCGAGTGAGCTACCGCCCGGCGTGGTCCCCACGCGCGACAACGGCGAGCTCACGCAGGCGTTCATCACCATGCCCGGCGAGATGCCGAGCGACCTCGTCGTGCAGGGCGTGCCCGGCGGTGGCGTCGACAACGCAACGCTGCAGAGACTCGCCCAAACGCTGCGCGAGGCGCACAGCATGATGCGCGCGGGCCGCGTCACGATCCGGCACTTCGGCCCGAAGATCGTGCACCAGACCCTGGCCAGCCTTCCGGTGATCGCGCGCCGCCCCGGACTCGATCGGCTCGAGCGCCCGTTCGCCGGCAAGCCCTGCATCCTGATCTCGCCAGGCCCCTCGCTCGACAAGAACGTGGAGCTGCTCAAGCAGGCCAAGGGGCACGCGCTGCTCATCGCCGGCAGCCACGCGCTCTCGGCGTTGAACCGCGCCGGCGTGGTCCCCGACGTCGTGCTCGCGATCGATCCGCAGGACCTCACGTATCACTTCCGCGGCTACCCGATCGAAGCGATCGAAGCGCTGGTGCTCGCCGCAGGCGTGGACCCCAACCTGTTCAACCTGCCCGCGCGGCGAATCCTCACCGCGACCGCGAACGGCAGCGCCGACAGCTGGCTCTTCCCCGAAGGCACGATGTCGCTCGCGGCGGGCGGTTCGGTCGCGACGTCGGCCTTCTGGCTGGCGCAGGCGTGGGGGTGCGATCCGATCGTGCTCGTCGGACAGGACCTCTCGTTCGCCGGCGATCGCTACTATTCCAACCTCAGCGATGACGCCGCCACCCGCGTCGTGGTGGACGGCAACAGCTTCCGCTACGAGGACTTCTCCGACGACCAGCAACGCATCGTCACCAGGGGCAACCAGCGCTCGGAGGGACTGAGCGCGTACGAACTCCCGGGCTACTTCGGCGGCAAGGTGCCGACCTCGGGGAACTTCTTCCTCTACCACCGGTGGTTCTCGCTCGTCGCGCAGACCAACACTGCCAAGCTGACGTTGCTCAACTGCACCGAGGGAGGCGCGTTCATCCCCGGCATGGAGCACATCTCGCTCGCCGACGCGATCGCCAGACACATGCAGCAGCCTTTCGATGTCGCAGCGCCATTCGCGGCGCTCGACGCACGCTTCGATGCCGCCGCCCACGTGGCCACGATCCGCGCCCGGATCGAGTTGATGTGCAGCTCGATCGACGGCTGCGCCGAGCAAGCGCGCGCATGCCGACGACTGGCGGAAAAGGTCGCCAAGAACCCGAGCCGAGCGCCCGAGCTCGACGCCGCGGAGAAGCTGCTGCTCCCACAGCTCGCGCCGGTCATCTTCATCTCGGCGCTGGCGCAGACGGTGATCGACGAGTCACTCGCGCAAGCACGAGCCGCCAAAACGATGACCGAGAGCCTGCGGGCGTCCGTGCGGCTCTACGAGGCGGTCGAGAACGCGGCACGCACGCTACGCGAGCCGCTCGCCACCGCGCTGCGCGGCCTCACCTAGTCGGCTTGGCGCGACGCGGCGGCGCGTGCTCGGCTACGGACAGAACGCTTCGTCCTCGCCGCCGGCGCAGTCGTAGTAGCCGTCGCACTCCCAGTAGTCGGGGATGCAGCTGCCGTCGTAGCAACTGAACTCGCCAAACGCACAGCCGGCGCTGCCGCAGATTGCGGGGTCCTCGTCCTCGCCGCCGGAGCAATCAGCGTAACCGTCGCACTCCCAGCTCGCCGCGATGCAGCTCCCGTCGAAGCAACTGAACTCGCTCGACGCGCAGCCGGCGCTGCCGCAGATTGCGGGGTCCTCGTCCTCGCCGCCGGGGCAGTCGTTGTAGCCGTCGCAGACCCAGCTCGAGGTGATGCAGCTCCCACCGGCACAGGTGAACTCGTCCGGCGTGCAGCCGCCGGTCGAACCGCACATCGCCGGGTCCTCGTCGTCACCGCCGGCGCAGTCATTGTAACCGTCGCAGACCCAGCCCTCGGGGATACACGCGCCATCGGCACACGCCCACTCGCCGGCCACGCAGCCGCCGCTCGAGCCGCACATCGCCGGGTCCTCGTCCTCGCCGCCAGCGCAGTCGCTGTATGCACCGTCGCAGCGCCAGCTCTCGGGGATGCACGCGCCGTCGTCACACGCCCACTCGCCGGCCACGCAGCCGCCGCTCGAGCCGCACATCGCCGGGTCCTCGTCGTCACCGCCGGCGCAGTCATTGTAACCGTCGCAGACCCAGCCCTCGGGGATACACGCGCCATCGGCACACGCCCACTCGCCGGCCATGCAGCCGCCGCTCGAACCGCCGCAAGTCGACTCGGCCTCGTCCTCGCCGCCCGAACAGTCGCTGTACGCGCCGTCGCAGAGCCACGCCTCCGGGATGCACGTGCCGTCGCGACACGCCCACTCGCCGCTGCCGCAGCCGGTGGACGCACAACCGGCTTCGTCTTCGCCGGCGGAGCAGTCGCTGTAGGTGCCGTCGCAGCGCCAGTCACCGGGGATGCAGGTGCCATCGGTGCAGGCGAACTCGTCTGCCGCGCAGCCGGTGGCGGCGCAGTCGGCCTCGTCCTCACCGGTCGGGCAGTCGTTCTCGCCGTCGCAGACCCAGAATGGCGGCAGACAGGTGCCGTCGTCGCACTCGTAGAGCAGGATGAAACAGCCTGACGGCATGCCTCCGTCGGGCATGCCCGGTCCGCGCGGCGCGCAGCCCGACTCGTCCTCGCGACCCGGGCAATCGAACGTGCCGTTGCAGACGCGTGACCCGGGGATGCAGCTGCCGTCAGCGCAGCGCATCTGCGTCGCGCCGCACGCAGGCGGACCGCACGCGGCTTCGTCCTGCCCGCCGGCGCACGAAGCCACGCCGTTGCAGCGCTCGCGCCCCGGCACGCAGCTGCCGTCAGTGCAGTCGAACTCGTTCGCGGCGCACGCGCGGCCGCACCCTTCCTCGTCCTCGCGCCCAACACAGTGTGGCGTCCCGTCGCACACGCCGGCGCGCGGCACGCAGCGCCCGTCGCCACAGCGGAACTGCTCGGCGGAGCAGGTGATGGTGCAGCCGAGCTCGTCGTCGCCGTCGAAGCAGTTGGGGAAGCCGTTGCAGAGTTGGTAGCCGGGGACGCACGAGCCGTCGGTGCAGGCGAACTCGCCCGACGCGCAGTCGCCGGGACCCTCGCTAGGCGGACCGATGGAGCCGGTGGCGCAGCCGAGGCCGAGCGCGGCCATTGCGGCGAGCGCGGCGACGGCGATGGCGACGATCGCAGACTGCTTCGGCACGGTTCTCGTCATGACAGACGGCCTCCAAGGTGGGCGAGGGTGCGGGTGTCCGCTAGTACCAGTTGATGCCGACCAAGGCTGACGAGTTCTTGACGGTGTTGTTGTCGTAGTCCACGGCGGCGCCGCGGACCTGAAGGTCGACCGCCAAGCTCCCACTTTGGTAGACCTCGTAGCCGACGGCGAAGAGTACCGCGGAGCCGTCCTCGCTCCGGTCGAGCACGTATCGGTCGTCGTCCCGGAGCGTCATGTAGCCCGTACC
>SHYZ01000235.1 GCA_009692535.1 Myxococcales bacterium
CCAGCCGGCGGAGCCGCCGCGTGACTGGGCAGCGCCAACGTCGCAGCTGCAGCCACCGGCGCCGGCCTTGGCGGGCCCAAACTCGTCGGGACCACACGCCGCACCGCCGCCGTCGCCGTCTGTGTCGAGCGGACACTTGTCGCTGCTGTCACCCACGCCGTCGTTGCATGCCCGAGTTGCACTCGAGGTCCGGTTGCAGTTACACCGGCGGCAGCTGGAACAGCCGCCGCGCGTTTGCTGTCACCGCCGCGAAGAGCTGGCTCTCGGGCACGCCGAGCTCGCGGGCGCAGAAGCTCGCTGTGTCGACGACGAACGCCGGCTCGTTCCGCTGTCCCCGCCGTGCGGCGGGGGCGAGGAACGGCGCGTCGGTCTCGACCAGCAGGCGATCCTCGGGCACCACGTGGAGGGCGGCGCGGATCGGGTCGGCGCTCTTGGCGGGAAAGGTGACGATGCCGGAGAAGGAGAGGTGGAAGCCACGCGCGACCCAGCCGCGGGCCTCGTCGGGCGTGCCGGTGAAGCAGTGGATCACGCCGCCAGCGGCCGGGAGCTGCTCGTCGTCCACGACCGACATCGCCTCGGCGTGGGCGTTGCGAATGTGGCAGACCACCGGCTTGCCCACCGCGTGCGCGAGCCGGAGTTGCCGACGGAAGGCGACCTCTTGGGCGTCGCGTGGCGAGTGGTCGTAGTGAAAGTCGAGGCCGGTCTCGCCGACAGCGACGACGCGTGGGTGCGCCACGAGTGTGGCGAGCTCGGCAAAGCCGGCGTCGTCGATGGCCGAGGCGTCGTGCGGGTGGACGCCGACGGCGGCGAAGACGTCGGGCTCGGCCTCGGCCAGAGTCACGGCGCGGCGGATCTCGGTGAGCGTGTTGCCCGTGCCGATCACAATGAACGGTGTGACCCCGGCGGCGCGGGCGCGCGCGAGCACCTCGCTGCGGTCGGCGTCGAAGCGCTCGCCGTCGACGTGGCAGTGGCTGTCGATCAACCGCACGGCCGACTCAGCTGCGGTCCTGGCGGTGCCGTTCCGTCGCTGACTCGGCGAGTCCGCGCAGGTAGGGATCACGGCTCTTCTCGGCGCGGCTGAGCACCTCGCGGGCGCGCGGGGCGTCCTCGTGCGTCGGCGCGAGCGTGAGCAGCGTGCCGGCGGCGAGAATCCGCTCGGCGCGCGCCAGGAAAAATCGGCGCATCCGCTTCGCCACCGCGTCAGCGGCGCGCGCATCGCCGAGCTCGGCGAGCGGCGCATAGGCGCGGTGGGCGCGGTCGCCGTCGTCGAGGGTGGCGATCAGCACGTCGAGCCCGCGCGCATCGCGAAAGACGGCGAGCGAGGAGGCCGCCTCGAAGCGGACCTCGATCGAGTTGTCCTCGAGCAGATCGGCGAGCCAGCCGGCAGCGCGTCGGTCCTCGAGATCGCCGAGCAGCTGCGCGATGGTGGCGCGCACCTCGGCGTCCTCGTCGCGGATCGCCGGGATGAGCAGATCGTAGGCGCGCCCGGGCGCGAGCTCGGCGAGCGATGCTGCGGCCTGCATGCGGAGGTCGGGCGGACCTTCCTTGAGCCCTCGGACCAGCGGCTCGAAGGCGCGTGCGTCACCGAGCGCGCCGAGCGCGATCGCAGCGCACTGCCGCACCTCGGCATCGCCGTCGCCGAGTCGTTCGATAAGCGGCTCGAGCGCGCGTTCGTCGCCGAGGTGGCCGAGCGACATCAGGGCGTGGCACCGAACCTCGGGGCGTCCGTCGTCGGCGAGCGGGAGCAGCGCGGTTACTGCCGCGGCGCGCTCCTCGGGCTCCGTCACGTCACCGAGCGCGTTCGCGGCGGCGACTCGCACGCGCAGATCGGTCGAGCCGGTGTCGCGGAGGGCCGCCTCGAGGGTGATGGTGTGTGACGGCGGCAAGAGCACGGTAAAACGGACGCTAGTCGGCGGGACTGGAGAAGGCAAGGAGCGGTAGGATGGGCGCAATGGTCGCGGGCAGCGTGGGGGTGAGTCGGGGTGTGCGGAGCCTAGGGCGAGGCGCGGGAGCGGGCTTCGTCGTTGCATGGTTCATGGTCGCGCTCGTCGCGTGCGGCAGCACCTCGGTGGCACCCGACGGCGGCCTCTGCACGAGCGACGACGAGTGTCCGGCCGGTGAGTATTGTCGCGGCGGGCTCTGCGGCGAGCCGGTGGACGCTGCGGAGTCGGGGGCACCCGAGATCGAGGTCGCGCCGCTGACGCTCGATTTTGGCAACGCTCCGCTCGGGGAGTCGGTGGTGCATGAACTCGCGATCGCCAACGTCGGCGACGCGCCGCTCACGGTGAGTCGCATCGAGCTGATCGAGGCCGACTCGCTCGTTGAGTACACCGCTGAGCCGTCGGGGCCGATCACGTGGGTGGTCGAGCCGGCCGAGGTTGTGCGGGTGCGGGTGATGCTGGTGCAGCAGGACGGTGAGATCGACCGCGGTGAGCTGCGGGTCTCGTCTGACGACGCCGACGAGCCGTTCGTCCCGGTGCTGCTGCTCTCGGATCTCAAGGGGACGCCGGTCCTCGAGGTGACGCCGGGCGAGCTCGACTTCGGCGTGGTGCCGTGGGGCGACCTCGCGACGCGCAGGGTCGACATCAGCAACGGCGGCACCGGGAACGCGCCGCTGGTGCTGACCGCGCTCGACGTGACTGACGACACCGGCCTCGGCGCGGCCTACTCGGTGGCGATGGCGCTGGTCGATCCGGACAGCGGCGTCGAGACGCCGACCCTGCTGCCGGTGAACCTCGCGGCGGACGGGCTGCTGCTCCGCGCCAGCGTCACGGTCGACACCTCGGGGCTCGTCGGGGGCGCGCTGCCGGCGGAGGCGCTCATGATCTCCTGGCAGGAGCTGGCGCCGGGCACGGGCGAGCGAGCGATCCCGATCCTGGGCGCGGTGCTCGGCTGCGGCGCGCCGTCGCTCGAGGAGTGCAACGGGCGTGACGACGACTGTGATCTCGAGGTGGACGAAGGGGCGCTCGGCGGCGGGGCCGCGTGCGTGTCGACGCTGCCGGGCGCGTGCAGCGCGGGCACGGAGCGCTGCATCGACGGCGCGTTCGAGTGTGTGGCGGTGGCCGCGCCGAGCGTGGAGGCCTGCAATGGGGTCGATGACGACTGCGACGGCGAGTCCGACGAGTCGCTGATCCGTCCCTGCTCGTCGGCGTGTGGCGCCGGGGTGGAGTTCTGCGCGGTCGGCAACTGGCTCGGCTGCAACGCGCCGTCGCCAACGCCTGAGGCATGTGACGAGGTCGACAACGACTGCGACGGCACGGTTGACGAAGGGAACCCCGGCGGTGGCGCGGCGTGCACCACCGCCGAGTTTGGCGCGTGCGCGGCGGGCATGCTCTTGTGCGGCGGCGGCACGCTGCTCTGCCGGCGCGTGCGCGAGCCGGTCGCCGAGCTCTGCAACGCTGTCGATGACGACTGCGATGGGCTGCTCGATGACGGCGCACCCGGCGCGGGCATAGCGTGCGTGACGGGCCAGCCCGGTGTCTGCGCCCCCGGCGTGACCGAGTGCGCGCTCGGGTTCATCCGTTGCGCGGGGAGCGTGCTGCCGTCGGTCGAGACCTGCAACGGGCTCGACGACGACTGCGACGGCTTTCCCGACGACGGCAGCGCGGCGGGCGGGAGCTGCGACGGACCCGACGGGGACCTCTGCGCCGAGGGGACCTTCGTCTGCATGGCCGGCATGCCGCTCTGCAACGACGTCGGCGCGACCAACCTGGAGCTGTGCAACGGACTCGACGACGACTGCAACCCGGTTACGCCCGACGGTGCCGACGATGCGGCGATCGGCGTCGAATGCGACGGCGCAGACTCCGACCTCTGCCTCGAGGGGGCCTGGATCTGTTTCGGCGGCGGGCTCGCCTGCGACGACACGACCGGGAGCACCGCCGAACTCTGCAACGGTGTCGACGACGACTGCGATGACGGCAGCCTCGACGGCAGCGAGGACCCAGTGGCGGGCGGGGCGTGCGACGGCCCCGATGGCGATCTCTGCGCCGAGGGCGTGCGCCTGTGTGCCGTCGGCGCCATTGCCTGCAGCGACGCCACCGGTACCGTGGTCGAGAGCTGCAACGGCCTCGATGACGACTGCGACGGCATAAACGACGACGGCGGTGACGCGCTCTGTCTGCTCGGGCCACGCGTCGCGCTCGCCGCGTGCGGCGGTGCGCTCGGCTGTGCGATCACGGCGTGTGATGGCGGGTTCGCCGACTGCGACGGTGTCTACGGCGACGGCTGCGAGGCCAACCTCACGTCGACGTCCACCTGCGGCGCGTGCGGCGTGGTCTGCGGGCCGTCGCAGACCTGCTCTGGTGGTGTGTGCACCGCGCGCAGCGAGTGCAACGACGGGATCGACAACGACGGCGACGGCGCGATCGACTTCCCAGCCGATAGTTCCTGCACCCTGCCGAGCGACAACGACGAGTCCTGCACCAGCTTTGGCAGCGACGCGTTCGGTTACACCGGCTGCCGCGACACGTTCCCGCTCACGGCGTCGCCCTGCCCGGACATCCGCGGCAGCGGCACGGTCGTCTGCTCGAGCGACGACTGCACCGCCGGCGTGTCGATCCCGTTCGCGTTTACGTTCTATGGCGTCTCGCACTCAAGCTTCTCGGTCTCGTCGAACGGCAAGATCGGCTTCCCGACGAGCTCGATCTACTCGAACGGCTGCACGATCGAGACGAACAACATCGCCGCGTACTGGGACGACCTTTATCCACCGACGGGCGGCTCGGTGCGCTCGCAGACCGTCGGCGTCGCGCCGAACCGGTCGTTCGTCGTGAACTGGGCGGTGCCGCACATCAATGGCGGCAGCGTCTACGACATCCGCGCGGCGCTGCACGAGGGGTCGAACGCGATCGAGTATTGCTACCTTGAGACCACGACGCTGAACGCGAGCTTCGACCTCGGCGCGAGCGCGACAGTGGGGATCATGGGGCCGAGCGGCGTGGGGCTGCCGTACTCGTGCAACATGCCGGTGATCACCGAGGGGCTCAGGCTGCGCTTCACGCCGCCGTAGCTTGGCGGGTCGGCTGTTGGCGGGTCGGCT
>SHYZ01000023.1 GCA_009692535.1 Myxococcales bacterium
GACGCACGCCGGCACGGGCCGACGCGGCCGCGCAGACGAGGGGAGCTGCTGCCACGCGGCGTGGTGCAGCAGAGAGCCTTGCGGGCAGACCAGCGTGCTACAAGGGGCGAGGTCAAGGAGACTGGATGGACGCTGCGGCCCCCGGACGGCTGGCGCACTACCTCTACCTCGTGGATCTGTTCCGCGGCCGACGCGTGCTCGAGGTCGGGTGCGGCGATGGCGCGGGCGCGCGCTTCCTGATCGACCAGGGCGCGGCGGCGGTGACCGGCGTCGACGAGTCGACCGCATTGCTGGCACGTGCGCGCGATCGCCACGGCGTGGCCGGGCTCGCGTTTCGCTTGGTGGACTATGCGCGGCTGGAGCTGGCCGACGACGCGTTCGAGGTGGTGATCGTTCCCGTCGGCGCGGAGTTGGCGCGCAACCTCGGTGCGCTCGAGGAGCTGCGGCGCGTCCTTGTGCAGGATGGGTTGCTGGTGATGCTCGCGGCGAGCGTCGACGGTCCTCGCCCGCGGCACCGTGGTGTCGGAACCGGCGAGCTGGTCGGCCGCCTCGAGCCGCTGTTCGGTACGGTGCGCCTGTTCGCGGCGGCGCCCTTCGTGGGCTACTCGATCGTCGAGCTTGGTGAGGGCGAGCGCTCAATCGAGGTCGACCTCGACGCCACGCTGGCCGGGGCGAGCGTCGCCTCGGAGATCACAGAGCACGTCGCGGTGGCGGGCCCGGTCGCGGGTCCACTGCGCCGGCTCGGCGTGATCCAGCTGCCGACCCTCGCGGGCGTTCGTGCCGTGGCGGACGCGCTCGGCATCGGGCCGGGCCTCGCATCGGGCGGCGAGGCGCGCGCTGCGGATTCGTCAGCGACCGATGCGCCGCAAGGGGGCTGGGTGCGTGAGCTCGCAGCGGCGTCGAGGCGCGAGCGTGAGCTTGTGGCCGACCTCGAGCGTACGACCGCGCGTGTAGCGACCGAGGCGCGCCGGGGTGAGACGCTCGCCGTGCGCGTCGCGGAGCTCGAGCAGGCTGGTGCGCGCGGCGATGCAGAGCGGGCTGAGCGTGCAGAGCGGGCGGAGCGGGCGGAGGCGAGCGCGGAGCGGGCGGAGGGGGAGCTTGCGGCCACACATGCACGCGTGCGGGAGCTTGCGGCCGGGCTCGCGGCTGCGCGGGAGGCCAATCTCTGGCTGCGAGACGAGCTCGATCTCCTCGCGGTGGGCGACGCGTTCGCGAGCGTCGCAGCGGCGCGCGAACAGCTGACGCTGCCGCGCGATCTGTCGCCGGTCGAGCCGGCGCGGAGCGTGGCGGTCGCGGTGCAGCCGGAGCCGGCGCGGAGCGTGGTGGTCGCGGTGCAGCCGGAGCCGGCGCGGAGCGTGGTGGTCGCGGTGCAGCCGGAGGGTGCGACGCCGTCCGATGGCGAAGCGGCACTTGTCGCGCGGGTTGGAGAACTCGAGGCCGAGATCGGGCTGGCACTCGCTGAGTCGGCGCGGCTGCACGCCGCTGAGCTGGCGCTGCGGCGCGACGAGCTCGACGAGCGCGATGCGTTCATTGTGGAACTCGAGGGTGCGCGAGATCGCGCAGAGGAGTCGGCGGCTGCGGTGTCGACTGCGGCGGCGGCAACCGTCGCGCTCGTCGCTGAGCTCGAGCTGGAGGTGCGAGGAGCGCGCAGTCGCGTGGCGCAGGCGGAAGGCGCGGTGCTGACCCGGGACCACGCCCTCCGCGCGAGCGGTGCGCGCGTGGCGGAGGTCGAGGTCGCGCTGGCAAAACACGCAGGGAGCGCGGAGTCGGCCATGCGGAGCTGGCGCGAGGCCGAGGCCAAGTGCGACGAGCTGCTGCACCGGGTCGGCGAGCTTGCGGCGGAGCTCGACGCGAGTCGTGCACGGGGCGAAGCGACCGCAACGGGCGGGCTTGTCGTGGTCGCCGCACGTTCGTCACAAGTGGAGCGCGAGCTCGCCGAGCGGTCGGCGCTCGGTGCTGCTCATGAGCAGGCGGTGTCGGGGCGCGAGGCGCGCATCCAGGAGCTGCTCGGGCAGCTCGGTCACCGCGACGCCGAGCTCGCCGTGCTGCACGCGACCGTGTCGGCCGTGCGGCGCCAGGTCGGCGGCTTCGTGGCGAGTATCCGGCGCGCGCGCGACGAGGCGCCGCATCGCTCCGCTACCGAACTGGCTGCAATCCTCGACCGCCTCGCGGAAGAGGCGGCAGCGTACGCGGCGGCGCGGGCGTAGGCCGCGGCACCGCCGGCCGCGTGGGCGTCAGCGACCGAGCTCAGCGTACGGATCGACGATGACCGGCACGCCGTCGTTGAGCCAGGTCTCGATGAAGCGCAGCCACGCGAGCACGCCCTCCGGCGAGTCGCCGATGTTCGAGTGCGTAGCCGGGGTCGGGCCGGCGCCCTCGTCGATGGTGTCGAACTGGAGCAGCCCCACGGTGCGCCCATCGGCCGCGTTCGCCGACACCGGCGCTGGGCCGGTCATGGCGACGAGCCCGATCTCGCCGGCGCGGATCGGCGGCACGACCGGCATGCCGAGCGCGCGCACCAGCACACGGTTGGTGCTGTTCGGCACGGTGTCGTCGTCGAGCACCATCCCGGCGAGCAGGTGCGGCGCGGCGGGCAGCACGCCGTCGGGGCGCGGGCCGTCGCCCAGGAGTGGCGCCCAAGCCACCGGATCGCCGCGGTCGAGCAGCGTCTGGAGGATTGGGAAGAAGCGCACGATGTCGCCGTCGCTCGCGTTGGCCGGCTTCATCGCGGCGACGATCGGCGCGAACTGCGGCGCATCGCGCACGATGTAGCCGACGCGCGCGCCGGGTACGACGAGAATGCCGGCGCCGATCTCGGGTGCGAGGGCAAGCAACTCCGGGCCCATGATGCCGCCGAGCGAGACGCCGAGATAGCCGAGGCGCGCGGGATCGAGGTCGGCGACGCCGTCGCCGTCGAGGTCGAGGCCGAGCACGAGCATGCGCGTGAGCTGCAGCCGGTCCCACGCCGACTGGCGAAAGTTGTCGCGCATCTCGAGCGGCTCGATCGTGCCCGCCGCCGCGTCGATCGCGAAGAAGTCGAGGACGCGGAGCAGCGTGACCGAGTTCTTCGCTGTCGGATGACCGCCGTGGCGGAGTGCGTCGATCGCGATCGTCGCGAGGCCCTGCGCCGCGGCAAACGACGCGAGTCGCTCGGCCTGCTGTCGCTCGCCGCCGAGCCCGTGGCCGAAGATCAGCGTCGGGAACGCCGTGCCGCCGAAGGGGCCGGGGCGCGTAAGCGGCAGCCACGCGGTGAACGGGACCTCCCAGGTCTTTGCGGTCTCGAGCACGCGCCCGCCCACGCCGATCTCTTCGACGACGCGGTTGTCGCCGCGGTAGTCGATGGCGACGAACTTTCCTTCGCAGCGGACCCACGCCTGCTCGGTGAAGCACACGGTCCCGGGCAGCGGGACGATGTCGCGTGCGGCCACGTCGGCCGCCACGGCGAGCGCGTCCTCGTGTACTGACTGCGTCGTGAACACCACCACCGCGGCGACCTCGTCGACCGTGGCGACTGCGCCGAGCGTGACGAGCGAGTCGGCGGCGCGCTGCATTCGTTCCGACACGCGCGCAGCGACGGCCTCGGCCGGCTCGCCGTCGAGCGCGGCGCGCATCGCGGGTCCGGCTGCGACCGCGCGCCCGTCGGCGCCGAGCACGCGCGTCGTGACCGCGGCGAAGACCCGTGCGCGGGGCGGCAGTGGACGCATCGGCAGCAGCAGCAGCGTCATGTCCTCGTCGGTGACCTCGAGCTCGTACGGCCAGAGCTCGGGTCCGCTTTCGCCCTCGACGACGAGCAGCACCGGCGACTCAGCCGACGCGGTGCTCTCACCTGTCAGGAGCACCGCCTTATCGAGCGCGCCGTCGAAGCGGAGGTAGATGCCGCCGGTCAGCCCGAATCCGTCGAGCGTGCCGAGGTCGCGAAAGATGTCCTGAAAGACCGGCACGGTCGTCGCGAGGAACGGGATGCGCTCTGGCGTCACGTCGGGACGAAGGCCGGTGCGCGACGCCGGATCGTCGACGGTGTAAGCGTCGTCGGGGAACGCGCCGAGCTCGCCCGCGCCGGGATCCCAGAGCGGGTGGACCGGCGGCGGACCGGCCTCCTCGCAGGCGCCGAGTAGGAGGACTGCGAGAGCGGTGAGCAGCGTGGTTCTGGCAAGCATCGGGTCGCTATCCTATTCCGAGATCCGCGAGGATCTTCATCGCCGCGTTGTGACCCGCGGCGCCGATCACCGCACCGGCCGGATGACAGCCGGCGCTGGCGGAGTAGAGCCCGGCGAGCGGCGTCGCGTACGGCATGCGCTGGTCGAAGCCGAACGAGTTGTCGATGTGCTGGATGTGACCGCCGGTGATGCCAAAGTGCGCTTCAATCTTTTTCGGGTGGAGCGGCACCGCCTCGAGCACGAGGTCGCTCGTGCCCGGCGCGAAGCGATCGCAGATCGAGAGCAGGTGGCGCACGAAGCCCGACTCCTCGACCGCCCACGACGAGCCGGCGATTTCGGTCGGCACCCACTGCACGAAGAGTGCGGAGTTGTGTCGGCCGTGCTCGTCCTTGAGGGAAGGATCGACCGGCGTGTGCAGGTACCACTCGATGGTGGGGAAGTCGGGGAGCCGCCCGGCCATCGCATCGGCGTACGCCTGCCGCACCACGCGGAGCGCGTCCCCCTCGTCGGGGAGCAGGTGCGTCGTCGTGCCGTACTGGCCGCGGTCCTCGGGCAGACAGGAGAAGCGCGGCAGGCCGGTGAGCGCGAGGTTCACCTTCATGGTCGTGCCGGGGCGGCGCCACGCCTCGAGCCGAGCGTCGAACTCGGCGGGGAAGGCGCCGTCACCGACGAGCGTGCGTAGCCGAAACGGGTCGGCGTTGACCACGACCGTGTGCGCGCGGAGCTCGCTCCCATCGGCGAGCCGCACGCCACGCGCAGCGCCGGCCTCGCGCAGGATCGCCGCGACGCCGCAGCGGGTCTGAATCGTCGCGCCGGCTGCGCGTGCGAGGTCGGCGAGGCGCTGCGTCACGGTGCCCATGCCGCCCTTCACGATCATCCAGGTGCCGTCGGAACCGGGCAGTCTGCACATGTTGTGCACGAGGAAGTTCATGCCGGTGCCGGGCGAATCCCAGCCGCCCGAGAGCCCGGTGAAGCCGTCGGTCACGGCGTACATCACGCGGAGCAGGTCGCTCTTCCAGGGGAAGCGATCGAGGTAGTCGCTGACCGGGCGTCGGCAGAGATCGATGAACACCTGGCGCAGCGCGGGACGAACGTAGCGGTCGGCGGTCTCCTCGAGGGAACGCGGCGCCTCGAGCCAGGTGGGCGCGATGTCGTCGCGGATCGCGCCGATCTCGGCCTGTAGCGCCTCGTTCGCGTGCCAGTCGGCGTCGGAGAAGAAGGCGGTGAACTGGCGGCGCGCGGCATCGCGATCCGAGCCGAGCAGCAGGTAGCGCGAGCCGGTGGTGGGGAGAAAGTAGTGCGGGTCGCGGCGCAGCAGCGGCAACTCGAGGCCGAGCTTGGCCATGAGCTCCGGCGGCATGAGGCCGAGCAGGTAGGCGCCAGTGGAGGTCGCAAGGTTCGGCGCGCGCGCAAACGGTCGCTCGGTGCGGACCGCGCCGCCGACGACGGCCTGCTCCTCGACGACGCGGACGGTGAGGCCGGCCCGCGCGAGGAAGGTGGCAGCGACTAGGCCGTTGTGGCCAGCGCCGACGACCACGACGTCCACGACGTCCACCCGGGCGCCCTGCGGCATGGAGCGGATTCTACCTCGGGCGTAGCGCGGCCAGAGGGCTATACTCCGCGGCACGATGATCTCGACCGACCGACTCCTCGCTCGTGTTCTTCCCGCATTGGTGCTCGCGCTGCCGATGCTCTTCGGCGCGTGCAAAGGACGCAGCTCGCAGCCGCAGGGCAAAGGCGCGGCGCCTGCTGTCGCGGATGCGGCCGCCAAGGCAGCGCCTGCCGAGGGGGCTCCAGTTGCTGCGGGCGGTTCGTCCAGCGAGGGCGCGCCCGGCGTTGTCTCGCCCGGCGAGGGAGCTCCGCCCGGCGTGGTCTCGCCCGGCGAGGGAGCTCCGCCCGGCGACACCGAGCCGAACCTGCACGCCAACGACGGTCGGCCGCCAGGCTCGACGCCGGTCGGCGAGCTGGCCCCGCCGGAAGCGGAGAAGGCGGCGCGCTCGACCTCGGTCTGGACCGCGCGCTGCGCTGCGACGCCCTTGGCAGATCCGCTCAGCGCGTTCGCGTGTCCCCGGCTCGCGCTCACCGCGACCGGGCCGCGCTACGGCGGCGCCATTCGCGCCGTCGCCACGCTCAACGCCAAGGCGTGCGACGAGATCTCAGACACGCCCTATGACCAGAAGGCCGGCGATCGACGCACCGGCTGCAAGCTCGCGGTCGGGCTGCTCTCGGTGGTGCGGAACAAGGATCGCGCCTACTGCGACAGCCTCGCCGGCGGCGAGAAGCGCTTCTCCGGCGCCGAGTCCGACACCGCGCTCTGCTTGAAGTTGCTCGAGCACGCGACCAAGGGCCTCGACGAGGCCACTGCGCGGCGTGACGCGAAGACGCTGTTCGGGGCCGGCAACCGCCTCGAGCTTGCGGTCGCGGCGTTCCTCGGCAAGCCCTCGCACTGCGCGGTGCTCAAGGGGATCGATGAGCGCCTCACCTGCCTGGCCTACACCGGCGGGGTCTCTGTCGACGATCTGTCGCAGCCGGGCGCGATCTACCGCCTGATCGACGGCACCACGTTCTACGAGTAGCCCGGGGCGCGCTACGGCGTGCTGCGGGCCGCGTCGTCGGTGCAGTAGAGCTGCGAGGTTTTCCGCGGGTAGTAGAAGGCGGCCATCATGCACATCTCCTCGGTCTCGGCGCTGCCACCGCCGATGACCGCCCGGTCTGTCTGGTTGGAGTAGAGGCACGACCACTCCAGCTCGGAGCCGGCGGGCAGGACGATCGGCGCGTCCCAGAGCTCGAGCACCGACGGGTGCGAGTAGTCGTCGTTGGCGTAGAGCGGCGAGGAGACGCCGTCGGCGCTGATGAGGTTGATCTCGAAGCGCTCGCCGTAGTGGTGCATGTGCGAGGTGAGCACGGCGAGCTTCACGTCGGCGTCGGTGGGGCAGCGTCCCGAGAGCTTCACCCGCTCGCCCGGCTCGACGCGAACGTCGCTCAACATATTGAAGTAGACGCCGAGCTCGTCGGTGAGCTTGGCGGGATCGACGAGGTCCAGCTCGACCTCGACGCGCGCGGGGACTGCGCCATCGGTCGTGTTCACGTAGTGCGCCTCGAGCACGATGATGGAGCCGGCGGGAATGCGGATCGCGATCCCCTCGGGCATGACCTCGTCGAGCTCGCGCCACTGCGAGCCGGCGAGGTACGACTTCCAGCCAGAGTCGCAGTCGGTGAGCTCGCCGCGCGGTTTGCCGGTCACCGACGGATTGGTCGGCTCGGCGAAGAACATGTTGAAGTGGTGGCTGCCTGCGAGCATGCGCGCGTGGTAGCCGCCGACGAGCGCGTCGGCCTCGTGGCCGAGCGGCAGGTAGATGCAGCGGGTGATTTCCACGCCGGGGGGTGACACGAAGTCGCCGGTGGAGAAGCTGAGCGTCTTCGCGACGAACGGCGCGCCGGCGTCGGGGGATTGCGCGGGCGCGGCGTCGCAGGCGAGGACGAGAGGCAGTCCGAAGACGAGGGGAGCGAGGGACCTCATGCCCCGAGTCTACCCCCGCATCGCCTTGGCGGGCGCGACGCGGGCTGCGCGTACGGCGGGGAAGAACCCGCCGAGGAGGCCCATGAACGCGGCGAAGGCGAGCGAGCCGAGGATGATCCCCGGCGTCGGCGTAAAGGTGAAGACGATCTCCGACCAACTGGCGAAGTTCATCACCGAGAAGCGGATCGCGCCCATCGCGAGCGAGCCGAGCGCGCCGATGAGGCCGCCTGCCGCGCAGAGGAAGATCGACTCGGCGAGGAACGAGGTGAGGATGCCGATGCGCGAGAAGCCGAGCGCGCGCAGCGTGCCGATCTCGCGCTGGCGGCTCGCCACCGAGCCGTACATGGTGATCATCGCGCCGATCATCGCGCCGATGGAGAAGAACACCGCGATCACCATGCCGAGGACGGTGATGAACATCGCGAGGCCTTCGGACTGCTTCTCGTAGTACTCGGTCTCGCGGAGCACATCGAACCCGAGTTGCGGATCTTCGGCGACCGACTTCTGAAACGCGACGAGCGCGTCGGGCGAGCTGAGTCGCACGCGCACCGACGAGGCGAGCCCGGTGCGGCCGAACGCGGAGCGGAGGTCGTCGAGCGAGGCCCAGACCTCGGACTCGAACGATGAGCCGCCCGACTCGAAGATGCCGACGACGGTCATCTCGAGGTTTGAGCGGAGCGCGAACTTTTGCCCCAGCGTGAGCCCGCGGAAGCGGCCGCGAATCGCCTTGCCGACGAGCACCTCGTTGCGCGCCGGGTTCGGCGCGCGCCCCGCGATGAGGCGCACCTCCGGTCGGAACGCGAGCGCGTCGATCGGGACGCCGCGGAGCTGCACGTTGGCCACGCCGGTCGTGCCGAGCTTGTCCATCGTCATCACGACGACCAACTCCTCGACGGCGAGCACGCCACCGCCGGCCGCCTGCGCGAGCTGCGGCTTGGCCTCGAGCAGTGAGAGCTGTGAGGTGGTGATTGTCGAGGAGAGCTCGGCGTCGGCGCCCTTCGAGAGCACGATGGCGTTGTCGGCGCGGCCCGAGAGCCCGAGCGTGCGCTTGATGCCGTTCTGCAGCATCAGCACCGACGAGAAGACGAACACGACCAGCGCGATGCCGCTCGCGGTCGCGATCGTGGTGGTCTTGCGAACCAGCAGGCTGCGGATGTTGTAGGAGATGGGCAGCATGGTCAGTCCACTCGCCGAAGCGCGTCGGTGATCCGCAGGCGCGCTGCACCGACGGCGGGCCAGGCGGCGGCCACCGCCGCGAGCCCAAGCGCGAGCAGCATCGCCGTCGCGTAGGTCTTGGGCGTCACGTGGAAGATGGGGAAGAAGCCGCTCATGTTCTCCTCGAGCCAGCGCCCCATCCCGAGCGTGACGATCGGGTACGAGAGGGCGAGGCCGAGCCCACCGCCGAGGAAGCCGATGGTGAGCGACTCGCCGGCGACGAAGCCGACGAGGTGGCGCGGACGGAAGCCGATGGCGCGCAGCACGCCATACTCGTTGGTGCGCTCGCGCACGCCCATCGCGATCGTGTTGCCGAGGATGAGCGTCATGATCGCGAGGATCACCAGCGAGACCACGTCGATCGCCTTGAGCACCGCCGAGAAGGTCGCCATGAAGGAGAGGTTCATCGCCTTCTCGCTCTGCGTGAACGTCTCGATGTCCGAGCCGGTGAAGAGCTCGTCGACGCGGCGGGAGATTTCGGAACCCTTTTTCGCGTCGGCCACGCGGAGGATCAGCCAGCCGATGTTGCCGCGACGGTGGTCGGGGAGCTTTTCCTGCAGGTACTCGTCGTGGAAGAAGAAGATCCCGCGGTCGAGCGAGCGACGCTTGGCGCCGTAGATGCCGCGGATGGTGTAGCTCCAGAGTCCCGGGTAGATCGTCCCCTGCAGCGTCACGCGCTGGCCGACCTTCCAGCCGGTTTGCCGCGCGAGCGCGTCGCCGATCAGCGCGCCGGTCCGATCGCCGATGAACGCCTGCTTGTCGGCCTCGGGCACGATCATCTCGTCGTACACATCGAAGAGCGACTTGGCCTCGGCGCTGATCGTCGCGAAGAAGAGGTCCTTGTGGGTCGGGTCCTTCGCGCCGAACCAGGTGCCGTACGACGCGGCGGTGAGCCCCTCGTCGGCGAGCTCGACGCGGACCTTGTCGAGGTACTTCTTCGGCACCGGCACGACCCACGAGGTCTTGTTCCGCGAGGCGAGGCGATCTTTTGCGGAGCTCTCGATTGCGAGGTCCCACGCGTCGAGCACGGTGCGGAGGCTGACGAAGGCGAGGATCGCCACCGCGACGCCGACCACGGTGAGGATCGTGCGGAAGCGATTGCGGAGCGCGTTTCGCGCGGCGAGCATGGGGAGGTTCATGGGAGCCCGGCGCGGCTACTCGAGCCGTCCCTTGTCGAGCCGACGGATCACCGTCGCTCGCTCGGCCGCGGCGGGATCGTGCGTGACCATGAAGATGGTCTTGCCGAACTCGCGGTTCAGCTTCTCGAGCAGCGTGAGCACCTCGTCGGCGCTCTTGCGGTCGAGGTCGCCAGTCGGCTCGTCGGCGACGAGGATCTTCGGGTCGTTCACGATCGCGCGGGCGATCGCGACGCGCTGCTCCTGCCCGCCGGAGAGCTGGCGCGGATGGTGGTGGAGGCGATCCTCGAGACCGACGATCCGCAGCGCGGTCTCGGCGCGCCGTCGGCGTTCCTTCGACGAGAGCCTGGTGAGCAGCAGCGGCAGCTCGACGTTCTCGAGCGCGGTGAGCACCGGCATCAGGTTGTAGGACTGGAAGATGAAGCCGAGGGTCTCGGCGCGCCACTTGGCGAGCGGCGCGTCGCCGAGGTTGGCGATGTCGGTGCCGGCGACGCTGATCGTGCCCGCCGAGGGACGATCGAGGCCGGCGATCAGGTTGAGCAGCGTGGTCTTGCCCGAGCCGGACGGGCCCATCAGCGCCTCGAACGAACCGGCTGGCACCTCGAGGTCGAGCGCCTCGAGCACACGGACCTGCTCTTTGCCGCGCTCAAACGACTTGGCGATTCCGGCGAGCTTCACGATCGCAGGGACCTGCTTGCCCTGCGTCGCACGGTCGGTGGTGGTCGGTTGGTTTTCGCTCATCGTGCTCTCTGACGCGGCTTGCGCGCCGGTTCTCAGTCCGCGTTCTTCTCTTTGATCGACTGCCGGTCGCGCAGGCTGCCCGGCGCGATTACGACCTTGGCCCCGCTCGGCGGTCCTTCGAGCAGCTCGAGTCCGTCGGCGAACGGCTCGCCGACCTTGACCGCGACTGAATGCGCCTTGCCCGCCTCGACGACGAACACGACGTTGGCGCCGGCGCGCGCGACGACGGCGGTCAGCGGGACGATGACCTTCGGTTGCGCGGTCGCCTCGGCGGCGGTCAGCTCACGCGCGAGGAAGTTCACGCGCGCCGACATGTCGGGCTTTACCTTCGCCATCTTTTCTGGCGTGTCGGTCAGCTTCACCTTGACCGTGATGGTGGCCTTGGCGCGGTCGACCCGCGGCGCGATCTCGGAGACCTCGCCGCGCAACCGTTCGCCGGGGTACGCGTCGAGCGTGATCTCGGCCGGCCGACCGAGGCGTACGAGGCCGACGCGCGCCTCGGGCACGTCGGACTCGACCGCGAGCGTGCCGAGATCGGCGAGCTCTACGATCAGCGCGGGCGGCACGACCAGCTCGCCCGGCTCGAGCGCACGCTCGATCACGGTGCCGGTGATCGGCGCGACGACGGTCATGTGCCCGAGGCTCACGCGCAGCGACTCGACCTCGGCCTGCGCGGCGCGGGCTTCGGCGTCGGCGGCCGCGACCTGCGCGGTGAGCGCGCGAGCGCGGGCGTCGAGATCCTCGACCACGGCGCGGGCCGTCACGCCCTGACCGACGAGCGCGGCTTCGCGACGGCGCTGCTGCTCAACCTCGGCGACCTGGGCGCGCACCGTCTGGGCACGTGCGCGCGCGGCGAGCACGCGGGTCTGCGCGGCGCGCACCGCGGCGCGCTGGTCGGTGTCGTCGAGCAGCGCGATCACCGCGCCCGCCGCAACGAGCTCCCCTTCCCGTACGCGCACCTCGGCGAGCCGCCCGGCGAGCTTGCCGGTCACGCGCGCCGTCACTTGCGGCACGACGTAGCCGGTCGAGGTGAGATCGACCGAGCCCTGCGCGGGCGAGACGGTGTGGATGAGCCCGGTCTCGACGGTGGTCTTGTAGAGCAGGGCCTCCAGCCACGGCCAACCGACGAGCCATGCTGCGACCAACGTGCCGCCGACGAGCGCGACGATGACGAGGGTGCGTACGAGCCGGCCTCCCTCGGGGCGCGTGGCACGGTCGATCTTCAGCGACGCAAGGTCGCGGGTGAGTTCGTCGGACATAGGCTGGCGGCGGCGCGACGATAGCGGAAGGGCCACGGCGGGGAAAGGCGGGGCGGGTGGCCTCAACCTACGGTGCGGCAGCGTCGGCGGCGCAGCGGAAGCCGATGATGGCGTGGCGGCTTGTGCCGGGCCGCCCGTGACGTTGGGCGCCGCGGCCGACGCCGGCGTGGTCGTCCCACGCGGAGCCCTTGAGCGTGTAGCTGCCGGGGCGCGCGGGCCAAGGCGTGCTGGTCCAGTGGAAGACGTTGCCGACGAGGTCGAGGTGGCCCCACGGCGCGGCACCGTCGGGATATTGGCCGACCGGCGTGGTGTCGCGTGAGCGGTGCGCGCCGTTTGTGCGCGTGGGATCCCAGGCGTTGCCCCACGGGTAGGTGAGGCCGTCGGTGCCGCGCATCGCCTTCTCTAATTCCGCGGCGGTGGGGAGGCGCCGTCCGCGCCATGCGCAGTAGTCGGCGGCGTCAGCGTGGGTGACGAGGACGACCGGGTGCTGCGCGCGTGCCGCAGGCGGAACGGCGCCGGTCCAGTTGAACCGCGCGACCTCGAGGGCGTACGGCTGTACGAACTGCTGTGCCCGCCACGTCGGCTCGTCGATCGCTGGTGCGTCGCGGCCGGTTGCGCGGACGAACTCGGCGTAGGCGGCGTTCGTGACCGGTGTGGTGTCGAGGAGGAATGCAGCGAGCGAGGCATGGTGGCGTGGCGCTTCGCGGTCGAACCAGCGCCCGGCGCGCGCGTGGTCGGCGGTTGGTCCGAGATCGTCGTCACCTTTACGCCGATGCCGGGGATCATCGCTGGCAGCGGCGAGGTAGTCGGCGTAGGCGCGCTCACGCTCGTCGCGCGTCGAGCCGGCGATGAAGGCGCCGGCGGGGACGAGGAGCATCGCGGCGTCGGCCGCGCGCGAGGCGGGACCGGTGGGCACGCGGCCGCGGGGCGCGTGGCTGGCGCAGCTGGCGCCTACGGAGAGGGCGATTGCGAGCGCGAGCTGCGATGCGACGGTGTGAGGCACGATGCGCCCGTCGGAGCTTGCGCGCTTTAGTTGAGGTAGCGCTCTGCGCCAGGTCCAGGTGCGACGAGCAGGAACGCGGGGATCTCGGCGTCGAAGGAAGACTCGTCGTCGAGGTGCATCTGGTAGCTGCCGTGCATCGTGCCGCGTGGCGTACGCAGCACGCAGCCCGAGGTGTAGCGGAAGGCCTGGCCCGGCTTGAGGGTCGGTTGTGCGCCGACGACGCCGGGGCCGCGGACCTCTTCGACGCCACCGTTCGCGTCGGTGATGACCCAGTGGCGTGAGCGGAGCTGGGTCGTCGCGCCGCTCTCGTTGGCGATCGTCACGGTGTACGCGAAGACGTAGTGGCCAGTCTCTGGCGACGACTCCTCCACGAGGTAGCGCGGTTCGACTTCGACACGAATTCCCCGGGTCATTGCGCTCGACACGGGATCACTCTGCCCGAGCCGCGCGGGGCGAACAAGCCGTTACGCTGCCTGCGCGGCGGTGCGTCGGAGGCGCGTGACCAAGTACACGCCGTAGCAGGCCACCACGACGCAGGACCACTGCGCGAAGGTCAGCGAGAGCCAGCGGAGGTCGCCACCGTCGGGCTCGGCGATGCGGAGAAAGTCCATGTAGAAACGCACCGGCGCGTAGGTCAAGCAGACGATCGCGAGGTAGGTGCCGACCGGGCGCGGCTTTCGCCAGGCGAAGAGGAGCCCGACGGAGAGCAGGATCGAGAAGAACATCTCGAGCAGGCCGAGGTCGTAGCGGAGCCCGGCGAGCCTGCCGGTCGACGCGGGGTACTGCACGGCGAGGGCGGCCAGGAGTTCGCCCGACTCGGCGAGGCGTCCGGGGTGATCGTGCGCCACGGAGCAGCCGGCGCGCCCGAAGATCCACGCGACGGGGAATACCGACGCGACGAGATCGGCGTGCGCGAAGACTGACTGGCCGCCGCCGCGAAAACGCTTCCAGAGCAGGAAGCCGATCATGCCGCCGATGATGCCGCCGAACGACGAGATGCCCTCCCAGAGCCTGAGCAGCGAGAGTGGGTCGGAGAGGATTTTCTCGGGGTGGTAGAAAACGATTTGCAGTACGTGGGCGCCGACGAAGCCGCCGACGAGCATCCAGGTGAAGAAGGAGTCGAGCTCGTCACGCCCGATGTCGAGCCGGGGGGCGCGCCAGCGGGCGAGCGCGGTGCCGAGGAAGATCGCGGTGACCACGAGCAGGCCGAAGGGCTGGATGTCGATCGGCCCCGCGACGTGAATGACGGGGAGCGTGACGTAGGGGAGCATCGCGCCCGGACTCTACCGCGGATGCATGCGAGCTGCGGGGGGAGCCGGTCAGTTCAGCAGGCCCGAGCTCGGCGTGGTCTGGAGCAGGAGGCCCGCGATGTGCGACTCGAGCTGCAGCACGCGGGCGAGCGGATCGCGCTCGGCGAGGAGCGACTGGCGGTGATCGACGTCGCGCACGAACGCTGCGGCGAGTGCGTCGGCGCAGGCTGACGGGGAGGAGACGGCGCGCACGACCTCGGTGAGCGCGTCGCCGCCCTCGTCGAGCGAGAGGGCGAGGCGCTCGCAGAGTCGGACCAGTCGTGCGTGGGCGCGGGCGAGCTCGGGTGCATCTGTGGTCTGGTCGGCGATCAGGCGCGAACGAACTCTGCGGTAGGCGCGGTCGGCGGGGAGCTCTTCGTCGATCGCCGCGCGCGCGACGCCGCGCAGCAGCAGCTCGTAGCAGCCGTCGGGACGACAGAAATCGGCGGCAACGTAGCCGACTCCGAACACATCGCAGATTGGCGGGTTGCCGGCCGACTTGGCCTCGTGGCCGACGGCGATCCGCGCCATGCCGATGAGACGATTTCCTACGAGGACATCGGCGGCAAGCTCGCGGTAGCGCGGCTCGAAGACGAAGAGCGGCATGAGTGCGCCGGGGAAGAGCACCACGCCGGGCAGCGGGAAGATCGGCAACGACGCGAGCGCGTGGGCCGTGAGGGGCACGCGCCGAGGATAACGCGAGCGGCGCGCGGTGCGCTGCTACGGGAGCGTGATCTTGCCGAGCACGCGCGGACCGGCGCAGCCGGTGGTGGCGGGCAGGTTGCCGGGGTTGCCGAAAAGCGTCTCGTTGGCGAGCAGGGCGAAGGCGATCGCCTCCTTGGCGTCGGGCGCGATGCCGGCGGCCGCGGTCGTGGCGACCGGCAACGGGGCGAACTGGGCGGCGAGCTGCGCCATGAGCGTGGCGTTGTGCACCCCGCCGCCGGAGACGAGCAGCTCGTCGACAGCGCCTGCGGGGTAGATGAAGCGGGCACAGGCGTCGGCGACCGAGGCGGCGACAAAGTGGGTGAGGGTGGCGAGAAGATCGTCGAGCCGATCGGGAAAGCGGTTGATGAGCGGCAGTACCCACTCGGCCCCGAAGGCCTCGCGCCCGGTGGAGCGGGGCGGTGGCAGGGCGAAGAAGGGCGCGGCGAGCAGCTCGGCGACGAGCGCGTGATCGATCCGTCCGCGTGCGGCGCGTCGGCCATCGAGGTCGCAGGACTCGGCGCCGCCCGAGGCCACGCGCGCGACGAGATCGAGCGGCATGTTGGCGGGGCCGGTGTCGAACGCGAGGACCGTGTCGGGATCCGCGGTGACGAGTGTGACGTTGGCGATGCCGCCGAGGTTGAGCAGCAGCCGGCGGCGCCCGGGTTCGCGGAAGAGGATCCAGTCGGTGAGCGGCACGAGCGGCGCGCCCTCGCCGCCGCCGGCCACGTCGCGCGCGCGAAAGTCGGAGATGACCGGCGCACCGAGCCGCTCGGCGATCACGGCGGCCTCGCCGATCTGGAGCGTCGCGCCGGTGCGGCCCGCCGAGCGGGGCTGGTGGCAGATCGTCTGTCCGTGGGAGCCGATGAGGTCGAGAGCGCGCGCGTCGACGCCGGCGCGTGCGGCGACGGCGAGGGCCGCGTCGGCGAAGGCGTGGCCGAGGAGAAAGCCGAGCTCGCAGAGTTCGTCGGCAGCGGCGACTTGCGCGGCGTGGAGCCGGGCGCGCAGCGGCGCGGAGAAGGGCGTGGTCTCGAAGGCGACGAGCTCTACGCGCGCGGTCTTGCCGGCGCCGAAGATTTCCACCAGCGCGGCGTCGATGCCGTCGGCGCTGGTGCCGGAGAGCAGGCCGACGACCCGCCGCGGCTCGCGCTCGCGCAGCGCGAGGAGGCGGGCGAGCGGGTCGGTCGTCCCAGCGTTCGTCACAGCGGTGGACCCACGAGCGCACGCAGTCGTCCGTCACAGGCGGCGAGTCGGCGCGCGGCCTCGGGCCGAGCGAGGTCGAGGCGGGCCATGGCGATCGCGAGCTTCACATGCCCGCCGGCTGCGTCGAGGAGTCGGGTGGCGGCGGCGCCGCGCAGCTCGGTGTGGCGCACGAGCAGCCGGCGCGCACGGGCGCGGAGCTTGGCGCTGGTCGCACGCAGGTCGACCATGTCGGGACCGTAGCAGCGGCCGAGGGCGACCATCGCGGCGGTGGAGATCGCGTTCAGCGCGAGCTTGGTCGCGGTGCCGGCCTTGAGACGCGTGGAGCCGGCGAGGACCTCGGGACCGACGGCGAGCGCGATGACGACGTCGGCGTGGAAGCCGGCGCGGCGCGCTGCGGCCCCGGCGCAGGTGACGAGCGCGGTGGCGGCGCCTGCTGCGCGCGCAAAGGCGAGCGCGGCCCGCGCGAAGGGGGTCACGCCCGACGCTGCGACGGCGATGACCGTGTCGTGCTGGCCGATCCGCAGGCGGGTGAGTGCGCGCACGGCAGCGGCCTCGTCGTCCTCCGCGCCCTCGACTGCGCGGCGTAGGGCGCGCGCGCCACCGGCGACCACGGCGACCACGTCTCGCGGGCGCGTGCCGAATGTGGGCGGGCACTCGGCTGCGTCGAGCGCGGCGAGTCGACCGCTGGTCCCTGCGCCGACGTAGACGAGACGCCCACCGGCGGCGAGTGCGCGTGCGGCGAGTGTGGCGACCGCTGCGATCTTAGGCGCGGCACGCTGCACCGCCGCGACGCTGCGACGCTCTTCGCGTACGAGCAGGGCGACGACCCGGCGCGTCGGCATCGCGTCGAGCGCGCGCGCTGCAGGGAGCGTGCGTTCGGTCGGCAACTCGGCGTAGACGCGATCGGAGGCGTGACTCCGGCGCGCGCGCGTCACAGCAGCAGCCCGCCGTCGACCACCAGCGTCGTCCCTGTGGTCCAAGGCGCGGCGAGCAGGTGGAGCGCCGCGCCGGCAAGGTCCTCGGGGGTGCCGAGGCGTCCGAGTGGGTGGAGGCGCGTCAGCTCGTCGAGGATTGCCGCGACATCGGCTTGCCCGGGGCGCGGCGCGCGGATCATTTGCGTATCGACCACGCCGGGCAGGAGCGCATTGACACGCACGCGCCGCGCCGCGCCGGCGGCAGCGAACGTGTGGGTGAGCGAGACGAGGCCAGCCTTCGCCGCAGCATAAACCGCGGCGGTGCGGATCGGCTTGATGGCCAGCGTTGACGAGATGAAGAGGATCGCGCCGCCCTCGTCGAGCAGCGCGAGCGCCTCCTCGCCGAGCCGGAGCGGTGCGACGAGGTTCAGCTCGAGCTGCTCGCGCAGCGCGGACTCGCTGATCTTCCCCGGCTCCTCGTGCACGATCACGCCCGCGGCGTGCACCAGCCCGTCGAGCCCACCGAGTGCATCGCGCGCGCGTGCGACGAGGCCTGCACGCGACGCGGGATCGCCGAGGTCGCACACCAGCGGCACGGCGCGTCCCGGCGCGGTGCGTGCGAGCTCGTCGAGCGGTTCGCTGCGTCGCCCGACGAGCGCGACCTGTCCGCCCTGCGCGAGCAGCGCGCGCGCGATCGCCGCGCCGATGCCCGAGCCTGCCCCCGTCACCAGCACCCGCCGTGTTCCCGGCTCCATCATCACGCTCCTTGAGGGTAGTAGGCGGTGCTGGCGAGCGGTGTGAGGTCGGCCTCGACCTCAATCTCGTCGTCGGGGAGGAACGCCGGGCGATCCACGCAGAGGATCGTCTGCTCGATGTCGGTCGGGTTGTCGTAGCGGTGGGCAAATCCGCGTGGCCATCGGTGTGCGGTGCCCGGGAGGACTGGATGTCCCTGCACCAGCAGCCCCGCGCCGATGACCAACTCGGCTTCCTCCATCACGCGATGCAGATGTGTCGGGATCGCGCGTCCGGGCGCGACGCGCAGCCGGTAAATCCCGCAGCCCTTCGCGGCAAAGACGACGTCGACCTGGCCAAACGGTTTCTCCTCGACGGTGTAGCTGACCTCGGCTCGTGTGCGCCGGACCTCGAGCGACGGCACCGCGATGCCGCCGAGCGCGGCCGGCTTGGTCAGCCGCAGCAGCACCTCCTCCACCTGTGCGCGCGGACCGTCGTCGGTCGGCGGCGCGAGCAGGTAGCGGCAGAGTGCATCGGCGGCGGTCTCGAGCAGCAGGAACTGGCACGACTCGAGGAGGAAGCGTAGCTCGCCGGCGAGACGGGCGTAGTCGATCGTGCTGCCAAGCCCTGCGCCAGTGGCGGCGGCGCGGGTGTCGAGGTGGAGCGCGAGGTCGAGGCGCAGCGGCTGTGGCCGGAGGCGCTCGCTCGGATAGACGCCCACGATGCAGTCGACGAGCAGGTTCTCGAGCCGGATGATGTCGAGCACGCGGGTCACAGCGGCACGCTTCGGCCACCGTCGAGCGTGAGCAGCTGGCCGGTCATGAACGGCGCCTCGCGTGCGAGGAACAGCACGGTGCGTGCGACGTCGTCGGGGCTGCCCTCGCGCGCGAGCGGCACGCGGGTGAGGGCCGCGTCGCGCGCACCCTGGCCGAGCTCCTCCGACGGCCAGAGCACGACGCCGGGCGCGATGCCGTTCACGCGCACTTTCGGTGCGAGCTCGACGGCGAGTTGGCGCACGAGCATGTGCAGCGCGGCTTTCGAGACGCAGTGCGCTGCGAAGTCGACGACCGGGCGCTCACCGAAAATGTCACCGAGCGCGACGATCGACGGTGCGCGCGCGGCGCGAAGCAGCGGCAGCAGCCCCTGCGTGAGGAAGAACGGCGCGGCCACATGCACCTCGAGGGCGTGGGCGAGGGCGGTGCGGGTCGTCTCCGGGAAGGGGGTGCGCGCGAAGGTGCCGGCGTTGTGCACCAGCAGATCGAGCCGACGGTGACGACGGCGCAGGTCGGAGGTGAGCGCATCGACGGCAGCGCCATCGGCGAGGTCCACTTGCCGCACGGTCGCCTTCCGCCCGAGCTTGCGCACGCGCTCGGCGACCCGCTCGGTGGCGGCCAGCGAGCGATGACAGCAGAGCTCGAGGTCGTACCCTGCGGTGCCGAGCGCGAGCGCGAGCGCCTTGCCGACGCGCACGCCGGCGCCGGTCACGAGCGCGATCATCCCCGGCCGATGTCCAGGGCGTCCGTCGGCGAGTAGAGCCCCGGCGGTCGCCCGACCGCCCAGAGCGCCGCGCCGACCGCGCCCCGCGCGAAGATCGCTCGCGAGGTCGCTCGGTGAACCAGCTCGATCCGCTCGCCGTCGCCGAAGAACGTGACGGTGTGCTCGCCGACCACGTCGCCGCCGCGCTGCGCGACGATCCCGATCTCACCGCGCGGCCGCGGCCCGACGTCGCCCGAGCGCATGGTGCGCGCGACCTCGCGCAGCTTGACGTCACGTCCACGCGCGCCCGCCTCGGCGAGCGCGAGCGCGGTCCCCGACGGTGCGTCGCGCTTCCCGCGATGGTGCGCCTCGACGATCTCGAGGTCCCAGTCGAGCCCGAGAGAGCGCGCTGCCTGCTCGACGAGCGTGGCGAGCAGGTTGACGCCGACCGAGTAGTTCGCGCCCCAGACCACCGGCACGCGCTCGGCGGCGCGGGCCAGCGCGGCGCGATCCGCATCCGACAGGCCGGTCGTGCCGACGATCGCAGCGACGCCCCGCTCGGCGCATGCGGCAACGGTCGCAGCGGTTGACTCCGGCGTGGTGAAATCGATGACCACGTCGCAAAGCAAGAGCGCGGCGTCAATATCGCTGCCGATGACGATGCCCGGTGCAGCCTCGCGCCCGACCGCGTCGTGCCCCGGCCGCTCGACGGCGGCGGTGAGCGTGGCGACCTCTTCGCGCTCGCCGAGCGCGGCGAGCACCATGCGCCCCATCCGTCCGCCAGCGCCTGTGACCGCGACGCGGATCAAAGGAGCTTCGCCTCCACCATCGCGGCGCGCAGTTGCTCGCGCAGCGGACCCTCGAGCGGGTAGAGCGGCGGGCGCAGCTCGTCGGCAAGTTTCCCGGCGAGCGCCATCGCGTACTTGAGCGGAATCGGGCTTGGCTCGGCGAAGAGCAGCTCGACGAGCGGCTGGATGAGGAAGTGGAGCTCGCGCGCCCGCACCCAGTCGCCGGTCCGTGCGGCGTCCCACATCTCGGCCATCCAAGCGGGCGCGAGGTTTGAGATCACCGAGATCACGCCGCGCGCGCCGATCGCGTAGAGCGGCATCGCGGTGAAGTCGTCGCCGGAGAGCAGCGTGATCCGCCCGCCGGTCTGCGCGAGCAACTGCGTGCCGCGCACGAGGTTGCCGGTCGCATCTTTAATCGCCACGACCTCGGGCAGCTCGGCGAGTCGCGCGACCGTCGCAGGCAGGAGGTCGCAGCCGGTGCGCCCGGGGACGTTGTAGAGCACCGTCGGCAGGCGCGCGGCCTCGATCACCGCGCGGAAGTGACGCTCGAGTCCGAGCTGGTTGGGCTTGTTGTAGTAGGGCGTGACCAGCAGCAGCCCGTCGGCACCGACCTCGCGGGCCGCACGCGCCAGCTCGATCGCCTCGACGGTGGCATTCGACCCGGCCCCGGCGATCACCGGCACCCTCCGTCGCACAGTCCGCACCACATGGCCGACCACGTGCACATGTTCGTCGAAGCTGAGCGTCGCGCTCTCGCCGGTCGTCCCGACCGCCACGAGGCCGTCGATGCCGGCGGCGAGCTGTTCCTCGACCAACGCGGTCAGCGCGGCGTCATCGACCCGCCCGTCGCGAAACGGCGTGACGAGCGCGGTGATCGCCCCCTCGAATGGACCCTGGGCTGATGCCACCATGCGCGCCACACTAGCAGATGCTCGGCCGGCGCGTGGCGGTCGGGCGCACGCCGACTCAGCGACGGTGCTGATCGTTCGTCGGTCGGCCAGCGAGTGCGACCAGCTCGGCGAACTCGCGCGCAACGCGAAGGCTGCGTGCGGGCGCGGAGAGGGCGAGCGGCTCGACGAGCACGGGGGCGACGGGACCGGAGCCGAACCCCAGCACCGCACCACATGCCGCGGCGTCGACGACCGGCACAACCTGTCGAACTGCGTCGGCGAGCAGCGCGCGGCGCGAGAGTTCGACGCGTCCGAGGTTGGCGTGCACGGCGGTGACCCGAAACGAGAGCCGCTGGCCGACGAACTCGGCGAGCTCCCCGGCGCGACGAAGCGGCGCCGTGTCGAGCTCATCCTGCGAGCAGCTGGCGCGCACGCCTGCGATCATGACCTCGACGCCGCCGGGGCAGAGCGCCTTGACGATGCCTTCGACCGGCGTGCCTTCGCGCTGGGCGCGCTCGAACTCGAGCAGCTGCGTTGGCGAGAGCGTGCGCGGCGGAGCGACGAGGTGCGGTCGGCCCGGCGCACCGGTCCGCATGATCACCACGTCGAGTTCGTCACCGATTCGCGCGGCGAGACGTCCCGTCGCATCGCGCAGCTCGTCCATGTCGAGGATGCCCTCGGCGCTGCAGCCGTGCCCGCCGAACGAGGCGAGTCCGCCGAGCTTGCCAGGAACACCGAGCGTGACGAAGACGGCGTCGTGCGCGAGTGAGACGACGCGCGCGCGGGCTGAGTCACCCTCCTGCAGGCCGGTCGTTGCGGGGGGCGCGAGGCCGCGGCGTTTCTCTTCCGGCGTGGCGCGCTTCCCCTCGAAGACCTCGAGGAGGATGCCGAAACCGTCGTCGTCCCGAGCCATGCGCCCACTCTAGGAGGGGGGATCTGCGGGGGCGAGTTTGTGACATCTTGGGCCGAGCGACGTACTGTGCGCTTTGAGGCAGCGGTCATGAGAGTTGCGCACGTCGGTCGGGCGCTTGCCCTGAGTGGGGTGTTGTTCGCGCTCGCGTGTGGTGGCCCCTCCCCGGGGCCGTTCGCCACTTGCACCGACGGCGCGCAGAGCGGAGACGAGACCGATGTCGATTGCGGCGGTGCGTGCACCGCGTGTGGCCCCGGCAAGGTCTGCGTGGGGGACGCAGACTGCGCGACCGGGCGCTGCGTGGCGTCGGTCTGTGTGGCGGCGCTCGAGGATGAGTGCGCCGACGAGGTGGACGACTGCGATGAGCACGCCCTGTGCGTCGATACCGCGGAGGGGTTCACCTGCGCGTGCGAGTCGGGCTGGAGCGGCGACGGTGTGACCTGCGCGGATGTCGACGAGTGCGCGGACGGGAGCGCCGGGTGCGACGCGCATGCGTCCTGCGTGAACGGAGCGGGGGGCTTCACCTGCGCGTGCGAGTCGGGCTGGAGCGGCGACGGTGTGACCTGCGCGGATTTCGATGAGTGCGCGGGCGCCGCCGACCCGTGCGACGCGCACGCGACCTGCGTGAACGACGAGGGGGGCTTCGCGTGCGGCTGCGACGCCGGGTGGAGCGGCGACGGCGTGACGTGTGTCGATATCGACGAGTGTGCGGACGGGAGCGACGCGTGCTCGGTGTTTGGGACCTGCACGAATACGGACGGGGCGTACGGGTGCGGGTGCAACGCGGGCTACGCGGGGGACGGCTTCTCGTGCGTCGACGTGGATGAGTGCGCGGCGGGGACCGCGGGGTGCTCGCTCTACGCGACCTGCACCAACAGCGTCGGGACGTACTCCTGCGGGTGCAACGTGGGGTTTGCGGGGAGCGGCGTCACCTGCGCCGACGTGGACGAGTGCGCCGACGGCAGCGCGCTATGTCACGCCGACGCGAGCTGCACCAACAGCGCCGGCGCGTACTCCTGCGCGTGCGACGCGGGCTACGCGGGGGACGGCTTCTCGTGCGTCGACGTGGATGAGTGCGCGGCGGGGATCGCGGGATGCTCGCTCTACGCGACCTGCACGAACCGCGATGGGGGGTACGACTGCGAGTGCAACGTGGGGTTTGCGGGGAGCGGAGTCACCTGCACCGACGTCGACGAGTGCGCCGGCGGCAGTGCGCTGTGCCACGCCGACGCGAGCTGCACCAACAGCGTTGGGACGTACGCCTGCGGGTGCGACGCGGGCTTCTCTGGCGACGGCGTCACCTGCGCCGACGTGGACGAGTGCGCCGACGGCAGCGCGCTATGTCACGCCGACGCGAGTTGCACCAACAGCGCCGGCGCGTACGACTGCGCGTGCGACGTGGGCTTCTCTGGCGACGGCGTCACCTGCGCCGACGTGGACGAGTGCGCCGACGGCAGCGCGGCGTGCTCCGACCAGGCGACGTGCGCGAACAGCGCCGGCGCGTACGACTGCGCGTGCGACGTGGGCTACGCGGGCGACGGCTTCACCTGCACCGACATCGACGAGTGCGCTGATGGCAGCGCGCTATGTCACGCCGACGCGAGCTGCACCAACAGCGCCGGCGCGTACGACTGCGCGTGCGACGTGGGCTACGCGGGCGACGGCTTCACCTGCACCGACATCGACGAGTGCGCTGATGGCAGCGCGCCATGTCACGCCGACGCGAGCTGCACCAACAGCGTCGGCGCGTACACCTGCGAGTGCGACGCAGGCTTCTCCGGCGACGGCCTCGCCTGCGCGCGCGCACGAACCTGCGCCGAGCTGCTCGCCCTCGATCCTACCGCCGCGAGCGGCTCTCACTTCCTCGATCCCGACGGTGACGGCCTCGATCCCGTGGCGGTCGACTGCGAGATGACGCTGCTCGGCGGCGGGTGGACCCGCGTCGTGACGGCCGTGGCCTCAGCGCTCGCGCCGACCGTAGCGCGTCGCTACCTCTACCTCAGCGCCGGCCGCTGGTATCGCTCCCCCTGCACCACCGTCGCGTGGAGCTGGACCGTCGGCGTGCAGCTCACCGGCACCTACGAGTACTTCAACACTAGCGTGACCAGCTCGTTCGGCTGCGCCGGCTCCAGCGAGACCCCCCAATTTGGCGTCGGCTGCTCGAGGTTCAGCGGCCCGGAGTGGAAGGTCATCCCCGCGTACGTACGGGACGCCGCGCTCGGGACGTCGACGGTGTGTCAGGACCAGCCGAACGCCTTCGGCGGCAGCGTGTGCCAGGCCGGCGTCAAGATCTACGTTCGCGACGGGTGCCCGTAGCGAACGGTCACCGCGCGTAGACGCGGTAGTCGAGGCCGGGGAAGAGGTTGTCGCGCCGCTCCAGGTCGGCGAGCCACGCTTCATCGATCCGCGCGGCCTCGACCTCGTCGCAGAGGCGCTGAAACCGCGCCGCGTGGGCCTTCACGCGCGAGGCGGCGTAGCCGGTCGCGGTGCCGGTCTTCAGGATGAACGCCCAGTCGGAGGATTGGAGCAGCAGCAGCTCGCGCGCAGCTTGATCGAGCGCGCGCCCGATCAGCGTCGGGGCGCCGCCGACATGGCGGCTGGCGAGATCGACCATGCGCGCCTCGGCGCGGTGCTGGTGGCGGTAGATCCAGTCGTTCGAGCCGTCGATCCAGACGCCGGAGTAGCCGCCGTCGCCCCAGCTCGACGGTGCGGGCTCGGCGACCACCTGCGTCGGGTTCTCGGCGAGAAACTCTGACGGCGTGGTCGCGCGGACGATCGATTGATCGTGGTGGAGCTTGCGAAAGAGGAAGTCGAGAAACTGCGGCCCCTCGAACCACCAGTGACCGAAGAGCTCGGCGTCGTAGGGCGACACGATGATCGGGCTGCGGTCCATGCGGCCGGCGAGCCAGGCGATCTGCGCGCCCCGGTTGCCGAGGAAATTTCCGGCATGGTCGGCGGCGCGGTCGCGGGCGCGGTCGGGGTCGTAGAGCTGCTTCGCGCCGAGGTCCACCTTGCCGGTGACGCGGTGGTACTTGAAGCCGGTGTGCACGCGGATGCCGTCGGGGTGCACGAACGGGCCGATCACGTCGAGCGGCAGGTCGAACCCGATGTCGCGGTAGAAATCGCGGTAGAGGGGATCGCCGGGGTAGCCGTCGTCGGCTGACCAGACCTGCCGTGACGACTCCTTGTCGCGGCCGAACACGGCGACGCCGGACTTGGTGTAGATCGGCGCGGCGACGCCGAACGGCGGGCGCGGGCGCGCGTGCTCGACGCCGTGCGTGTCGACGAAGAAATAGCGGATGCCGAGCTCGGCGAGGTCCTCGTCAACGCCAGGGACATAGCCACACTCGGGGAGCCAGATGCCGCGTGGCCAACGACCGAACGCGTCGCGGTGGACCTCGGCGGCGATCTCGAGCTGCGCGCGGCGTGCGGCCGGCTCGAGGATCGTCGGCTGAAAGCCGTGCGTCGCGCCGACGGTGATGAGCTCGACGAAGCCCTGATCCTCGAGGCGCCGGAACGCGGCGGGAATGTCGCCGTCCTCGGCGTGGTAGAGAGCGCGCAGCCTGCGGAAGCGGTCGTGGTAAAAATTCGCGAGCTTGAAAAGCGCGGGCTCGCGACGGGTGCGCACAAGCTCCTGCTCACCGAGGAGCACGAGGCGGTCGAGGTACGACGACGCGCGCTCGCGCAGCAGGTCGTCCCTGAGCATCGACACCAGCGTCGGCGACATCGACATCGTGACGCGCAGGCGGACGCCGCCGCGCGCGAGGTTTTGGAAGACCTCGCAGAGCGGCAGGTAGGTGGCGGCGATCGCCTCGTAGAGCCAGTTCTCCTCGAGGTGGTACCGGTGCTCTGGGTGGCGCAGGAACGGCAGGTGCGCGTGGAGCACCAGCGCGAGATCGCCGGCGGGGGCGGGCTTCATGCGTGCGGTGCGCGCGAGGGAGACGAGCCTGCGGCAGCGGTACCCGACGTGGCGCCCGGTGCGGCGCCCGGCCACGCCGCCGACGGCGCGAGCGGAGGCGCAGCATGCTGCGAGTCCTGTGGGCCCTGCGGCTCACGCGGCGCGGGCGGCTCGGGATGCAGGCCCCGGCTCTCGGCGCGCGGCACTTCGACCCAGTGCGCGGCGACCTCCGCGTCGGGCGCCGCGGGCGGCACGCGCACCGTCGGGGCCCACGCGACCGCGGTGAACGCACCGCCGGGCCCGCGCACGCCAAGCACGGCCGTGACCTGCGCGCCCGAAGCTGGCGCGGGGAGGTAGCGGCGACCGTGGTTCCAGCCGAGCGGATGGTCGATCGTCAGCTCCTGCGTGTGGCCGGCGGCGTGGGCGCGCAGCCGGAGCACGAGCTCGCCAGGGGCGGTCGCGCGCGTGGCGTTGGTGATCTCCCAATACGCGAAGAGCGTGCCGGGATCGCGTGCGAGCAGGCCGACGGCGTCGAGGCCGTAGGTCTCGGGCGGCTCGGCGAGGTCGAGGAGCACGCTCGGCTCCTCGGGCAGCGACGGGCGTGACGTGGGTGCGCGGGCGGGGAGCGGGCGCGCCGCCGGCTGGAGCCGGCGCAGTGGGCGAGCGGGCGACGCGCTGACGGCAGTCGCGCCTCCCGTGGCCAGCGTGTCGCGCGCCGCGAGCGGCACGTCGTCGGCGTCGAGCGTGTCGAGCGCGTCGAGCGCGTCGAGCGCGGTGAGCGCGGTGGCGTCGGCTGCAGCGAGCGCGTCGGCGTCGGCAGGCACGGTGAGCGCATCGGTGAGCGCCTGCGTGAGCTCGTCCGCAGACTCACCGACCGTGTCACCGACCGGAGCCGTGAGTGTGTCGCTGGCGATCGGTACCGCAGCGACAGCGAGGCTCGCCTTGCGTGCACGCGAGGCGCGGGGCTTTCTGACCCTCGGGGCCGACTTGGCTTTGGTGGCCGCTGCCACGGGCACCGTTGACGCTACGGGCGGTGCGAGCACCACGACGACGACCGGCTCGACGGCTACAGCCGCCGACTTGACCGCCCTTGGCTTGGCGACTCTCGCGGTCGTGACCTTTGCGGCCTTCGGCATTGCAAGCTTCGGGGTCGCAGCCTTGGCAGCCTTCACGGTCACGGCTCCCGTCGCAGCCTTCGTCGCGGCCTTCGGCTTGGCGAC
>SHYZ01000024.1 GCA_009692535.1 Myxococcales bacterium
CGCGTGCGTCGCGTGCGTCGCGTGCGTCGCGTGCTGCGCCGTGCGCGGCGTGCCGCGAGCCGGCCTGCTCTCGGAGCGCGGTGTCGACGTGGACGCGGGCCTGGGTGAGTACGGCTTCATCCGGGATGCGTGGCGAGAAGCAGGCCTCTTCGACGAAGTCGGTCAGCGTCGCGAGCGCACCTGCGGGCGCCAGCGCGCGGACGTGTGTGAGCAGCTCGCGTGGCGTCCAGATGCCGACGAGGTTCGGGTGCGGCAGCAGTGGCAGCGCGACCTCGCGGTAGAGCGCGAACACCTGCTCGCGTACCAGCACGAGTCGCACGCGAACGCCGCGCAGCTCGCCGCGATGGGGCAGCGCGGCCGAGAAGTGCGCGGTGATGTAGCCGTGGGCGCGGGCTTCGCCGCGGTGCATGCCCGGCGCGAGCTCGAGCGTGAAGCAACCGGCGTGATCGGTGCGCACCGCCCCCTCGGGTCCGACTGTGGGTTGAAAGGTGAGGAGCACCCCGGCGATCGGCGTTTCGTCAACGTAATCGATCACCACGCCGGAGACGGTCTGGTCGACGGCGCGGCGGAGCGTGGCGAGCAGCCCCGGGCGAGCCGATTCCCAGCCGGGTTCGGCCACCGGTCCGGTGGTGGCGCTGCGTGCGTGCGGGCGGGCGGGCGGGGCGGGGGGACGATCGCGAAGCGCAGCGAGAAGTCGCAGGAGCGCGGCGACGAGGCGTAGGCCGAGGCCGGCGCGGGCGAGCGCGACGGCGGCGACGACGAGCGCGGTGAGCGCGAGCGCAGCGACGGTGTAGCGAGTCGGCACTGGGCGCGGCTCGGCGACGACGACGTGCGCCGGTGCGCTGCGCACGCCCACGAGCCAGGGCGCGGCGGGCGCGTAGTCGAGCGCGAGCGCGCGCGGTCCGGCGCCGAGTCTGCGTGCGGGGACGCGCAGCGCGAAGCCGCCGCGGGCATCGGTGGTCGCGCTCGCGAGGGTGCGGCCGCCGGCGACGAGGTCGACCGTCGCACCTGCGACCGGCGCGTCCGCTTCGCCGAGCAGTGCGCCGCGCGCCACGATCGTGTCGCCCCATGCGACGTCGCCCGTCGGCAGCGTCGCACTCGTGAATCGGGCACCGGCGCGCACGAGCAGTTGCGCCTCGACGCTGGCGGGGTTGAGGAGCTCGGTGCCGGCGAACACGGCCCGCACGCGGTGCGGGCCGGCGTCGCCGAGCGCGTCGCGTGCCAGCTCGAGGCGCGCCTGCCCGCTGTCGTCGAGGGTGACCTCGGCGAAGCGGTCCAGCATGCCGCCTGGTGCGCCGACCTCGAGCACGATCGGCAGCGCGGTCGGTGCGCCGGCCACACGCGCACGCAGCGTGGCCGTGGTCGCTGCTGCGCCGGGTTCGAGCGGCGCGAGGTCGAGCTCGAGTGTCGGCGTGGCGCGCGCCAAGTCGAGCCGCAGCTCGGCCACGGTGGCGGGCCCGTGTGCGCCGGAGCCGGCGAAGCCAGCGCCGATGACGTGTTCGCCGCGCTCGAGGGCGAGCTCGAGCACGAAGCGGCCATCCGCGCCGGTAGTCGTCGGGTAGGTTACGCCGTCGACCTGCAGATCGAGCGCGGCATCGATCAGCGGCGCGCCGGTGTCGAGCTCGATGAGGCGCCCCTCGATGCGTGCCCCACGCGGCCCCGGCACGAGGCCACCGAGTTCGAGTCGCGTGCGCACACCGACCGTGATGACCGGGGCGGCTCGTGCGGCCGACGTGGCCAACGTGGCCAACGCGGCCGACATGGCCAACGTGGCCAACGCGGCCAACGTGGCGACGCCGAGCCGCACGACTGGCCATAGCGGCCCGGGTCGCACCAGCGTCGGAGCGCGGCGCTGGATCACTCAGCGAGGTATAGCATGACGTCGTTCGAGAACCCGTCGGCGACGACGAGGTCGGGCGCGCCGCGGCCATCGAGGTCGACGATCGCGACCGGCGTAGGACCGTCGCCGGTGACGAGCGGCGCGCCGGCCGCGGTGAAGCGCCCGGTGCCGTCGTTTACCAGCAGCGAGAGCGTGTTCTCGAACTTGTTCGTGATCGCAAGGTCGGCGTCGTCGTCGCCATCGAGGTCGGCGGCGGCGACCGCGACTGCGCCGGAGCGTGCGACGAAGCGCCGTGAAGTGAGCGCGACCGGCGCGCCGCCGAGCGTAGCGATGAACAGCTCGTCGGAGAGGTTGCCGGTGCCGAGCAGCTCGAGCCGCCCATCGCCGTCGACATCGGCGGGCACCAGCGAGCTCGGCCAGTCGCCGGCCGGCGCGAGCAGCGGCGCGTCGAGCCCGAACGCACCGTCGCCGCGGAGCAGCGCGACCACGTCGGCATTCGCGCCGGTGGTCGCGACATCGAGGCGGCGGTCGCCGTCCAGGTCGGCGAGCAGCAGCGCTGAGCAGCCGGCGGGCGCGTCGCGCTCGGTGCGGACCACAAAGCCGCCGCGTCCGTCGCCAGCGAGGGTGATCACCACCGCGGGATCGAAGCGCGTGACCACGAGGTCGTCGTGGCCGTCGCCGTCGAGGTCGCCGGCGGCGAGCTGGCCGGCGAGCGGGAGCAGCAGGTCCTCCGTCGGCGCGAAGCCGAGGGCGCCGGTGCCGCGCAGCAGACGCACGATGCCCGCGCTCGGCAGGCTGATCGCGAGGTCGACGAGCCCGTTCTCGTCAAAGTCGAGCGTCGCGATCGCGAGCGGGCCGCCCGGCAGATCGATGCGCGGGTGCGCGGTGAAGCGACCGGTGCCGTCATTTTCGAGCAGCGTGAGGTCATCGGACAGCAACCCGAGCGCGACGATGTCGACATCGCCGTCGCCGTCGAGGTCGGCGGTGGCCATCGCCGTCGGGTGCTCGCCGATGGCATGTCGGGTGGGCGCACCGTAGCGGGGAAAGTCGACACCTTGCCCGCGCGAGTCGCAGGCGGCGAGTAGGAGAAAAATCGCCGCAGCTTGAGCTCGGGTTGCCCGGCGCCGCTTTTCCCGTTGAAGGGGGGATCGGCACCGTGATAGAAGCGCATATATAGCGTTACCATGCATCACACTAGATGTATGGTCACTATCAGAGGGCGAAATGCGCATCAAGAGAATCGAGATCATCGGCTTCAAGTCCTTCCCGGACAAGGCCGTCGTGCAGATCGACCAGCCGATCACGGCGATCGTCGGGCCGAACGGCTGCGGCAAATCCAACATCGTGGACGCGATGCGATGGTGCATGGGCGAGCAGTCGGCCAAGCACCTGCGTGGCGGCAAGATGGAGGACGTGATCTTCGGCGGCTCCGACTCGCGCGGTCCAGGCGGCATGGCGGAGGTCTCGCTGACCTTCGAGAACGCGGGCTTCACGCGCTCCGGTCCGGCGTTCACTGAGGCCGAGGACGGCGGTGGTGGCGGCGTTGAGGTTGAAGCCGGCGACGGCGCGACCGGCGCGGCCCAGCCCAACGGAGGTGAAGGTGATGCTGGCAGCGACGCAGTCCGCGCCGCGTCAGACGCCGACGTACGCGAGGTGCTCGAGACGTCCGCGCCGGCGATCGACTTCTCGCAGTACAGCGAAGTCACGATCACCCGTCGTCTGTTTCGCGACGGCACGTCTGAGTACCTCATTAACAAGGCGCCCTGCCGCCTTCGCGACGTCACCGACTTCTTCCTCGGGACCGGCGTCGGCACGAAGGCCTACTCGATCATCGAGCAGGGGCGCATCGGCATGATCGTGAGTGCCAAACCGGAGGACCGCCGCCTGGTAATTGAAGAGGCCGCCGGGATCACCAAGTTCAAGAAAAAGAAGCAGGCGGCAGAGCGCCGCATGGACCAGACGCGGCAGAACCTGCTGCGCGTTTCGGACATCGTTGGTGAGCTGGAGAAGCAGCTCGGTAGCTTGCGGCGCCAGGCGCAGAAGGCGGAGCGCTACAAGAAGTACCGGGCCGAGCTGCGCGACATCGAGCTCTGGTCGGCTTCGCACCGCTGGCTTGGCGCCGGCGCAGAGGTGAGCTTCCACAGCGCGGAGCTCGAGGTGGCGCGGACGCGGCAGGCCGATGCGCAGCGTGATCACGAGGCCCGCGAGGGGATGATCGTGGCGACTCGCGCGGACCTTGCGGTCGAGGAGCGCCGACTCAGCGACCTCACGCAGGAGCTCTACGACGTCGAGAACCGGATCCAGCTGGGCGAGAGCCAGATCGACTTTCAGACGCGCGAGGCGAAGGGTCTCGAGGAGCGTGCGGCGGCTGCGCAGGGTGAGCACGACGGGCTAGGCCGGCAGGCGGCCGAGACCGGCGACGAGGGAGTGCGTGTGCGTGAGGAGCTGGCGCGGCGCGAAGCCGAGGTGGCCGGCTGCGACACCGAGCAGGCGCGGCTCGACGCGGCGTACGGCGTGGCACGGGCGTTGGCTGCCGAGGCGCAGGCTGCACTCGATGCGGTACGCGCCGAGCTGTCGCGCTCGCAGGCGGACTGTGCGCGCGGTGAAGACACCGAGCGAGCGCTGGTGCGCCGGCTCGACGAGCTCGCGTTGCGTCTCGACCGTGTGAACCAGGAAGCAGCACGGCATGCGGCACGACGTGCGGAGCTTGCGCCGGACCTCGCTCGGCTCGGCTCGGCGCTCGGCGGACTTCGGCAGCTCGGGCTCGATCTCGGCTCGCAGCGCGAGTCGCTCGACGCTCGGCGTGCGGAGCTCGATGAGCGGCTGCATCGGTCGGACGCCGAGGTGGAGACGCTCCGCACCGAGCTGCACCGTCGGCGCTCGCGGCTGCACTCGCTGGTCGAGATCCAGCAGCGGTATGAAGGTTTTGCGCGCGGCACTCGCGCCGTGATGCAGCACCGTCCGGGCGATGATTCGGAGCGTCGGCGGATCCGCGGCATCGTCGCCGATGTCGTCGAGGCGTCGGCGGAGTACGAGCCGGCGGTCGAGGCGGTGCTCGGCGAGCGGCTCGGTGGGATTCTCGTCGAGTCCCATGAGGTTGGCGCGGCGGGCGTGGCGTTCCTCAAGGGGCGCTCGGAAGGTCGCTCGTCGTTCATTCCGGTGCAGGTGTTTCCGATCGCGGTTCCGCCGGGCAGCTCGTCGATGCGCGGGTCGTCGATGGGCATGGGCAGCGGCATCGAGGTGGTCGAGGGCGCCGGGATCCGTGGGCCGATCCTCTCGCTGGTAAAGTGCCGCGACGACTTTGCGCCGGTGGTGGAGCACCTGCTGCGCGACGTCTATGTCGTCGACTCGCTGCCGCGCGCGCTCGAGCTGTGGACCGCCGGGGTGCGGCGGACGTTGGTCACGCTCGATGGCGACGTGCTCACGCCTGACGGCATCGTCACCGGTGGCTCACGCGACGCGGCGGGGTCGGGCGTGCTCACGCAGAAGCGCGAGATCCGCGAGCTCGAAGAGATCTCGGCGACGCTCGAACACGATCTCGCTGACGCGCAGGCGCGCCAGCTCGAGACGCGCACCGAACTCTCCCGCGTGACCTCGACAGTCGAGACGCTCAAGCGTGACGCGCACCGGAGCGAGCTCGAGGTCGTGGGCTACGAGAAGGACCTCACGCGCGTCGAGACGGAGACGGTCAGGATTGTCGAGCGGGAGGAAGGCCTCGCGACGGAGCGGGCCGAGCTCGAGGCGGCGAGCGCGACGGCGGTGACCGAGCAGACTGCGGTGGCGGAGCGGATCGTTTCGGCGCGCGCCGCGGAGAACAATGCGGAGCGCCGCCAACTCGGGCTGATCGAGGGGGTCACGACAGCGCGGATCGATTTTGAGGCGGCGGGGACGCGGCTGACCGAGGTCCGGGTCGCTGCGGCGCGCGCCGGAGCGGAGCGGCAGGCGGCGCGGGCGCAATTGCAGCGCGTCGAGGCGCAGCTCAGGGAACTGGCCGCGCGGCTCGAGCGGCTGGCTGACCATGCGTCGTCGTCATGCGCGCGAGCGGTCGAGCTTCGCGCCGAGGCGGCGCAGACCGGCGAGTCGCTCCTTGCACAGCGTGAGCTGCGGCGTACACGTGCGACCGAACTCTCCGCGGCGCGCGCGGTGAACGACACGCGCGTAGCCGCGCTGCAGGTGGCCGAGGTCGAGGCGCGCGGCGTGCGTCTCCTCGCGGAGCGTTGTGCTGCAGAGGCCGGTCGGCTGGAGCTCAAGCTGCACGATCTCATGGCGACGCGCCGTCACCTCGAGGAGGCGATGGCGGAGCGGTATCGCGTGGAGCTCGCTGCCGAGGTGGCCACGTACCACCTGCGGGCGCCGGTCAGCGACCTGGAAGATGCGCGGGTGCGCGAGCTGCGCGACCTCATCGATCGCATGGGCGAGATCAACCTGACCGCGATCGAGGAGTGCGAGGAGCTGACGCGGCGCCACGACTTCCTCGTCGCGCAGAAGCAGGATCTCGAGCAGGCGCTCGCTCAGCTCGAGGCCGCGATTCAGAAGATCAACCGCACGTCACGCAAGCTCTTCCGCGAGACGTTCGACGCGGTGAACGCCAAGTTCAAAGAGGTCTTCCCGCGGCTGTTCCGCGGCGGGCAAGCGGAGCTTCGGCTGGTCGGCGGTGAGGATGATCTCCTCGACGCGGGCGTCGAGATCTTCGCGCAGCCGCCGGGGAAGAAGAACAGCACGGTCGACTTGCTCTCCGGTGGCGAGAAGGCGCTCACCGCGGTCTCGCTGGTGTTCGCGATCTTCCTCATCAAGCCGTCGCCGTTCTGTCTGCTCGACGAGGTGGACGCACCGCTCGACGAGGCGAACGTCGGTCGCTACAACGACCTCGTTCGCGAGATGACCGACCGCTCACAGTTCATCGTGATCACGCACAACAAGCGCACGATGGAGATCGCGGACGACCTCTACGGCGTGACGATGGAGGAGCCGGGCTGCTCCAAGCTCGTCGCGGTCAACCTGCGCGGCCTCGAGCGGCGCGCGCGCGCAGCGTAGTCGGCGCGCGACGGGGCGGGGTGCGCCGTGACTGGGGCGGACGCGGTGCGTACCGCGCCCGCTGCGCCGCTACTCGCCCGCGGCCTTCTGGCGATTCGGGTTGGAGAAACGTGTGAGGTTCGCCGGCAGCACGTCGGGGAACGCCGTGGCCGGGTGAATCTTTATCGCGCGTGCGAGCAGCGTCGGCTGCTCCTCACGGTTGTTCGGATCGGGCACGCAGCACTCGACCGGGCAGACGGCTTGGCACGCCTCGTAGTCGTGGAATCCGACGCACTCCGTGCAGAGGTTCGGGTCGATGACGTAGATGTCCTCGCCCTCGCTGATCGCCTCGTTTGGGCACTCGGGCTCACAGGCGCCGCAGTTGATGCACTCCTCGGTTATTGTGGTCGACATCGGGACGGCTCCTCTTGCAGATATCGCTCGCGTGCGACGGCGAGCGTAGGGGTGAAATATCGTGTCGGTAGTGGCAGGTCAAGCCGAGCGGCGAAGCGCACGCGATCCACGCGTCCGTGCGATGCGCGCGAGCAGCGCGGTCGGCGGCTCATCGGGATTTGCGACCAGCAGCGGGATGCCGTGCCGTACGAGCAGGCGCCGGGCGCGGGCCAGGCGAACCCTCGCGGCGAGCGCGAGGGTGTCGGCCACGAGTGACGCTGCCCCGGGGGCCGCGCCGGCGACTGCGAGCAGCACGACCTGCTGCCGCTGTGCCCGCGCGCGCGCGAGCGCGTCGAGCGCCGGCCGCGGATCGCCGTCGAGCCAGCCGAGGTCGGTGACCACGACGAGGAACTGAGCACGCTCGGCCAACCGGGCGCGACCGACCGCCTCGGCGAGACCGCGCGACCGCTCGAGGCCACCGGCACGCCGTTGCGGCAGCTCGATCCCGCGCAGCCGACAGAACAGCCGCAGCCGCGCGTGCGCCGCAGGTGCGCCATCCCGCGTCTTGACCGCCGACCACCGCGAGGCCTTTGCGCGCGAGGCCTCGACCTCGTGCACGCCGAGCAGGGCCTCGACTGCGGCGAGGAGCGAGTCGCCGTCGTAGAGCTCGCCGGCCGGCCCGGGCGCGAGGCGTTCCCAGCGCGGATCGTCAGGCGCAGGCGCGACCTTTACGCGCGCGTCGAAGCCCTCCTGTGGGCCCAGGTAACGCGCCACCGCTGCGACCAGCTCGCCATCGGTCACGTCGGTGAGGTCTTCGTCGACGACGTTGCGCGTCTCGAGCAGGCGGTCGAGCACCTTGAGCCATTGCGGCCGCCCGTCGCTGGGGCCGAGCTGACTGTGGATGCGCGTATCGAAGGTGGTCAGCCCCACGCGATCCCCGCCGTCGAGCGCGACGCGTGCGAGCCCGGCGGCCGTGTCGATCGCGCGGTCGAGTGGTGCGCGGCCAGGGAGTCCGTCGCGCATCGTCGCGGCGAGGTCGACGAGCAGTTGGTAGGTCACGACGATCTCGTTCTCGAGCTCGCGCACCACGAGGCGCCGCTTGCGCGCCGTCGCCTTCCACGCGACGAGCTTGAACGGATCCCCCGGCACGTGGTCACGGAGCTCGCGCAGGTTGCCCGCCGGCCCGAGCGCGCGGACCTCGTGCGGCCCGGCCTTCTCGTGCGGTGCGCCGACCCGAGGGCTTTGCCGTGCGCGTCGGCCGCGGGCGATCACCGCGCGCGGGAACACCGTGAGCGCGAGCGGATTCGGGAAGAACGCGCGTAGCTCGAAGAGCCCGCAGGGATCGATGAAGGTGATGACCGCGCCGTGGAGCATGAGGTGCCCGCAAGCGCGCGCGCGTGCCGGCGCGACCAGCTCGACCTCGGACGAGGCGGGGATGCGCGCCGCCGACACCGATGCGAGGTCGAGTCCGGTGGAGCCCAAAAGCTCGATCCCCGCGAACCGGAGCGCGCGGCTGCCGCGGTTTTTTGCGGCGAGGTGGATCGCGAACGGCAGGTCGACCGCCAACGCGCCGCCCGCGAGCTCACCGAGCGGGACCCACCACGCGAGCTCGATCTTGCGTCGGTGCAGCAGCACGGCGACCGCTGCAAAGTGGAGATACGCTGCGCCGAACGCGGCGAACAGCAGCACGCCGAGTGCGGCGAGCGGTGCGGCCTCGGGGGCGAGCAGCCCCGACGCCACGAGCAGCGCGGACGCGGCGAGCGCGGGGCGGCCTCGGGCGGAGGGAACCGGGAGCATGCTCAGCGCGCGCGCCGAAACTCTACTTCGGTGAGCGCCTCGGCGATCACGCCCGAACTCTTCTCGCCCTCGAGCTCGGCGTCGGGCGCGAGCTGCACGCGGTGCGAGAGCACGGCCGGCGCGAGCGCCTTCACATCGTCGGGCAGCACGAAGTCGCGCCCGCGGAGCAGCGCTCGCGCCTTGGACGCCTGCACCAGCGCGAGCGCCGCACGCGGCGATGCGCCGAGCCAGACCCGACGGTGACGCCGGGTGTGGTGCGCGAGCGCCACGACGTAGTCGAGCAACTCTGACTCGACGTGGACCCGGTCGCAGAGCTCCTGCAGCCGCAGCAGCTCCTCAGGAGACGTGACCGCGCGGACCTCGACCGGGCCGCGGCCGTAGGTTGCCAGCATCCGCTTCTCGTCGGCCGCCGACGGGTAGCCCATCGCGAGCTTCACGAGGAAGCGGTCGATCTGCGCCTCGGGGAGCGGGTAGGTGCCCTCCTGCTCGACCGGGTTCTGCGTCGCAAGCACGAGGAACGGCGCCGGCAGCGGGCGCGTCTCCCCTTCGATCGTCACCTGCCGCTCCTGCATCGCCTCGAGCAGCGCGGACTGGGTCTTGGCCGGCGCGCGGTTGATCTCGTCGCCGAGCACGACGTGGGCAAAGATCGGCCCGGCACGCAGCGCGAACGTATTGGTGCGCATGTCGAGCACGTAGGTGCCGGTGATGTCCGACGGCAGCAGGTCGGGCGTGAACTGGATGCGGCGGAAGCTGATGCCGAGCGCTTGGGCGAACGCCTTGCAGAGCGTGGTCTTGGCCACGCCAGGCACGCCCTCGAGCAGCACGTGGCCGCGCGCAAGCAGCGCGGTGAGCATCAGCTCCGCAGCGTCGGGGGCGCCGATGTACGCGCGGCCGACCTCGGCGAGCAGCGCGGCCGCGGTTGCCTGCGCGTGGCCGAGGAGGTCGCGATCGAGCGCTTCGGTTGCCACCGGCCTAACCATGCCCGAGCGCGCGCTCGAACGCACGCACTGCGTCGCGGGCCCGCTCGAGCTCGCGTCGGCCGACGCGACGTGGGCGTCCGAGCTCGAGTTGGGCCAGCGCGGGGAGCGCAGCGAGCAGCGGCAGCGCGTCGGCGAGTACGCTCGCAGCGGCGTGCCCGGCGCGACGCTCGACGACGGCGATGAGCTCGGCAGCGGGTGCGCCCTTGCCCTTTGCCTGGAGTGGGTCGCTCACCCCGGTGAGCTCGGCGAGGCGGCCCGCGATGGCGTCGCGCAGGATCGCCGCGGGGAGCGCGTGGTCGTCCCAGCGCGAGGCGTGCGCGAACCGCGCCGCGAGCGCCTCGTCGCCGCCCTCGACGGCGCCGGCGATGCGGGGGCGGGTCCACGCGCCGTCCCAGCCGCGCGCGCGGAGTCCTGGTAGCGCGAACAGGCCGGCCGCGAGAAGTGCGATCGCGCCGATCGCTGCCAGTGTTCGCAGCGTCGGCGGATGCGCGATCCAGTCGTTCTGCCCGTCGAGCCAGCGGTTGGTGGTGCGCAGGAACGCGTTCACGCCGCCGAGTGCGCGGGTGCGATCGAGGCGGTCGGGCGGCGTGCCGGCGAGCACGAAGCTGTGCGTGAGCAGAAACAGCCGACCGGGCGCAAGCTCGGCGGGGCGGAGGTAGAGGAGGAGGTTCGCCGCGAAGCTCGCGTTGCCGTCGAACGCCAGCATCGCGTTGATCAGCACGCTCGGATCGGACAGCGCGACGAAGCTGCCGTCCCCGAGTGCCCCGGCGACAACCACCGCTGCGTCCGTGCCGAGCTGGAACACGACGTCGGTGTTCGCGCCGGCGGCGAAGACGGCTGGGTGGTTGGTGACGAGCTCGGCAGCGCCACGCGCGAGCGGGTGCTCGGGGCGGAGCGCCGTCGCGATCGGGAGCGCGGCGTTGCCGTCGTGGAGCCTTGCTGCACGTACGGCGGCGGCGTCGCCACGCAACAGACCGAGACGCGCCAGCGTGGGCGACCCGCGGCCGAAGTCGTCGGCGATGAGCAGCCGCCCGCCGCCCCGCACATACGCGGCGACGTGGGTCCCCTCCAGCAGCGCGGTGGGGTAGAGCAGGGCGACCGCGTCGGTAGGGCCGACGTCGTCCCATTGGACCTCGGGCGCGGCGACCACCGTCCAACCGGCGGCACGCGCGAGCGCGGCGAAGTCGGAGAGTCCGTTCCACTCGGTCGCGAACGCGTCGTAGTCGCTCGGCGCGGCGTGCGCGTTGCTCGGCACCGCGAGCAGCATGGCGCTGACAAGCCACGCGCTGGCGAAACGCATCGCTGGCAAGCGCTAGCCCAGCTCCGCGGCGAGCGCATGCGCGGCCTCGCGCGCCACCAACAACGTCAGGCCGGCGGGCGGGCGCCCGCGCAGCAGCAGCACGAGGAAGTAGCCGTCGGTAACGGCGTGCAGCAGGACGTCGCCGTGCGTGTGTGCGAGCTGAAGCGAGGTCGGCTCGCCAAGCGTGAGTGCGGTGCAAGCGCGAGCGGTCCACGAAAGGACGATGCCCTGGTGTGCGGCCAGCGCCGGCAAATCCACGCCGTCGTCCGCGGAATGGTCGACCAGCTCGCCGTCGGAGGCTACGAACGCCGCGCCGACGACCTCCGGCAGCCGCGCGCGCAACGCGAGCAGGATCGGCGAAAAAACGGTGGTCAACGCGGCGCCGACCCCGGCATCGCCAACGGCGCGACGACGTCGATCGCCGCGAGCGTCGCGTCGAGGTCCGCACGAGGGCGCGGGCGCGGTCCTGCCACCAGGCGGCCGGTGAAGCGGAGGAAGGCCGCGCGGCGCGAGTCGGCGAACAGGTTCTTGCGGATCTCTCTGCGCGCTTCCGCCTCGGGCGTCCTCCGCTCGGGAATGATTTCGCGCAGCAACACGAGGTCCCAGCCCCAGGGCGTGCGCGCCGGCTCGGAGACCTCGCCCACCTCGTCGATCGAGAACGCCGCGATCGCGAACTCCTCGACGGCGCGCCGGTGCCGCGTGGTGGAGAAGTCGCCGTACTCGGCCGTGATGCCGTGTCGCAGCGCTTCGGCCAGCGCGACCTCGACGTACCGGTCCCGCGTGTGCGCCGTCGCTGCGACGACCGCCGCACGAACCGCGATGGCGACCCCGCGCGCGTGCTGGTCGTCCTTCCCCTTGTCCACCGGCAGCCGCACGTAGGTGACCTCGTGATAGACGTCGTGTTGAAAGTACTGGCGCATCACCGGATCGGCCCAGACGCGAGCGACCTCAGCCTCGGGGACATCCTCGGGTCCATCGTAGCCAGCCTCGAAGTCGTGCTCGACGACTCGGCGAACGCGCTCGCGGCGCCGCGCCTCGATCACCTCGGGCGCGTCGGCCAGGCCGCGCCGCTGCGCCTCGCCGGCGAGCAGTTCGAGGTCGATGAGCTCGGCGAGCGCGGCCTTCGCGTCGAGCCGTCGCGCGCTGCCGTGATGGTTGACGTCCAGGTCGTGAATCGGCACGCCGTCGACCGTCGCGACGACGACGGCTCCCACCGGCGCTCGTGCCGAGAGCGGGCCGCGCCAACGCTCATCGATCGCTGCGGGCGCGATGGTGGCTTCGTCGGCGCTGCAGGCACCGCTCGACGGCACAAGCGCAAGCAGGAACATCGCGAGGGCGCGCCGCACGGTCAGTCCTTTTGCGCGAGCGCGAGTCGCGCCAGCTCGCGTCCCACGCCGATCACCGACATGCCGGCGAGCAGCAGCACCACGGCCGCGACGTAGTCCTTGCGTGCGAGGTAGCTCGCGCACTCGTAGAAGAAGATCAGGCTCCCGCCGAGCAGGAGAATCGCGAGCACCTCGAAGAACCACTTCTGCATGACGGGCGGGCTAACGATACCTCAGCGCTGCGAAGAGGCCCATGAAGAGCAACGCGCCGGCGACGGAGAGGTAAAATAGCGGGCGCGGCGTGGTGCGCGCAGCGTCGGCGCGCAGCTGGCGCAGCTCGTAGGTGAGGTCGCGATCCCCTTCGCGGTGCCGCTTGAGCAGCCAGAGGAAGCAGCCGTGAAAGATGGCGGCCCAGAGCGCGAGTGCGCCGAGGTTGAGCACCGCGACGATGAGGGTCTCACGCGCCGGGTAGAGCTCGCGCAGGTAGGCGCGGTTGCGTGCGTTGAAGTTGACCGCGTGGACGAGGCGCGCGGCGAGGAGGAACGAGAGCAGCGCGAACGCGGCGTAGAGGCGCTCGCGACGACGCCAGCGCGGTGCGAGCGGGGCGGCGAGCGCGCGGACGGCGTGCGGGCGCGGCGCGGGCGGCATGAGCAGCGTCGCCACGCCGAAGCAGTGCGCGAAGATGCCGGCGGCCGCGACGGTGAATGCGAGGGGGGAGCCGAGGTGCTCACTGACGAGCCGTGGTTCGACGGCGAGTGGCATCAGCAGCGCGGCGGGGAAGCCGAGCAGCAGCCAGCTCGACGAGCCGGTCAGCGCACCGACCACGAGCGGCACGAGCGCTGCGCCGACGAGCAGCGTCCATGCGGGCCCCGCGTGCGCGTCGCGCGCGACGAACAGGGCCGGGACGACGACGAGCGTGAGCCAGACGTTGGTGCCGAGGACCAACATGAGGAGACGACGCGCGACCAGCGCGGGGGCGGCAGGGGGCACGACGGGACGAGTATAGCGGTCGGCATGCGCCAGTCGGCATGCGCCAGCGGCATGCGCCAGCGGCATGCGCCAGCGTTGACCGTCCGCACGGCGGCTCGTATCGTCACAGCCGGCATGCGCCGCCTCATCGTCACGATCGACGGCCCCGCCGGCGCCGGCAAGTCCACCGTCTCGAAGCGGCTCGCACAGCGCCTCGGCTATCGGCTGCTCGACACCGGCGCGATCTATCGCGCAGTCGCGCTCGCCGGGCGACGCGCCGGCGTAGCGTGGGACGACGGGCCGCGCCTCGCCGAGCTCGCGGCCGTCCTCGAGATCGACTTTGCGTTCGAGGGCGACGTTAACCGTGTGCAGCTCGGCGGCGAGGACGTCTCGCGCCAGATTCGCGAGCCCGAAATGTCGCAAGGTGCGTCGCTCGTGTCAGCGCTGCCCGAGGTGCGTGCCGCGCTGCTCGAGCTCCAGCGTCGGCTGGGCGCGCAGGGCGGCGTGGTGGTCGAGGGGCGCGACGTCGGCACGGTCGTGTTCCCGCACGCCGAGGCCAAGTTCTTCCTGACCGCGACGGTCGACGAGCGAGCGCGCCGCCGCTTCGCCGAGCTCACCGCCGCGGGCAAGCCGGTCGACCTCGACGAGACGCGCCGCGAGATCGTCGAGCGCGACGAGCGCGACACCACGCGCGCCGCCGCCCCGCTGAGGCAAGCGGACGACGCGCTGCTCATCGAATCGTCTGCACTCGACGCCGATGGTGTCGTAGACCTGCTCGAGCGCACCGTGCGCGCGCGCGCGGCCGGCGGTCCCTGAGCGGTCCCTGAGCGGTCCGTAAAATGCCCCGCAACTGCACGTCGTCGCGGTTGACAAACCAGAGTCAGCACGGTACGTCCACGCACCAATTCCGGCTCGGGGTCCGCACGACGTGCGAAATCCACCCCCGAGACGCAAGGAGCAGGATCTAAATGGACGTGCAGAACATGGACGACGGCGAAGACAACTTCGCCGCGCTCTTCGAGGCAAGCCTCAAGGAGAAGGACTTCAAGGAAGGCGAGATCGTCAAGGGGACGGTCATTCAGGTGACGAAGGAGTTTGTCGTCATCGACATCGGCGCCAAGTCCGAGGGGCAGATCCCGGTATACGAGTTCGTCGGCGTTGACGGCCAGATGGGCGTCAAGTCGGGCGACATCATCGAGGTCTTCCTCGAGTCGCGCGAGAACGAGAACGGGCTCTGCGTCCTCTCCAAGGAGAAGGCCGACCGGCTCAAGGTGTGGGATGACATCTCGGCCGCGTGCGAACGCGACGAGCTCATCGAGGGGATCATCTCGCAGCGCGTGAAGGGCGGCCTCTCGGTCAGCATCCGCGGCGGCGTGAAGGCGTTCCTGCCCGGCTCGCAGGTCGACCTGCGCCCGGTGCGGAACCTCGACGTGTTCCTTGGCAAGAACTACAAGTTCAAGGTCATCAAGTTCAACAAAAAGCGCGGCAACATCGTGCTCTCGCGTCGCGTGCTGCTCGAGAAGGAGCGCGCGGAGCTCAAGGGGCAGACGCTCGAGCGCCTGAAGGAAGGCCAGTTGGTTGAGGGGATCGTCAAGAACCTCACCGAGTACGGCGCCTTCATCGATCTCGGCGGCATCGACGGGCTGCTGCACATCACCGACATGAGCTGGGGGCGCGTGAACCACCCGAGCGACCTCTTCCAGGTCGGCGATCACGTTCGCGTGAAGGTGCTCAAGTTCAACTCGGAGACCGAGCGGGTCTCGCTCGGTCTCAAGCAGCTCACCGAGGATCCTTGGAGCAAGGCCGCGGAGATTTACGTGCCGGGCACGGTCGTGCGCGGCAAGGTTGCGCTGCTCAAGGACTTCGGCGCGTTCATCGAGTTCACCGACGGGATCCGGGGCCTCGTGCTCACCGGCGACATGTCGTGGATTCGCCGCGTGAAGCGGCCCGACAAGATGCTCGCAGTCGGTGACGTGGTCGACGCTGTGGTGCTCGATGTCGATGCCGCGAACGAGCGCATCCGCCTCGGCATGAAGCAGCTTGAACCCAACCCGTACGACCAGCTCAAGGACAAGTACCCGGCCGGCACCGTCGTCAAGGGTGCGGTGCGGAACATCGCCGACTTCGGCGTCTTCGTGGAGATCGAGGAGGGCATCGACGGCCTCGTCCACGTAAGCGACATGTCCTGGACCCAGCGTGTGAAGCACCCGTCCGAGCTCTACCAGAAGGGTGAGGAGGTTGAGGCGGTCGTGCTCAACATCGACACGCAAGAGGGCGACAAGCCGAAGATCTCGCTCGGCATCAAGCAGCTCATCCAGGACCCGTGGGATCGCATCCCCTACGAGTTCCCGGTCGGCAAGGTGATCGACGCGAAGATCCTCAAGGTCCTCGACTTCGGCGCGTTCGTCGAACTCGAGCGCGGCATCGAGGGGCTCGTGCACGTCTCGGAGATCTCCGAGGAGCGCATCGAGGACCCACGCACCGTGCTCAAGAACGGGCAGGACGTGAAGGTCCAGATCATCACGGTCGATCCGATCGAGCGAAAGATCGGGCTCTCCATGCGGACCGCGACTCGTGCGGTGGAGACGGCCGATGCGCAGGGCTTCGTGCCCGGCGCGACCGGCGGAGCGACTCTCGCCGACGCGATGCGCGCCAAGCTCGAAGGCGCGAAAAAGGGCAAGAAGGGGAAGGGCCGCCGCGGCGACGAGGAGCTCGAGTAGAGCTTCAGTCGTTCGGCGTACCGCCCTTTCCACACCACCATGCAGGTCCTCTGGGCGCCCTGGAGAATGTCGTACATCCTCTCCGGCGGCGCGCCGGCGGATGACTGCGTCTTCTGCTCAGTCGTCGCCGGGGTCGCTGCGGCGGACGCGTCGGCAGTCGCCCAGCGTCGGCGCGAGTTGCTCGTGCTCGCCACAACGCGCCACGCGTTCGTGATCATGAACCGCTTCCCGTACGGTGCCGGGCACCTGATGGTCGTGCCGCGGCGTCACGCGGCCGACCTCGACAGCCTCGCCGCCGACGAGCATCACGCGCTCGCCGAACTCGTGCGCCGCGCTGCTCGCGTGCTGCGCGAGGTGCTTGTGCCCGACGGCCTCAACGTGGGGATGAACCTCGGTCGCGCTGCGGGCGCGGGCATCGTGGACCACTGCCACTGGCACCTCGTGCCGCGCTGGCAGGGGGACACGAACTTCATGCCGCTGCTCGGCGAGACGCGGGTGATCTCCGAGCACCTCGAGGCCACCTACGATCGGCTGCTCGGCGCGTTCGCCGCGCTGGGAGAACCGACGTGAGCGAGCCGGTCGCACAGATCGACTGGCGCCGCTTTGTGAAGCGGTGGGGCTTCGCGGCGTTCGTGGTCGTGGTCGCCTGGATGTTTCGTGCGGTGCTGCTGCCGTTCCTGCTCGCGCTGGTTGTGGCCTACGTGCTCGCGCCGGTCGTCGAGCGGCTCGCTCGCGTGCGACTCGGCAGCCACTCGTTGCCACGCGGCGCGGCGGTGGTGATCTGCTACCTGGTGCTGATCGGCGGACTCGTGCTCTTCGGCATGGCGTTCCTGCCGCGCCTCTCGAGCGACTTCGCGCGCCTCGGACGAGAGGCGCCACGGCTCTGGCAGCGCATCGAGGCCGAGTGGACGCCACAGGTGGCAACGTGGATCGAAGGTCGCTTCCCCGCGCTGGTGTCGGAGGCGGCTGCGCCCGAGGCTGCTGTGAATGGCGTGCCCGAGCTGCCCCCGCCACCTGGCACCATCTTCACCGTGCGCCCGCTCGCCAGCGGCGACCTCGTGGTCACGGTCCCCGAGGGCGGCGTGGAGATCACGCGCGTTTCCGGCGATCAGTTTGTCGTGCGAGCGCGTGAGTCCACACCGCGACCGGCGCTCGAACATGTGCTGCGCGCGCGACTGCTCGATGCGCTCGCGGGGCTCGAAGGGCGCATGGGCGATCTGCTCGTGCTCGGGCAGGCGGTGGTCGCCGCCGTGATCGGCGCGCTCATGAAGTTCGTGCTCGTGCTCATGGTCGCTGCGTTCATCCTCGTCGACCTCAACCGGGTCAAGGTGTCCGCGCGCGGGCTGGTGCCCGAGCGCCACCGCGACGATTTCGATCTCATCACCGCTGGCGTGGATCGCGGGCTCTCCGGTGTGATCCGCGGCCAGTTCCTCATCTGCGCCGTGAACTTTGTGCTGACGCTTATCGGCATGCTCCTGCTCGACGTCAAATACGCGCTCCTCTTGTCGGCGATCGCCGGCGTGATGAGCTTGGTGCCGATCTTCGGGTCGATCCTGTCGTCGATCCCGATCGTCGTGATCGCGCTGGTCTCGTCGGAGCACGGCGTTGATCTGACGCGCGCGCTGCTCGCGCTGAGCTGGATCCTCGGGATCCACTTTGTCGAGGCGAACTTTCTCAACCCGAAGATCATCGGCACGTCCGCGCGGATACACCCGGTGCTCGTGATCTTCGCGCTGATCGCCGGTGAGCACACCTACGGCTTGGTCGGCGCGCTGCTCGCGGTGCCGGTTGCGTCGATCGTGCAGACGCTCTTTATCTATTTCCGCTCGAAGGCGTGGCAGAAGGACTCGGCGCCGGTCGAGGCGCTCGAGTCGGCGGGCAGCGGCCCGGCCTGACCGGTCGTCGTGTCCGGCGTGGTACCGTCGCCGCGTGCGCCAAGCGAGTAGCGCGGTGGCGAGCGCGGTCGCGAGTGTGGTCGCGAGCGTGGTCCTCGTCGGCCTGTCGTCGACAGCGGTACATGCGCAGCGCGTTGCCGGGGCAGCCGGCGGGGCAGCCGGCGGGGCAGCTAGCGTGGCAGCCGGCGGGGCAGCCGGCGGGGCAGCCGGCGGGGCAGCCGGCGGGGCAGCCGGCGGGGCAGCCGGCGGGGCAGCCGGCGGGGCAGCCGGCGGGGCAGCCGGCGGGGCTGGCGATTCGGACGTTGACGCCGACGAGCTGATCTCCGAGAGCCTCTTTGCCGAGGGTGTGAGGCATTTTCGCGCCGGCCGTTGTGCGCCTGCGCGCGTGCTTTTTCGCGAGGCGCTGGTGCGCAGCCCCGCTGGCGTCCTCGCACCATCGCTGCGCGATTTGCTTGCCCGCTGCAACGGCGTAGTCCCCCCCGCCCCCCCCGCACTCACGCCCCCCGCGCCCGTGCTGCTCGATCCCTACGCGCTCGCTCCGGCAGCCGTTGTGCCCGTGCTGCTCGACCCCTACGCGCAGCCCCCCAGCCCGCACCCCGACGCGGCCCTGCTCGAGCCCCCCGATGCGACCGACGCGTCGCCGCCGCCGCTCCCGCCGCACCACTACGCCAAGGCGCGGCGCGACCTCACGCTGCACGCGGCCGCCTACGGCGCGCTCACCGGGGGGCTGGTGCTCTGGGCCGACGATCAGTCGGACGCCTCCATCATCCCGCTCCTCGCCGGCCTCGGCGCGGCCGCAACTTGGTTTGCCGTCGGCGATCGCAAACTTAGCGAGAGCCAGACTGTCGCGCTGAGCCGAGCCCCGCTGCTTGGCAGCGCGCTCGCCGTGCTGCTCGCGCACAGCGGCGACGATCCCGCCGATGACTGCTTCGGTTGTGTCGACGACTCGCCGCCGCGCGACTATGTGACCGCGTCGATCATCGGTGGCGCCGCCGGCCTCACGCTCGCCGCCGCAGCCGGGGATCGGCTCGGGTCGCCCGGTGACGTCGCGCTCACCGCTTCGCTCGCGGCGCACCTTGGGCTCGCCGGCATGCTCGTCGGCGTGGCGATGCAGCCAGTGCAGCAACGGGCCGTCTCAGTCAACGGTGTGGTCGGCGCCAGCATCGGGCTCACGGCCGGGCTGCTGCTCGCGCCGCGCGTCGACGTCTCACGCGGCCGGGTCGCGCAGGTTGATCTCGTCACCGGCCTCGCCCTCCTGCCCGGGCTGCTCGTCGTCGCGGCGTCGGGCGAAGGGAGCCACTCCGCAAAGAGCGGCGCCCTGGTTGCGCTCGGCCTCGGTGGCCTCGGCAACTACCTCGGCTGGCGCCTCTCCGGCGGCACGGTCATCGCACCGCTGCCGGTGCCGCGCCCGATGCTGTCTCCCGCCGACCCATCGCGTCTCGCGTGGGGCATCGACCTCGCAGCCGGCCGGTTCTAGCCAGCGCGTGACCACGTGACCACGTGACCACGTGATCGGGACCGCAGCGACGATCTCGCGGGCCGGTGCATGTTCTTGACAGCTGTCAGTCACCGCGATACCAACCGGCGGTTCTGTCGGCCAGCCGCCGACAGACAGCACCTGACTGCACGCGGAGGGACCGAAATGCGACTCAACCGACTGGCCTTGATCCTCACTGTTGTGGCGCTCGCGCTGCCTGCCTGTGGCGACGACGACACGCCGATGGCGGCGGACGCCGGTCGACCGCCCGACGCAGCGCGCCTCCCCGACGCGATGGTTCCGGTGGGCGACGTGGATGATTTTGGTCCATGCACCGACGACTCCGACTGCAAAGAGGTTGACTCGGATTGCCGGCCGATAGTGTTCATCGGCGGCGAAAAGCAGTGCATCCCGAGCTGCGCGGCGAGCACCGACTGCCCGTTCTCGACGGTCTGCTACAAGTCCTCCAACGCGCAGCTCGCGTTCATGAAGGACCACTGCTGGTACTCGCTCTGCGGCGAGGACTTCATGGGTGCGGCCGGCGCGACCGGTGGCCCCTGCTCGCTCGGCGAAGAGCTCGGCAACCCGGTGAGCGACCAGCTCCCCGGCTTCTGCCTCTCGATCGACGACGGCCGCTTCGGTCAGTGCATCGAGGTCGGCGCTGTCACCGAGGGCAACCCGTGCGACTTCGGCGACCAGACGCGCGACGGCCTCAACTGCAACGGCTCGTCGATCTGCATCGGCATGCAGGGCAACCCGGTCGGCACCTGCGCCGGTATCTGTAACCCGGCCAACATCCTGACCGGCACAGAGACCGGCTGCACCGACGTGGGCTCGCCGGCGGGCCAGGGCTGCTACGACGCGTCGAACGCGACCTACTATGAAGACGCGATGGGCGCGATCGTGATGAATCGCCAGACCCTCGGGTTCTGCACCGAGGTAACCGGCTGCGCGACGATCGGCCCCAACACCTGCCCGCCCGATGCGATGAGCATGGCGCAGGGCTGCGCGGTCAACAACTCGCTCCGCCCGACCGGCATCTGCGCCCCCGGCGCGACCGGCCAGCTCGCGTTCGGCGCGGCCTGCCCCGCGGATCCGGCCGCCGACGCGACGGAGTGCGCCGCCGGCTCGCTCTGCATCGGCATGAGCGGTATGGAGAAGTGCACGCAGATCTGCGACCGAGTCGCGATGGGCGTGACCCCGGTCGTGAACTGCACCGCGCCGGCCGCCTGCACCCAGCTGCTCTGGGACGGCGGGCGCGACGACACCGTCGGCACGCCCGACGACACGCTGACTGCCGACTGGGGCGCCTGCCAGGTCGCGCCGTAGCACCAGCAGACTGAGGTTTGGAGCCCGGGCGGCGATGCGCTTCCCGGGCTCCGCTATTTTCGGCTTGGTGAGGCCGGCGCCGAAAACGCCGGGCGCCGATGCTGCTACCTGACGAAGTCCTTGCGCCGGAACACACGCGCGTCGAGCGGCGGTGGGTTCGGTGAGTGCACCGTCTCGAGCAGCACCACCTCGGCGTCGGGGAATTCCCGGCAGAAGAAGTTCGCGTTCGCCGGCTCGTTCTCGAACGCGCCGACGACGGTCCCGAGCGTCGCGAGTTCCTGCGAGACGCGCCGCTTGAACTCGAGGTCGTCCTCCTCAAACCGCGGCTTGAGGTAGAGCCGTGCGCTGTCGCCACCGAGTGGGAACCGGTGCTGTTCGAGGCTCGCGCGCGTGCCGCGCCCCATGCCCGGCTCGTCGCGCCCGGTGAGGTAGACCACGCCGGCGCCGACGCCATGGACGGCGCGGACGTAGTCGACCGCGCCGGGCAGCGGCTCGTCGTGCGCGAGGTAGTCGTTGGTGAAGAAGCGCGCGGCCCAGTAGCGGCGCAGCTCGGCCAGCGTCGGCTCGTCGTGAAATCCGCGGGCGCGCAGGTCGTTCATCACGTTCCATCCCATGTCGGCGAGCGTGAGGCGGGCGATCGCGGCCGCGAGTCCATCAGGGCGCGCGGCCGCGGTGGCGAACTCGTGGAGGATGGCGAGGTTGCGCTCCTGCGTGGAGAAGAGCGTCGAGTCGAGGTCGAACACGACGAGCGAACGCGGTTCGCGCTGCGCACGGAGGAGGAGGCGGTCGAGGACCATGCCGGGCACGTTAGCGGAGCGGTCGGGGTGCAAGCCAATTTGGGCAGCTCGGGCGGCTCGGGCAGCTCGGGCGGCTTGGGCGGCTCGGGCGCTGCGTTGGCGACCGCGTGGGCCCGGTTCAGCGACGGGCGAGGGCAGTCACGACATCGCCGAGCCCGAGCACGCGCAGGCCGAGGCCGGCGACGCGCCCGACGAGACCGCGGTGTGCCCAGGGGGCGAGATCGGTGAGGTCGGGGCGGCGCACGAGCTCCACACCGCCGGTGACGATGGAGCGCACGTCGAAGCCGGCGCGCGCGAGGTGAGCGCGCAGCGACGCCGGGCTGAACATCGCGACGTGGTCGTAGGGGAGGACCTCTTTCCAGCGCGCGCCGAGCAACCGCGCGGAGAGGCCGGCAAAGTTCGGCGTGCCGACGAAGAGCAGCCCGCCCGGCGCGAGCACCCGGTGAAGCTCGGCGAGCAGCGCGGGGAAGGCCGCGACGTGCTCGATCACCTGATCGAGACGCGCGACGGCGAAGTGCCCGGTCGGGAACGCCGCTTCGTCGAGCGTGCCGTGAAAGATGGCGACGCTGGTGCGGGTGCGCGCCGCTGCGACCGAGCTGGCGGTGACCTCGACGCCGGAGCAGTCAAAGGAGGAGCGCGCCGCGAGGTGGTGTACGACGGCGCCGTTGCCGCAGCCGACATCGACGAGGCGCCCCGACGTGGGGCCCGCGTGCCGCCGCAGCTTGGCGAGCAGCCGCGCGGCGCGGAGCTCGCCCTGCGTGTAGTCGCGCGCGAGCTGTTCGTCGCTCGCATAGCCGCCGTAGGCCGAGGCGTAGTAGGCGCGGGCTTCATCGGGCGCGGGCGTGGGGTCGGAGAAGCGGAGTCCGCAGGCGCGGCACTTCATCAGGAGGTAGCGCGTCGCGTAGAGCGCGCCGGTATCGCCGCACGGCCGCGCGTCGTACGCGCCGCAGGGGCAGGTGGGTGATGGTGGGCTCACCGTCGGGCTTTCGCGCGCGGCGTCGCACCGTCCTCGCGTTTGGCGTCGAGTGTGGCGACAACGCGCTTCGGCGCGATCGCGCGGTAACTCTCGTCGATCCACGCGAGCAGCAGCTCGACCGGCGGCGCCTCATCGGGCGGGATCGTCACCGAGACCCAGCCCGCCTTCCCGAGGCCGTAGCCGGTCGGTGCGGTGAACGGCAGCAGCAGCGCCCCAGCGCACGACGTGGGCAGCTTCACCGAGAGGCGCAGTCCCGCCGGGTCCGCGTCGCGCCCGAGGAAGACGAAGATCTTCTGGTTCACCTTGGCCACGCGGTCGCCCCACGGGAACTCCTCGGCCGCACCGGGGTAGGCGAGCGCGTGCTTGCGCAACGCAACCAGCGCGGCGACGTGGGACAAGCGGCGAGCCATCGCGGCGGAGCATAGCCCGTCGTCGTCGGACGGCGCTCGTGCCCTCGGGTACGATGCGGCCATGTCGCGCCTGCTGCTCGTGGTCACCCTGGTCCCCTCGCTGCTTGCCGCTTGCGGTGACGACGCCGGCTCCGCGCCCGATGCCGGCTCGCCCGACGCCGGCGTGCGTCGCCTCGTCCTTTTCCACACCAACGACGAGCACTCGCACCTCTTCGCGTTCGCGCCGGAGATCGACGATCGCCCGGTCCACACCACGCCGGGCGACGGCATGCTCGTCGGCGGCGTGGCGCGGCGTGCGACGCTGCTCGCAGAGGAGCGCGCGGTGGCGGCGGCCGCCGGCATCGACACGCTCACGGTCTCCGCCGGCGACGAAACGCAGGGCGCGCTGCCGCAGCTTGCGTTCACCACGACCGCGCCCGACTTCACGATCCTCGAGCGGCTCGGCTACGACGTCATGTGCCCCGGCAACCACGAGTTCGACCGCGGACCGGGCGCGTTCGCCGCTGCGATCTCGGCCGCGCGTGGTCACGGCGGACTGCCGCAGTTGGTGTCGACCAACATCCAGTTCGACGACGCCGACGATCGTGACGACACGCTCGAGGCGCTCTACGGCGAAGGCAACACGAGCGCGGCGATCAAGCGCTACCACGTCGTGACCACGCCGTCGGGGATCCGCGTCGGCTTCTTCGGCTCGATGGGGATCGAGGCTTCGTTCTACGCGCCACTCAAGACGCCGGTGCGCTTCTCCGCCGAGAGCGCGAACGAAGGCGACACCCTGCTGGGGCTGCCGCGCCTCTACGACGACCTTCGCCCGACGGTCACCGCGCTGCGCGAGGTCGAGCAGGTCGATCTCGTCGTGCTGCTCTCGCACGGCGGCGTGAACGAAGCCGTGCCGGAGCTCGGCGACGACTACCAGGTGGCGCAGCATGTCGAAGGCATCGACGTAATCGTGAGCGGTCACTCGCACACGCCGCTCGCCGAGCCGATCGTGGTTGCCGCGCCCGATGGCTACCTCGTGCCGATCGTGCAGGCCGGATCGTACGGGCAGTGGGTCGGCCGGCTTGAGCTCGTGCTCACCCCCGGCGCGCGCCCGACGTTCGATCCTGCCGGGAGCCGGTTGCTCCCGGTCGACGATCGGATCGTGCCGACCGATCAGGCGATCCTCGACGAGCTCGAGGGGCTCGTGCAGACGCTCGAGACGGCCGACGCTGGTGACGGCCGCTCCGCGCTCGAGCAGGCGCTCTCCGCCGCGCTCGGCGTGCCAGTGGAGGACGACCCCAACGTGATCGGCGACCTGTACTGGCGCGATCTCGGCGCGACCAGCTTCGATGTGATCGGGCGCCGCAGCTTTCAGGAGACCAACATCCTCAACCTCTCGACCGACTCGATGCTCACCGAGGCCGAGGCGCTCGCCGGTCCGACGTTGGTCGGCGTGCAGGCCTCCGGCGCGGTGCGCGGCGACATCCTCGCCGGCGCGACCGGCGTGATGTCGTTCGCCGACCTCTACCGAATCTTCCCGCTCGGCGTGAATCCGCTCGACGGCACGATCGGCTATCCGCTCTGTCGCTTCTACCTATGGGCCGTCGAGATCAAGGCCGCCTTCGAGGTCGCCGCGTCGCAGGGGCTCGTCTCCGACTCGTTCTTCCTCGGCGCGTCGGGGTTGCGCGTCGAGTTCGACACCTCGCGGCCCGAGTTCGACTTTGCCAACCCGCTCGAGCCGACCAACGGTCGCGTGACCAAGATCCTTGTCGATGTCGACCACACCGACGGGTTCGACAACCCGACGGTGGTGCTGTTCGATCTCGCTCGCGCCGATCCGTTCGCGAGCCCACTCGGCGACATCGTGACGCTGCACCCGGTGGTGACCACCTTCTACGTCGCGTCGTTCGCCGAGACCGCTGGCGTGACGCTCAAGGACGCCGCCGGCGACGGGGTCACGCTCGAGTCGACGCTCCTCGAGCGCGCCGACGGCACCGCCGTGAAGGACTGGGAGGTGTTCGTGTCGTACGTGCACGAGGCGGCCGCGGCGAACGCCGGCTTTCTCCCGTCGCGCTACGACGAGAACACGCCCGAGGGCGCTTTGCCGCGGCGCCTCGTGTGCTCGGGGCCACTCTGTCCGTGAGCGCGAAAGCGAAGTCGGCGCGCAGCTCTGTCCGCTGGGCTACGCTGGTCGCCATGCGCGACTCCTGCTCGCTCGTCCTCGTGGTGGCCTTCGCAGGTTTCGCCGTCGCTGCGTGCGGGGACGACGCCGGTCAACTGCCGTCCGACGCTGGCGAGCCGCTGCTGGCGGACGCCGCCGCAACACGCGACGCAGCCTTCGACGCCGACCTGCGCTGCCGCCCCGGCAGCGACGACGACGGCGACGGGATCGCCAACGGTCTCGAGGGGTGCGAGGCGATGCCACCGCCCGACACCGACAGCGACGGCCTCGCCGACTATCTCGACGCTGACTCTGACGGCGACGGCGTAGACGACGGCTACGAGGACCGAAACGGCGACGGCTTGCTCGGTGACTGCACCGGGCCGTGCACGAGCTCGGCCGACTGCATGCCGGGCTCGCACTGCGCGGTGCGTGCAGATGGGGGCGTCTGCGTCGAGTGGGCGTGCCTCGCCGGCGAGACCGATCCGCGGGCCACCGACACCGACGGTGACGGTGTCGGTGACGTGGCCGAGGGGACGCGCGTCTGCGACCCGGCGTCGGACGCGAACCCGGGCGGGCTCAAAGAGGTGAAGGTCGTGGACTCGAGCGCCGCGATCCTCGACGCGTCGCCGAACTGGCGCATCGCGCTCGAGCCGGCCGCGGTCGAGGGGACCGTCACGATCGCGCTGCCGGATCCCGCGGCGAGCGCCTACCTCTTCGACCTGACCGGCGCAGGGGAAGAGGTCGCGGGATTTCTCATCACGCGGCCGGCGCTGCCAGGCGAAGCGAGCGCGGCCCGCGCGGCGCAGAACGTGATCGAGCGGCTCCGTCCAGGCGCGCTGCCCGGCGCGACCCAAGCGGTGCTGCGTGTGTCGGGCACGCGCACCACCTCGCTCGACGGCTTCGACACCGTGCTCGGCACGACGGTCGTGCTCACGCATCCACCCGCCGACGCGATCGCGCTCCGGCGCAAGGTCGTCGAGTCGCTCTCCGGTCGCTCGCCGGCCGATCTCACCTTCCCGGCGCCCGCGGCGACGTTTGGCGCCGGCAACCAGTTCGCGGTGCTGGTGCAGACGCTGGTGCGCCCTGATCGCAGCCAGGTCGTGGTCATGGGAGCGGTTGCGCGGCTCGTCGATCTCGAGGACGCCACGCGTCGCACCGGCTTCCTCGCCGCCGACCTCTCGCACGGCACCGGGCTCACCGTGTCGCTCAACGGCGAGACCACCGGCTGCGAGCCGTTCCTCGTCTCACGCACGCCGAAAGCGGATTTCATCTGGGTGCTCGACGAGTCGGGCTCGATGGCCGACGACCGCGCTAACGTCGCGACGAACGCGACCGAGTTCTTCGAGCGTGCGCTGGCGGCCGGTCTCGATTTCCGCCTCGGTGTGACCGACATGGATCGCGGCCGGTCGGGGCTCTTCGCCACGCGTGAGCCCGGCTCGACCGGCGACCGCTGGCTCGCGCCCGCCGAGCTCGCGCGCTTCCAGGCCGACGTCAACGACCCGTCGGGGCCCGATCTCGGCAGCGACGAGTACGGACCGACGCAGGCGATGAACGCGGTGGCCCGACACACGCCGCGCAGCGCGAGTGATGACCGGATGGTCCGGCCCGACGCCGAGTTGGTCGTGCTCTTCGTCAGCGATGAGAAACCGCAGGAGCTAGAGGACG
>SHYZ01000025.1 GCA_009692535.1 Myxococcales bacterium
CGTCGGGCGCGCGCATCACGCCGGCGTAGTAGCCAGGCGCGGCGTCAGCGTCGGGATCGATCATCGACTCGACGACATACTCGATCGCGCCAAGGTCTGGCCGCCGCGTCCCCGCGCGCAGTGCGACCGGCTCGCGTTGCCCGCCCCCGGCGCCGAGGTTAGGCCCGCGGGTCGCCGTGCCGTCGAGGCCGGCCGCATGGCACTCGACGCACCCGGCACGCCCGAAGAAGAGCGCCTTGCCGCTCGCGCGCGCGGCCGTCACTTGCGCCGACGGGCGCGCCGCTACGAGGGGGCTCACGCCGGCGGGACGCTCGTTGCGCGAGTCGCAGGCGAGCAGCGCGAGCGGGATGAGCGTGGCGAACGCGGCGAGCGCGAGCCTCGGCCCGACCGACTCAGGAGCCGTCGGCTGCGTCGTCGTCGTCGTCGAGGTACGCAAAGGTCTTCACCAGGTGCGTGAGTTGTTCGCGCTGGCCCTCGGTCAGGTACATGAAGCGCACGCCCATTCCCGGGTTCACGCTCGAGATCACGCCGGGCCGGTACAGATTCACCCAGCTCACAATGCCCTCGACCTCGAACGGCAGCGCGTCGCCTGGGAGTTGGAAGCGCAGGTTGAGCAGGGTGCCGAGTGCTTCGGGCTCGAGGGTCCGCACGAAGATGCCCATCGCGCTGATGTCGGTGATGTACGCGAACAGGAACGTGTCGTCGGAGCGATAGTCCACCTCGAGGTCGACCAGCAGCCGTTCGGTCAATCGCCGCTCCGCGCCGCTGCGGCGGTTGTCGTCGCCCTCCGAGAGGTCGCTGCCGTCGTCGCGGCGATCCTTTTTCACCACCATGTCGATGCCCCTCCCGGCAAGGTCGCGCACGGCCGGGTCATACCCGCGGCACCGAAGGCCAGCAAGCGAAAATGCGCGGCGGGAAGGTGACGTCGTGTCAGCGTGCGACCGAGCAGCCGCTGCCGCCCGCGGTCAGCTCGATGCGACCGGCGCGCACGCGGTTGTTCGAGTCGCCGTTGCCGCTCGTCACCTTCATGTTCTTCCACTGCCCGGCGCTGCCGGTGAAGAACCCGATGAAGAGCTCGTACTCGCCGCGCGCGGTGGTGAGGCTGCCGGCGGAGACCTCGAACGTGTCGATCACGAAGTCGCCCGCCTGCCAGTGCTGGGTGCCGCAGCGGCCGCCGATCGGATCGTGATCGCCCTGGAAGCGTCCCGACGCGCGATCGAAGTGGGCGAAGACCTTGTAGGCCGCCGACGGTGCTTCGTGTACCTGGAAGAAGAGCGAGACCTCGAACGTGCCGCCCTTGGCTGCGGTGCGCGGCAGCTTCACGCCGAGCAACTCGAGCTTGCCGCGCTGGTGCGTACCGTCGGGCACGAACGTCGCCGAGACGGGCGTGCCGATGTCGGCGGGGCGCTCGCGCCGAACCGCGTGTAGCAGCGGGTTGCTGTCGGTCTCGCCGGGCGCGAGCCGATTTGAGTAGAGGAAGTAGCGCGAGTTGCGGTCGTCGAGCACGTGGTACTCGAGGCCACCGGGGCCGGCCTTCTGGTTGAGCGAGCAGAGGTCCGACGCGGGCGAGATCGCAAACACGCGCTCGGGCCGACGGAGCCAGCCGAGCAGCGCTTGGAGGTTGACCAGCTTTTCGAAGCCGTTCTTGCCCGCGTAGTAGTCGGGGCCGCTGCCGGGAATCCCCATCACGCCGAGCCGCTCGCTGCCGCTGCGGCGCTCGTGAAAGGTGTCGAACAGGTTCTTGTAGGAGAAGTGCTGCGACACGCGCGGCGTGTAGCCCCATGAGAGGAAGCAGCCGAAGAGCAGGCCCACGCCGAGGGCGCCGGGGAGCGCGTGCCGTCGGAGTCGCCCAAGCAGGCCGCGTTCGTGCGCGGAGAGCGCGAGGTAGCCGAGCAGGCCGAAGAGCACGCCGGCCGCGAGGATCACGCGCAGCAGGCCGGGCTCGGCGGGGAACTTTGCGCTGCCGAGCAGGTGAACGCCGACGAGCTCGTCGGGGAAGGCGACGTTGTCGCGTGCGAGCTGGAGCGTCGCGAGCAGCACGAAGACCGCGGCGAGCGGCAGCGCGAAGCTGCGCACGCGGGCGCGCGCCGGCTCCCAGACACCATCGAGGAACAGGCCGATCGCGACGGCGATGCCGGCGGTGCCGGGATAGCGAACGTCGCCGAGTCGCCGCGTGTAGAACGTGGCGGCGGCGTACGCGAGCAGACACCACACGAGCACGGCGGTGTCGGCGGCGCCGGCGCGCCCTCGGCGTCCCGCGAGCACCAGCGCGAGCACGGCGATCGGCGCGAGCGCGCTCCAGGGGAACATGCCGAAGGCGACCTGATCGACCACGAGATCGAACGTGGTGCCGGCCGGCGGCGGTCCCTTGCGCAGCGTGCCGCCGAGCACGGCGGAGAAGCCGGTGCCGTCGAGCCGGGTGACGACGAGCGCGACGAGCGCGAGCGTGAGTCCGCCGAAGAGGAGCGTGGTCATACGAAGCGCGCGTGGTGCAGCGGAGTTCGCCGCGGCGTGCTCGGTGCCGAGCGCGACGGCCGACGCGACGGCGATCGAGGCGACCGGCACGAGCACCCCGAGCAGCACGCCTCCGCCGAGGGCGCCGAGCCCAAGTCCGAGGGCGGCGAGCGCAGCGTCGCCGGCGCGTGCGAGGCCCGAGGCTCCGGCGCGCGGCGAGAGCAGACCGAGGAGCCCGAGCATCGCGATCGCCGCCGCCGATGCAGTGGCGACGTCGCTGGTGAGCTGGCGCGATTGAAACAGGTGCAGCGGCGAGGAGACGAGCACGATCGCCGCGATGAGGCCGGCGCGCGGACTGCGCAGCCGCGCCCCGAGGAAGTACGCCGCCATCACGCCGGCGATGCCGAGGAGTGCGAGCGGCAGGCGCGCGCCAAGCTCGCTCACGCCGAGCGCCTGCACGCCGAGCGTGGCCAGCCAGACGGTGAGCGGCGGTCGCGACATTGCGACGCTCTCGAAGTCGCCGGTCTTTGCGACCTCGCGCACGAGGTCGGCCACCGCAAACTCGTGTGGCTCCCAGAGTCCGTACTGCCCGAGGAACGGCAGGAGGACGAGCAGCGCACACGCGAGCGCGGCAAGTGCCGGCGGAACTCGGCCAGCCGCGTGGAGAATTGCGCACGCGAGCCCGGCCCCACCCTTCGGGGCGTCGGTCGGCTGGCCGTCGGTCGGCTGGCCGTCGGTCGGCTGGCCGTCGGTCGGCTGGCCGTCGCTCGGTTCGGTCGCCATCGGGGCGGGAAGGTATCAGGTCTGTCGCCGCGCGGTCAGCCCGCTGCGGTGTACTTTCTGGAGCCGCCGATCGGGATCACGTTGATGTGCCGCTCGAGCCGCCGCTCTGCCGCGATGCGCCGGAGCCAGCGGATCGGATCCTCGAGCGACTCGTAGGAGAGCTGGAACACGCCCCAGCGGATCGGCACGAGCAGTCGTGCGCCGAGATCCTCGAACGCATAGACCGCGTCGAGCGGACTCATGTTGCCAGGGCGAAGTCCGGCCGGTGCGTAGCCGCCGATCGGCAGCAGCGCGATGTCGGGCCGCGCCCGCGCACCGAGGTCGGCGAAGCCGGAAAAGTACCCGCTCTCGCCGCAGAGGAAGATCGATGGACCGGGGCCGTGGAGCATCCATGCGCACGCGCTGTGCCGCGCGAACGGCGCACAGACCGGCACGGAGGTGACCTCAACGCCGCGGTGCGCGAACGACTGGCCAAGCCCGAGCTCCACCACGCGTGCGAAGCCGAGGCCCGACAGGCGGCTGATGCAGCCCGGCGGCACCACCACCGTCGCCGAGCGCGGCAGTCGCTCGAGCGTGTGGCGGCAGAGCCGATCAGGGCCGGCGCCGCCGACGAGCACCAGCCGGACGTCGTCGAGATCCGCGACCGCCGCCGCCGGCAGCACGGCGCGCGGCGCACCGCCGACGCGAGACGCGAACATCGGATCACTGGCGATCGTGAGGTGCGCATAGCGGATCAGCACGCTCGCGTGGCCCACGTGGCCCACCGCCACCTCGCCGGGCTCGACCTGCGGCAACGCCTCGACCTGCACGCGACGATTTGCGCGCAGCCACTGGCCCATCCAGGTGAGCAACAGGCTCACCCTGCGCTCCGGCCGATAGAGCCGGTGCTCCTCCTCGAGTTCGTCGAGGCGGGAAGGCAGGTCTTCAGGGTCGTCGTGCACGGCGGTCGGGCACCTGCCCGCTCCGCATGGTCGAACATTCCCGGGCGGGAATGTCAACCACCGGCGCTGGGGGTGACCGGGGATCGGCCCCATGCTACACACGCCGCGATGCGAGGCCGGCCAGCCCCGGAGGTGGTGATCCTCGGCGGGGGCCTGACCGGCATCTCCGCCGCGGTGCACAGCACGCGCCCGTGGGTGCTGCTCGAGCGCAACTCGCGGCTCGGCGGGCACGCGCGCACCGACGAGCGCGACGGCTACTGGTTCGACAAGACCGGCCACTGGCTCCACCTGCGCGACCCGTACACCAAGGCGCTCATGGCCGAGCTGCTCGGCGACGAGCTCGTGCGCGTCGACCGCAAGGCGCGAGTGTTCTCCAACGGCGCGCTCACCCGCTACCCGTTCCAGGCCAACCTCTACGGGCTACCACCGGCGGTGATCGAGGAGTGCCTGCTCGGTTTTATCGAGGCGTGGCAGAAGGGCGACACTAGGCCCCCGGCGAATTTTGAGGAGTTCTGCCTGCAGCGGTTCGGCGCCGGGATCTCGCGGCACTTTATGATCCCGTACAACCACAAGCTCTGGGGCGTACACCCGCGCGAGATCACCGCCGAGTGGTGCAGCCGCTTTGTGCCGGTGCCCAGGCTCCCCGAGGTCGTCGCTGGCGCGGTCGGCTCGAGCCCGCCGGAGATGGGCTACAACGTCTCGTTCCTCTATCCGCGCACCGGCGGCATCGAGACCATGACGCGCGCGCTCACGACGCGGATGCGCACCGACATCGGCGAGGCGCGGCTGTCGACGCCGGTCGACAGCATCGACGTCGAGGCGCGCCGGGTGTTCGCTGGCGGCGAAGAGATCCCGTACCGCGCCGTCGTGGCGACGATCCCGCTGCCGGAGCTGTTCCGCCGGATCCGCGCGCTGCCACCGGAGATCGAGGCGGCGGCGGGGCGACTGCGCTGCACGCCGGTGCGCTACCTCAATGTCGCCACGCGCAACCCGGTGCCGGCCGACTTCCACTGGATCTACGTGCCCGAGGAGAAGTACCCCTTCTACCGCGTGGGCATCTACTCCAACGCGCTGCCGGCGATGGCGCCGCAGGGACGTGGCTCACTCTACGTGGAGCTCTCCGATCGCGGGCCGCGCCCGTCGGGCGTCGCGCTCGACACGCTTCGCCACGATGTGGCTGCAGGACTCGCGGCGTCGGGGGCGATCGCGTCGGCCGACGACGTGCTGTTCGCCGATCTGCACGAGCTCGAGTACGCCTACGTCGTGTTCGACGATCACTACTACGCTGCGACCGCGCAGCTTCGCGCGTGGCTCGAGGCGCATGACATTTTTCCGCGCGGTCGCTACGGGTCGTGGACCTACAACGCGATGGAGGACTGCATCCTCGCGGGTCGTGAGGTGATCGGCACCCTCGACGACCGGATCTCCCAGCACGCCGCGTGAGCCTGAGACCATGACCGAGCCCCATCTCTCCGTCGTCATCCCCGTCTACAACGAGGAGCGCATCCTCGTGGAGTCGCTCACCGAGCTTCACGGCAAGCTGCGCGAGCTCGGCTGCACCTTCGAGCTGCTGCTCTCGGAGAACGGCTCGCGCGATCGCACGGTGGCGCTCGGCGAGGAGCTCGCGGCGACAATGCCCGAGCTCTCCGTCCATTCGCTCGGCGAGCCCAACTACGGCAAGGCGCTCAAGCAGGGCATCCTGCGCGCGCGCGGACGGTTCGTGATCTGCGACGAGATCGACCTGTGCGATGTCGACTTCTACCGGCGCGCGCTCGCGGTGCTCGAGCCGGGCGATGCTGACCTCGTCGTCGGCTCGAAGACGATGCAGGGCGCCGACGACGATCGTCCGCTCTTTCGTCACGCGGCGACGCTGGTGCTCAACGGCATGCTCCGTGTCGCGGTCGGATTCAAAGGCACCGACACCCACGGGCTCAAGGCGTTCCGCCGCGACGCGATGGTCGGGACGGTGGAGCGGTGCGTGATCGACAAGGACCTCTTCGCGTCGGAGTTTGTCGTGCGCGCCGGGCGCGAGGGGAAACGCGTGGTCGAGATTCCGTTGCGCATCGTCGAGAAGCGCAAACCCTCGATCAACCTGTTCCGGCGCGTCCCGAACGTGCTCAAGAACATGGCCAAGCTCACCTACGTGATCCGGATCAAGGGATGAGCGGGCGCAGGCTGGCCTCGGTCAGCGTCGATCTCGATCCGCTCTCCTGCTACTACCGAATCCACGCGCTCGGCCCGGCGCCGGCAGAACTCTCGGCGACGATCTTCCGCCGCGCCGTGCCGCGCTTCCTCGATGTCTTCGCGCGGAACGGCGTGCGCGCCACCTTCTTTGTCGTCGGCGCGGACCTCGCCGACCCCGCGGTGCGTCGGCTTGCGCGTGAGCTCGTCGCTGCGGGGCACGAGCTGGGCAACCACAGTCATACGCACCCCTATGAGCTGGCGCGGCTGCCGCGCGAGCGTGTGGCCGAGGAGATCGACGCTGCGCACGCCGCGATCGGCGACGCGGCAGGGGTGGCACCGGTCGGGTTTCGCGCGCCCGGCTACGATCTGTCTCAAGTGATGCTCGGCGAGCTCGCGCGCGTCGGGTATCGCTACGACTCGTCGATCTTCCCCGCGCCGGCCTACTACGCCGCGAAGGCGGTGGTGATGGCGGGCCTCGGGCTCATCGGTCGCCCGAGTGGTGCGGTCATGACCGACCCGCGCGCGCTCATCGCGCCGGCTGATCCGTACCGCCCCGATGCGCGCCGTCCGTGGCGCCGTGGGCGTGCGCCGCTCGTCGAGCTGCCGATCGCGGTGACGCCGTGGCTCCGGCTGCCGGCGATCGGCACCAACCTGCTGCTGCTGCCGGCGCCGCTGCGCGCGCAGCTCGTGCGCAGCATGCTCGGCCGGCCACACTTCAACCTCGAGCTCCACGGCATCGACCTGTGCGACGCCGAGCTCGATGGCATCCCGGCGGTGCTGGTCGCGCGCCAGCCGGATCTGCGCGCGACGCTGCTCGAGAAGCAGCGCGCATTCGAGGCGCTGCTCGGGCGGATCGCACTCGACTACGACGTGCTGCCGCTGCGTGACGTCGCGGCGCGGGTGGACGCGAGCGGCGAGCTGGCGTCGCCCGACGCGGACTGAGTCGGGCGGGCGGCGCGGGTCGCAGCTTGCGCCGCGTGCTAGCGGTGATCACCCAGAACGGCAAGGCGGCTGCGGTCGTCGTGACGCCGGAGGACTTCGAGGAGCTCGGCAATCGAGCGTAGGTGCGCTCTAGGATCGAAGCCGGTCTCGAGGCTGTCGCGCCAGGCGAGACCTACACCGCCCGCGAAGTTCGCGACCAGCTGAAGGCTCGCCGGCATGGGCGCGCTGCCCGTTGAGTTTTCCGCGGAGGCACTCGACGAACTCGCGCAGCTCGCTCGAGCGTCGGTGCTAGCTCACCCGCAGAACTTCGCGGGCCACGCGCTCGCCGGCGGCGAGGGCACCCTCGATGTAGCCGGCCCACTCGGTCGCGGTCTCGGTGCCGGCGAAGTGAATGCGGCCGACGGGCGCGCGCAACGTGTCGGCTGCTGCGGCGAAGCGGCCCGGTGCGAAGACGGCGACCGGGCAGCCGCCACTCCACGGCTCGTCGTGCCAGTCCTGCTCGATGTACGCCGTGGGCTGGGCGGCGACGGGACCGAAGAGCCGTGCGAGGGCGGCGAGCACCTCGCTGCGACGCTCGTCGGGGGCGCGCCGGCGGAGCTCGCGCGCCGGGCCGCCGACGATGAACGCGACCAGGCAGGGGACCTTGCCGTCGGCGCTGGTGTTGTCGAAGGTGACGGCGATCGGGCCGCGCGTGGAGACCGCCTCGCCCGAGAGGCCGGCCTCGCGCCAGAACGCGCGGTCATAGAACGCGAGGCACTTGGTCGTCGCGCCCATCGGCATCGCGTCGACGAGGGATGCGCGCGCAGCGGGCCACGCCGGCTCGCAGGCGATGCGTGCGGTGAGTGGTGGGGGCAGCGCGAGCACGACGCGGCGTGTGCGGACTGAGACGGCGACCTGGCCGCCGACATGCACCGTCACGCCGTCGGCGTCCTGCACGAGGCGCTCGACCGGCGCGCCGAGCCGTAGCGCGTCGCCGAGGCGCGCTGCGAGACCGAGCGAGAGTCCCTGCGCGCCGCCGACGAAGCGATCCTGCTGCGCGCCCCCCTTTACGTCGATGAGTGGGAGCAGCCCGCCGGCGGCCGAAAGGTAGAAGAGGAAGTAGAGCAGCGAGATCTCCGCCGGGTCGGCGCCGAACACGACCCGTGTCGCCGCGGTGAGCAGCCCACGCGCGTCGGGGTCGCGCATGAATCCATCCATCCAATCGGCGAGGCTCCGCGCGTCGAGCGCGGCCGCATCGGGGGTGGCCTGCGGCGCTGCCGGGTCGACGCGTCGACGCGCGAGCCGGGCACGCACGAGCGCGCTCGCGAGCGCGACACTGTTGCCGACCGAGAGCAGCGGGATCGGCGCTCGAAATCGCGACACGCGGTCGGTCTCGACCAGCTTCGCGCCCGCCGTGTGCGTCGGGAAGAGCGCGAGCCCGAGCTCGGCTGCGAGCGCGCGCGCCCGACGCTGGGTCGGCCCGAGCCACTGCCCGCCCACGTCGAACCTCGCACCGTCCTGCTCGCGCGACCAGGTGCGCCCGCCGACACGGTCACGCGCCTCGAGTACGACCACGCGCGCGCCGCCGCGCCGCAAATCGTCGGCCGCGCGCAGGCCGCTCGCGCCCGCGCCGACGACTACGACGTCGCAGTCGAACACAACGCGACGATACCCGCCCGAGGAGGACAGGACCAGCGCGTCGCGCCGTCCGTTACTCCATTTCACCGCCCATCATGCCGCCGAGCATCATGGTGGCCTGCGCGACCAAGGTGTCGAGGTCCTTCTCGGAGATCTCGATCTTCGCGCGCGTGTCGCTGCCCTCGGCGGTGAACGTCGCCTTGATGCCGCCGATCAACCCCGCGAGCATCGGGTTCTGCTTCGCCTCGGTGAGGCCGGCGTTCGCCATGTCGGTGTTCTTCTTCGCGGCCTCGGGCGTCTTGTAGCGGATGCCGAGGTCGAGCTTGAAGTCCTTCGAGTAGCTGAGGCTGCCCCAGAACGCCGTCGGGACCTCGCCGCCGGCCATCGCGGCCGCCTGGTCGACGCCGGGGATGCCGGTGATGCCGCCTGCCGCGAAGAGCGTGGCGCCGGTGTCGGTCTTGCTGAGCAGGTCGGAGAGCTCCTTGTTGTCTTTGATCGACGTCTTCGACTCGAGCAGGCCGGCGAGGGCCGCACGGTCCTTGATCTTGTCCTCGTCGCCGATGAACGCGATCGCGCCGTCGAGCCACGCCGCGTACACCTTGTCGGTCTCACCCTCGACCGAGTACTCGGCGATCTTGGTCTTCTCGTCGACCGCGATGGAGATCTTCTTCCCCTCCTTCTCGGAGACCAGCTTGAGGCAGTCGTGGATCTTTGCCTGATCGAACGTGCCGCCAAGCACGATGACCATCGAGGGCGGCTCGAACGAGGTGATGCCGATCTTCACCGAGTCGAGCAGCGCGAGCGGATCGAGGCCGCACTTCTCCTTCAGGATGGCCATCCCCTCCTTCACGTCGCTGTCTGAGGTGAGCGCCTTCTCGCCGAACTGCTTCCAGAGCTTGGAGTCCCGAAGCTGCTTGATGCTGACGCCGATCATCATCTTGGTGTCCTGCGGGAACACCGACTGCGCCGCCTTGGCTGCTTTCGCCGCGGGAGAGCCCTTCGCAGCCCCACCGGCGCCGCCGCCGTCCTTGCCACATGCGCCGACCGCGAGTGCGGCGATCATCAGAGTCACGAGTGCGAGACGCTTCATGGTGGTTCTCCTTGGTGGTGCCGATGGCAGTAGGGCCGGCGTGCCGCTTTCACGACGCTGTCACGGCATGGTAGGAAGGGCGCCGTATACCGCATGGCATGGATTCGTCGCAAGCTCCGTGACCAACTGGTCTACGCCCGGGTCGGCGCTGACGGCGCGCTCGTCACCGACGGTGATGGGCGGGTCGACATCAAGTACTCGCTCGCCGAGGGCGCCAAGATCTACCGCGCCGCCTCGCGCAACCTTGCGGCGGCGGGGGAGGGTGTCGACGTCGCGCCGATCGCTGACGTTGAGGCCAAGGTGGCCGCGCACCCCGAGGGCGCGATCGTCATCTACACCGACGGGGCCTGCACCGGGAACCCGGGGCCGATGGGGGTCGGCGTGGTGATCCTGCGGGGGGCCGAGCGCCGGGAGCTATCCGAGTTTCTCGGTCACGGCACGAACAACATCGCCGAGCTGACGGCGATCGAACTCGCGCTCGACGCGCTCGGCGAGGCGGACCATGCGAGCCCGGTGCTCGTGCACGCCGACTCGTCGTATGCGATCGGCCTGCTCGCGAGCGGCTGGCGGGCGAAGGCGAACCAGGAGCTGGTCGAGCGGTTGCGGGTGAAGGCGCGGCGCTTCACCAAGCTTCGGTTCGTCAAGGTCGCTGGGCACGCGGGCGTTCCCGAGAACGAACGTTGCGACGAGCTCGCGCGCGACGCGATCACGCGCACGCAGGCGTAGCCAAGCGGTCGGCACGCCCTGGCCGGGCGCGGTAGGCTCCCACGCGCATGTCGCCCTCGCTGGCTCTGCGTGTCGCGCTCGTCTCGGTCCTCACTGCGGCGTGCGGCGCTGCGCCGGTTCCTGCGCCGGGCGGGCCGAGCGCCGGGCTTGCACCAGCGTCACTCGTCGATCCGCGCGAGCGGCAGCTCGGTGCCCTCACGCAGCTCACCTTCGCCGGTGAGAACGCCGAGGCGTACTGGTCGTGGGGCGGCGACGAGCTCATCTTTCAACGGAGCGCGCCGCCCTTTGCGTGCGATCAGATCTTCACGGTCCCCGCCGCTGGCGGCGAGCCGCAGCTGGTGTCGACCGGCCTCGGTCGCGCCACCTGCTCGTACTTCTTTCCGGGCGATCGCCGCATCGTCTACGCGTCGACCCACCTCGGCGACGCTGCGTGCCCGCCGGAGCCGGATCGCTCGCAGGGCTATGTCTGGCCGCTCTACCCGACCTACGACCTCTTTTCGCAGCGCGTCGACGGCGGCGACAGTGTGCGTCTCACCGACACGCCGGGCTATGACGCCGAGGCGACGATCTGCGGTTCGACCGGCGCGATCGTCTTCACCTCGGTGCGCGACGGCGATCTCGAGCTCTACCGGATGGACGCGGATGGCTCGAACCTGCGCCGACTGACGCACACGCCCGGGTATGACGGCGGTGCGTTCTTCTCGCCCGATTGCCGCAAGATCGTCTGGCGTGCATCGCGCCCGCGCGAAGGTGCCGAGCTCGACGAGTATCGTCGGCTGCTCGCGCAGCACCTCGTGCGGCCGAGCCAACTCGAGCTCTGGGTGGCGGACGCCGACGGCGCCGAGCCGCGACAGATCACGCACCTGGGCGCAGCGTCATTCGGTCCTTCGTTCTTCCCGTCGGGCGAGCGGGTGATCTTCTCGTCGAACTTTGGCGATCCGGCGGGACGCGAGTTCGATCTCTTCGCCGTGAATCTCGACGGGACCGCGCTCGAGCGCGTGACGGTTGCGCCCGGCTTCGACGGATTTCCGCTCTTCTCGCCCGACGGCAAGCGGCTCGCGTTCTCATCGAACCGCAACCAAGCGCGCCCGGGTGAGACCAATGTCTTTGTGACGACGTGGCAAGGGGGCGCACCGGAGCTCGAGACGCGCGCGCCGGACCGCCTGGCAGCCGATGTGAGCTGGCTCGCCGACGACGCACGCGAGGGGCGTGGCGTCGGCTCGGCGGGTCTCGCGGCGGCCTCCGAGTATCTGGCTGAGCGTTTCGCCGCACTCGGCCTCGCGCCGATGGGGGAGGGCGGATTTCGCCGGCCGTTCGAGCTCGCCGTCGGCGTGAACCCCGCGAAGGAGAACGTCGTCGTGATCGACGGCACCGCGATCCCCTCGGCCGCGTTTGTACCGCTCGGCTTCTCGTCGTCGGCCGAGCTGTCGGGCGCGGTGGTCGCGGCGGGGCACGGTGTCACCGCGCCCGAGCTCGACCATGACGATTACGCGAAGCTCAACGTGCGCGGGAAGATCGTCGTCGTTCGTCGCTACGTGCCACCGGGCGGGCGCTTCGACGACGATCGGATGCAGCGTCGCTACGGCGACCTTCGCTACAAGGCGTGGAACGCCCGCGAGCATGGCGCACGCGCGCTGCTCGTCGTGGACGCGCCGGTCGGAAAGCCCGGCGAGCCGCTGCCCGACGAGGCGCCGCTGCCGCCGTTGGTCCTCGATGCGCACGGTGACGCCGGCCTCCCGGTGATCGCCGTGACGCGCTCGGTCGGTGCGCGGCTCTTTACCGGCGACCGGCACAAGGCCGCGCTCGCGGTGAAGCTCACGTTCGATGTGCGTCCGTCGTGGAATGTCGTCGGGCGGATTGCCGCTGGCGGCGCGCCACTCGGGGGCGCGCTCGTGGTCGGCGCCCACTACGATCACCTCGGGCTCGGCGGCCCCGGGTCACTCGCGCCGGGGAGCGCGCTGCCGCACAACGGGGCCGACGACAACGCGTCTGGCACGGCGGCGTTGCTCGAGGTCGGAAAGCTTCTCGTCGCGCGCCGGGGCGAGCTGCGCCGCGACGTGATCCTCGTGGCGTTCTCCGGCGAGGAGTGGGGCGCGATCGGCTCAGCCGATTTTGTGCGCCGTCCGCCGCCCGGTGCCGCTCCGACGGAGCTCGTGGCGATGCTCAACATGGACATGGTCGGTCGGCTGCGCGAGAACCGACTCTCGGTGCTCGGTACCGAGTCGGCCGCGGAGTGGCCCGCGCTGGTCGCGCCGGCGTGTGAGCGAGCGCGCCTCGGCTGCGCGCTCGGCGGTGACGGCTACGGGCCGAGCGATCAGATCTCCTTCTACACGGCAGGCGTGCCGGTGCTGCACTTCTTCACCGGCGCGCATCGCGACTACCACAAGCCGACCGACGACGCGCAGTTCGTGCATGCGGGCGGTGCCGCGCAGGTGGCCGTGCTCGTCGCAGACCTCGCGCTGGTGGTGGCGTCGCGCGAGGAGCGGCTCACGTATCGCACCGCGTCGGCACCCGCGCCCGGCGGCGACGTACGCAGCCACGGCGCGTCGCTCGGCACGGTGCCCGACTATGTCGGTCCCGCCGATGGTCGCCCCGGCGTGCTGCTCGCCGGCGTGCGTGCGGGCGGGCCGGCTGAGGCGGCGGGGCTCGCACGCGGCGACCTACTCGTGGCGATCGGCACGCACGAGGTGCGGAATGTGGAGGACCTCATGTTCGTGCTGCGTCGCAGCAAGCCCGGCGAGAAGGCGAAGGTCCGCTTCGAGCGCGACGGTGTGCCGGCCGAGTGCGAGGTCACGTTCGGGCGGGCGCCCCAACGGTGAGCGGCGCGCGGCTCGCTGGGCTCGCACTTCTGGCCACGCTCTTTGCACCTGCGTGTGGTGGAGCGCCGCGGGTCAGGACCGGGCTCACGCCGCAGCCCTATGCCACGCCGGCGGTGGTCGATCGCGCCGGGCTCGTCGACGAGGTCGCGCAGACGGTGCGCGAGTCGTACCGCGCGCTCAACGGCGGCTACGAGGAGGCGTATCTCGATGGACTCGCGCGCGACGCGCGGCTGGTGCTGATCGATGTCGGCTCGGAGGTCGTCGTCGGCTTCGATCCGCTCGCGTGTCGGCTGCGCCGGCAGATCGCCGACGCACGGAGTGAGTTCGTGTCGCGACGGCTCGATGTGCAGGTGTCCGACGATGGGACGGTGGCGTGGACGCACGATGCTCTCAGCTACCGCGCGTGGCGCGGCGGTCGGCGCGTGCTGGTGCCGCTCCGCGCGACGGCGGTCTTCGAGCGGCGCACCGGGCGCTGGCTGGTGGTGCAGCAGCACGTCTCCTACGCGCTGCTCGACGAGGACTTGCGCGCGGTCGCCCCTGCGCGAGCGCCGCTTCCAGTCGGAGAATTAGGCGAGCACACCTCGCCCGGGGGCGAATCGGCCCGAGCGTTGGTGCTCGGGCTCATCCGCGGCACGGCAAAGAGTGCGCCGTCGTTCGTGATCGGTCCGACGCCTGATGCTGAGCTTCATGGCGCCGATGCACGCCGTGCAGGGACGATCCCGCTGCAGCTCGGCGACGGCTCAGTGGCCCGCGTGCGCGACCTGCGCGTGACGCTCTCGCGCAGCGCACGAGTTGCTTGGGCCGCAGCAAATCTCGAAGCGACGCTTCCCGGTGCGGACGGCGACACTACGCTCGCGCTGCGCGCCACCTGGGTGCTGGTGCGTGCGAGCGAGGGCGATGCGTGGCTGGTCGCGCAGACGCACCTGTCGGCGCCGGTATCGCTCGTCGAGCGAGTGTTCGGCGCGATGGTCGCCGTCGCCGGCGGTGCCGGTCAGCTCGACTCGTCGCCGCCAGCGTCGGCGCTGCCAGCGGGCGCACGCGGTACACGGAGTGCCGGGTCGGCGAGATAGCTGTCGGTCAGCCGTCGCTTTTTTCCCACCACCGGGAGCAGGCGCAGCGGCAGCGTGAGCAGCCGGCCCAGCTTGACCAGCGCCTTCTGCGCGAACGCCTCGGCGACGAGCAGCGCGCGCCGGGTCGATGACAGCTCCGCGAGTGGGCGATCGAGGAGCCCCGTGCGGCGCAGGCGCAGCTCGGCGCACGCGAGCGAATGGTCGAGGAAGGCGGGCAGCCGGGTGAGCACCGGGTGATCCGCGGGGAGCCGTCGGCGCATGAAGCGCACGAGCCGGCGCACGCCCCACATCGACACCAGGTTCAGCCCGAGGAGGCGCCGCCGGAGCCATGGCTTGCCGGCGATCACCTGTGCGGTGCGCCGCTCGCCGAAGTCGACGTGCCGTTCCTCCTGTTTCACCGCGCGCTCGAGGATCGCGACGATGCCCGGGTGATCGAGCGTGTCGATCACGCCGTAGAACGCCATCAGCACGAAGCCCTCGCCGGCGGCCATCTCGAGCGCGACATGTTCGGCCCACGAGTCGCCCATCTGCCCGGTCGCGAGCCAGCGCACCACCGGGTGCGGCGGGGCAGGCGTGCAGCCGAGCAGGGCGAGGATGCGGATGAAGTTGTCGACGTGCTGAAATTCCTCGACCGCCTGACGCGACAGGAAGCGCGCGGCCTCGAGGTCGGGCGCCTCGTACAGCCAGTGGCCGATCTGGATACCGGTCACCTCGCCGTAGAGGAACTGGTTGAACATCCAGCCGAGGAGCTCGCGGTCTTTCGCGGGATCGAGCTTCGCGCCGGCGAAGTCGAAGGTCATCTCGGCGCGGGTCAGCAGCACGCGCAGAATGGTAGCGCGGCGAGCGTACTCAGCGGCGAAGGAGATCCCGCGGCCGGAATCCGTGCGGGAGCAGATCGGCCAGCGTGTGGTCGCGCCGCTCGCCCGCAGGGTTCGCGAGCGTCACGCGGAGCGCATCGAAGTCGGGCGCGAACTCGGCGAGCGTCTGCAGGCACATGCCGCAGGGCGCGGCCGGCGGCGAGGTGTCGGTGACGACCGCGACCGCGAGGATTGAGCGCGCCCCGTCGAGCACGGCACGGGAGATCGCGTTCCGCTCGGCGCAGATCGAGAGGCCGTACGAGGCGTTCTCCACGTTCGCGGCGGTGTGAACGCCCGCGTCGGTGAGCAGCGCCGTGCCGACGTGAAAGTTGCTGTACGGCGCGTAGGCCCGCTGCTGGGCGGCCTCGGCGAGGGCGACGAGCTTGTCGGTCGCGCGCTCGGCCGTGCGCTTGCTGAGGACGTTGGGGTTGCGGGCAGCGGGGCGCAAGGGGATCTTGCGGTTCTTGGCGGGCTTGCCGTTCTTGTTCGTGCGCTTCATCTGTCCTCCGCTGCGAGCTCGCCGAGAATGCCTGCGAGCAGCGCGACAAACTCGCCGCGCACACGCGTCGCGGTCTCTGTGACCTCGTCGTGCGAGAGCTTCTCGCCGGTGATGCCCGCGGCCATGTTGGTGACACACGAGATGCCAAGGACGCGCGCGCCCATGTGGCTCGCGACGATCACCTCGGGCACGGTCGACATGCCGCAGGTGTCGGCGCCGAGCGTCGCGAGCATCCGCACCTCCGCGGGCGTCTCGTACGCGGGTCCCGAGAGGCCGGCATAGACGCCCTCGGCGAGGTCGATCCCGAGGCGCAGCGCCACGCGCCGCGCGAGCACGCGCAGCTCGGGCGCGTAGGCGTGGGTCATGTCGGGGAAGCGCGGCCCGAGTCGCTCGTCGTTGTCGCCGCGGAGCGGACTCGCGCCGAAGAGGTTCAGGTGATCCGAGAGCAGCACGAGCTGCCCGGGGTGGAGCGCGCGGTTCACCCCGCCGGCCGCGTTGGTGACGATGAGCGTGCGGCAGCCGAGCGCGACCAGCACGCGGATGGGAAAGGTCACCGCCGCGAGGTCGTGCCCCTCGTAGTAGTGCACGCGTCCCTGCATCGCCGCGCAGATCGGGCCGTTGCCGCCGGGACCGAGCGCGCCGACGACGAGCCGCCCCGCGTGGCCGACGACGCGCGACACGGGGAAGCCGGGCAGCTCGCCGTACGGCAAGATGGCCGCGTTCTCGAGTCCGTCGGCGAAGGCGCCGAGGCCCGAGCCGAGCACGAGTCCGACGGTCGGCGTGAGCCCGCCGAGCCGGCTGCGGATCTTCGCGACAGTCGCGTTCACGCGTGTGGAGAGGAGCGGCTCGGTCACGACATCACCTCGAGCAGCAGCGGCGGCGGCGTCACCGGCTCGTCCCCAATCGTGTATGCGCCGAGCGCGAGCTGTGCGGCGCTCTCCGACGCGGCACCGCCACGGTGGTGCAGCGTCACGAGCGGTTGGCCGCGCTCCACGCGCTCGCCGAGGCGCACGCGCACGGTGAGCCCGACCGCCGGGTCGATCGAGTCCTCCTTCTGTCTGCGACCGCCGCCGAGCACGAGTGACGCCATGCCGACCGCGCAGGCGTCGACCGCCGCGATCGTGCCGGCGCGCGGCGCGAGCACCTCGGTGGTGTGCGGGGCCTGCGCGAGTACGCGGTGCGGCTCGTCGCAGACGCGCGGATCGCCCCCCTGTGCGACGACCACCGCGCGGAACTTTTCGAGCGCACGCCCGTCATCGAGTGCGCGCTCGATCGCAGCGGCGGCCTCGGTGTGCGAGGCAGCGACCCCGCCGAGGAGCAGCATCTCGGCGCCGAGCGCGACGGTGAGCGCGCGCGTGTCCTTGGGCCCGCCGCCCCTGAGCACCGCGATCGACTCTTCGACCTCGAGCGCGTTCCCCACCGCGCGGCCGATCGGCTCGTCCATGCTGGTCAGCGCCACCGTCACGCGCTTTCCGGCCGCGTGGCCGATCGCGCGGATCGTCCGACCGAGGTCGCGTGCGCGCTCGCGGGTCTTCATGAACGCGCCGCTCCCCACCTTGCAGTCGAGCACCAGCGCGTCGATCCCCTCGGCGAGCTTCTTCGACATGATCGACGACGCGATCAGCGGGATCGACTCCACCGTCGCGGTCACGTCGCGCAGCGCGTAGAGCTTGCGATCGGCGGGCGCAATGCGATCGGTCTGCCCTGCGAGCGCGAGGCCGATGCGCGCCACCTGCGCCTCGAACTCCTCCGCGCCGAGCGTCACGCGAAACCCCGGGATCGCCTCCAGCTTGTCGAGCGTGCCGCCGGTGTGGCCGAGCCCGCGACCCGACACCATCGGCACCGCGATGCCACAAGCCGCGACGGCGGGCGCGAGCGGCAGGCTGATCTTGTCACCGACGCCACCAGTCGAGTGCTTGTCGACCTTGGGCGCGGTTACCGACGGCAGCGTGAGCACGTCCCCCGAGCGAAGCATCGCGTCAGCCCACGCGGCGAGCTCCGCGTCGTCGAGTCCGCGAAAGTAGATCGCCATCAGCATCGCGGCGGCTTGGTAGTCGGGGATCGACCCGTCGGTCACCCCGGCCACGAAGCGCGTGAGGTCGTCGGTGCTGAGCCGCTCGCCGTCGCGCTTGCGGCGGATCACCTCGTGCGGAAGGAACATCCTACGAGAGCTCGCCGAGGAAGCTCTGGCCGTAGCGTGGCGCGCGGGCGCCGAACGCTTCGGCGAGCGTCGCGCCGAGATCGGCGAAGGTTCGGCGCGTGCCGAGGTCGGTGCCCGCTCGGATGCGCGGACCGAACGCGAGGATCGGGACCAACTCGCGCGTGTGATCGGTGCCGGGCGTGGTCGGGTCGTTGCCGTGGTCGGCGGTGAGAAAGACTGCGTCGCCGGGCCGAAGGCACGCCTCGACCTCGGGCAGCAGCGCGTCGAACTCCTGCAGACAGCGGTAGTAGCCAGGCACGTCGTTCCGGTGCCCGTAGAGCATGTCGAAGTCGACGAGGTTCACGAACACGAGGCCGCGCTCGATCCGACCGAGTGCGGCGACGGTGTGGCGCATGCCGTCAGCGTTCCCTTCGGTGTGCACCTCTTCGGTGACGCCGCGGTGCGCGTAGATGTCGGGGATCTTGCCGACGCCGACCACCGGCAGCCCGCGCTCGCAGATCGCGTCGAGCACCGTCGGCTCGGGCGGCACCATCGAGAAGTCGCGCCGGTTGTAGGTGCGCTTCCACGCGCCCGGTCCATCGCCGATGAACGGCCGCGCGATTACGCGACCGACGTTGTGCTCGTCGAGCAGCGAGCGCGCGATCTCACAGTAGCGATAGAGCTCGTCGAGCGGCACCACCTGCTCGTGCGCCGCGACTTGGAATACCGAGTCGGCGCTGGTGTAGACGATGAGCTCGCCGGTCTCGACATGGTGCGCGCCGAGCTCGTCGAGGATCTCGGTGCCCGACGACGGCTTGTTTCCGACGTGGCCGCGCCCGGTGCGGCGGTGGAGCTCGTCGAGCAGCGCCTTCGGGAAGCCGCGCGGGAACACCTTGAACGGCTCGGTCACGCGCAGTCCGGCCATCTCCCAGTGCCCGGTGGTCGTGTCCTTGCCGGCCGAGGCCTCTTGCATCCGGCCGTACGCGCCCGCCGCAGCGCGCGGTGCGACGCCGGCGATGTCGGTCAGGTTGCCGAGGCCGAGCCGCTCGAGGTTCGGCAGCGTCATCCCGCCGACCGCGCGTGCGACGTTGCCGAGCGTGTTCGAGCCGACGTCGCCGTAGTCGGCCGCGTCGGGGGCCGCGCCGCAGCCGACCGAGTCCATCACGATCACGAGCGCGCGCTCGATCGCAGGGGCCGCCATCAGTAGCCGCCCTTTGCCTGCTGTGCGGGGCGCGCGCCGTCCTTCTTGCCGTCCTTGGCGCCGTCCGCTTTGTCGCCACCGGTTGCGATCAGCACCGACGCCGACGCGCCGATCCGGTTCGCGCCCGCCTTGGCCATGCGCTCGGCGTCCTCGCGTGTGCGCACGCCGCCTGACGCCTTCACGCCCATCTCGGAGCCGACCAGCTTGCGCATCAGCGCGATGTCCTCGACGGTGGCGCCGCCCGGCCCGAAGCCGGTGGAGGTCTTCACGAAGTGCGCGCCCGCCAGCTTCGAGAGCGAGCAGGCGATGATCTTTTCCTCTTGGTTGAGCGCGCCGGTCTCGAGGATCACCTTCACCTTGGCCGGGTTCGACGCCTTCACCACGCGGCCGATGTCCTCGAACACCGTCTCGTAGTCGCGCGACTTCAGCGCGCCCACGTTGATCACCATATCGATCTCCTGCGCGCCTTGCCGCACCGCTTCGCGTGCCTCGAACGCCTTCGCCGTCGGCGTCATCGCGCCGAGCGGGAAGCCGACCACGGCGCAGACCATCACGCCCGAGCCTTGCAACAGGGTGCGTGCGACCGGTACCCAGTGCGTGTTCACGCAGACCGACGCGAAGTGATGCTTGCGTGCCTCGTCGCAGAGCTTCTTCACGTCGTCGCGAGTGGCGTCCTGCTTGAGCAGCGTGTGGTCGATCATCCCGGCCATGTCGGCTGGCACCTCGCCGGTCCCGACCATCGCCGCTACCCGGCTCGCCCCGCTCTCCTGGATCGCGCGCACCGACCAGGGCCTGCGCACCACGCAGAGACCACACGTCGAGCAGTCGTTGCCGCTCGCAGGGTCGTCCGAATCACACGGCACGTCGCGCAGCAGCACCGGCAGTCGCGGCGCGGCATCGCCCATCCGGGCGCGCACTCGGTCGGCGATCAGCTCGACCAGACGTTCGATTTCCCGCTCGTCGCTCTTCATCTTCAGTCGCACCTGCTCGGACAGGGACCGCCCGGGCGGTGAGCTTAGCGAGAGCGTCCGGCCAGCACAAGGCATGCTCAGCGTCGGAGAGTTGCGCTTGAGCTTGGCTACCCGCGCGCTACCCGCGCATTATCCGCGGGTTCGCGCCAGCGCGAGCAGGGCGGCTAGCTCCGTCGCCGACAGCGGCACAACCGACAGCCGCCCGAGCCGCACCAGCGCCGAGCCCGCGAACGCCGGCGTCGCTTTGAACACGTCGAGCCCCACCGGCTGCACCAGCGGTTTGTGCGGCACCAGGTCGACCATCACGCGCTTGCCGTCGCCTGCGGGCTCCGGGTACGGCGCCGAGACAATCTCCGCCAGCCCCACCGCGCGCCGCTCGGCGCCCGTGTGGTAGATGACCGCGCGGTCCCCCGGTTGCATCGCCCGCAGGTGTTGCTGCGCCAGCGCGTTCGCCACGCCGTCCCAGCCGCCTCGCCCGGCCCGCACGAGGTCGTCCCACGAGTAGGTCGTCGGCTCGGTCTTGAGCAGCCACGCCGCCATCAATACCAGAGCGTCGCGTCGAGGTCGCTCGCGCCCTCGGGGTAGCGGGTGCCGTCGCGGGTAGCGGGAAGCATGGGGGCGATGCTAGCCCCCGGAGTCCCCGGCTGTCACGGCGCGCTGCACGCTGCGGTGCCTGCGCGTGGCGCGCTCAGTAGTCGTTCTGCCGCCGCGACAGGTTGTCGAAGCGCGTGTACTGCCCGGTGAATCCGAGCTCCACCGTGTCGGTCGGCCCGTTGCGCTGCTTGCCGACGATGACCTCGGCGATCCCCTTCTTCTCCGACGCATCCTTGCTGTAGTACTCGTCGCGGTAGATGAACATGATGACGTCGGCGTCCTGCTCGAGCGCGCCCGACTCGCGCAGATCCGAGAGCATCGGCCGCTTGTCGGCGCGCGACTCGAGGCTGCGGTTGAGCTGCGAGAGCGCGACGACCGGGACCTTGAGCTCCTTCGACAGCGCCTTGAGGCCGCGCGAGATCTCGCTGATCTCCTGCTCGCGGTTGGAGTTCTTCGAGACCTGCGTGCCGCGCATGAGCTGGAGGTAGTCGATCAGTACGAGCCCGGTGTCGTGGTTGGCGAAGAGCTCGCGGTTCTGGCGCCACCGGCGGCAGCGCGAGCGCACCTCGTTCACCGTTGGAGCCGCCGTGTCGTCGATGTAGATCGGCGCGGCGTTCAGCCGATCGGCCGCCATCATGATGTTGCTCATCCCCTGCCGGTCGAGTCGCCCGCGGCGGAGCGCCTGCGAGTCGATCCGCCCCTCGGAGCAGAGCATGCGTTCGACGAGCTGGTTCGATGACATCTCGAGCGAGAAGATCAGCACCGGGTAGCCGGCCAGGAGTGCGGCGTTCTGTCCGATCGAGAGCGCGAGCGCGGTCTTCCCCATCGACGGGCGCGCGGCGAGGATGATGAGCTCCGACGGCTGCAGCCCCGCCGTGATGTTGTCGAGGTCGGTGAAGCCGGTGGTGATCCCGGTGATGCCGCTGCCGTCGCTCTTGGCGCGGGCCTCGAGCGTCTTGAACAGCGTGTCGATGAGCGGCTTGATCGGCTGCGCGTTCGAGGTGCGCGACACCTGCGTGACCTCGAAGATGCGGCGCTCGGTCTCTTGCGCGTACTCACGCGAGTCGCCGTACTCGCCGAATCCGGTCGCCGCCAGCTCCGACGTCACGATGATGATGCGCCGCGCGACCGCCTTGTCGCAGACGACGCGCACATGCTCGGCGATGTTGTGTGACGTGGCGACGTGGCGTGTGAGCTCGCCGAGAAACGTGAGGCCGCCGATCGCCTGGAGCTTGCCGGAGGTGTCGAGGTGCGACTCGAGCGTGATCGCGTCGATCGCGCGCTGCTTGTCGGTAAGCCAGAGCATCGCGGCGTAGACCTCGCGATGGCGCGGGTCGTAGAAATCCTCGGCGGCGAGCCCCTCGATCTGGTCGAGTGCAGCCGGATTCAGGAGCACCGCGCCGAGGATCGCTGCCTCGGCTTCGTAGCTGTGTGGGGGAACTCTCCGCTCGTCCATCGCCAACCTCCGCCAACGAACACTATACGTCTCGCGTCTGACGCCAAGCCGGAGCGTTCGTGCAGATGTGAACAAAACCGGGCACAGCCTGTGGAGCGGCTGTGCCCGGCGCGAAGGTGAAACGTCTGCAGGATCGCCAAGAGCGTCGCAAACGCGACGCCTGGCGTGATGCCCCGACTCAGGCCTTGGCGACGACCGCGACAGTGATCATCGCGGTGACGTGCGGCCCGAGCTTGATGTCGACCGGGTACTCCCCGAGCGCCTTGATCGGCTCGCGGAGCTGGATCTTCTTCTTGTCGATCTTGTGGCCGCGCGCTGCGAGAGCTTCCTCGATGTCGCGCGTGGTGACCGAGCCGAAGAGCTTGTCCCCTTCGCCGACGGAGCGCTCGATCCGCACCGTCACGTCGCTCAGCTTGCCGGCGGCGTCCTCGGCGACCTTCTTCGCCTTGACGTTGCGCAGCTCGATGACCTTCTTGTCGTGCGTGACCTGCGCCACGTTCTTCGCGGTCGCGAGGGCCGCGAAGCCCTGCGGGATGAGGTAGTTCCGCCCGTAGCCGGGACGCACCGAGATGAGCTCGCCGGACTGGCCGAGGTTTGCGACGTCCTCCTTCAGGATGATCTGGATTTTCTCCATGGCGCCCTCTACTTGCCCGTCACGCTAAACGGCATGAGCGCGATGGTGCGCGAGCGCTTGATTGCGACCGCCACCTTGCGCTGGTGCTTGGCGCAGGTCCCGCTGATCCGCCGCGGCACAATCTTGCCGCGATCGGTCACGAAGTACTTGAGCAGCTGCGGATCCTTGTAGTCGACGACGATCAGCTTGTCGGCGCAGAACCGGCAGACGCGGCGGCGCGTGAAGCCGTTCTTGCCGCCCTTGCCGCGGCGCTCGTCGCCATCGCCATCGCTGTCCCGGTCTCTGTCTCGGTCGAATGCCATGGCGGTCTACTCCTCTTCCTTGTCAGTGGCCGGCGTGTTGGTCGTGCCCGACGGTTCCGTCGGTGCCGCTGCGGCGTGGCCGCCTGCGACCACGTCCACGTCGTCTTCCTCTTCCTTGGCCTCCGCCTCCGCGAAGCGGCTGGCGCCGGACATGAGCTCTTCTTCGTCGGCCGCGGTGACCGCAGCCTTCGCCCAGGTCTCCTCGGTCATGTCCGACGGACGCGCGTTGGGATCGACGTCCGCGTCGATCTTCACCGTCGTGTACCGGATCACCGAGTCGAGCATGCGCAGGTTGCGCTCGAGCTCTGCCACGAGACCCGAGGTCCCGAGGTACTGCCAGTAAAGGTAAATCCCGCGCAGCTCCTTCTTGACCTCGTAGGCGAGCTTGCGCTTGCCCCAGTTGTCGAGCTTGAGCACGCGACCGCCGAGGCTGTCGACGATGCCGCGCAGTCGGGTGTTGACCACGCCGACGCTCTCGTTGGAGGTGTCGGGGCGCAGAATGAACACCGTCTCGTACTCACGTGCCGTTCCTGGTTCGTCTCGGTAACTCTTCAACTGGGACATTTCGTGTTGCTCCTCTCGGGTGTGAAGCCCGGACTTCCGGGCAAGGAGACCTGCTCTTCTATTGCATAGTGCACCTAGTGCACCTGGCAAGCCTGCTGCTGGGTCGCTACTGCCGTTCGAGAACGTTCCATCGATTCATTGCCTGCTGCGGTCCGACCTTGACCATCTCTGTCACTGCGTCGGCCGCCTCTTTGATCAGGATCTCGGCCTCGGTCTGCTCATCTTTGCGGAAGTCGGCGAGCACATGGTCCGCCGCCTCTGCTTGTCCCGCCGGCCGACCGACTCCGCAGCGGATGCGGGCAAAGTCGGGTGTGGCGAGCTGGGCGATCATCGACCGAAGTCCGTTGTGTCCGCCGTGTCCGCCGGCCACCTTGAGCTTCAGCCGACCGAGGGGCAGGTCGATCTCGTCATGCACGACCAGAATGTGTGGCGCGTCGATCTGGTGGAACGCTGCGGTCCGCTGGACGGCGTGACCGCTGACGTTCATGAACTCCATCGGCTTGAGCAGGATTACCCGCTCACCCGCCAACTCGCTCGAGACGGTGTCGCCCCCGAGTCGGGAGCGCCAGGCCTCTGCCCGACATCGGCTGGCGATCTCGTCGATCACCAGGAAGCCGATGTTGTGGCGGTTTGCGCGATAGCGGGGGCCCGGATTTCCGAGCCCGACGAGGAGCCACATGGATCGACCGCGCTACTTCTTGGCCTTGCCCCCCTCCTTGGCTGCGGGGGCCGCAGCCTCCTTGCCGCCAGCGGCAGCCTTGCCGCCAGCAGCAGCCTTGCCAGCAGCAGCCGGCTTCGCGCCAGCAGCGGCCTTTGCATCCGTCGCGGCGCCTGGGGCTGCCGCAACCGCGGCGGCGTCCTCGACCACCTCCTCGGCGACGACCTTCTCGGCCTTGGGCGCGACCACCGACGCCACCGTCTCGTTGAGCGGCACCGCGGCGCGAACGCCGGCGGGCAGCTTCACGTCGGCGACGTGCAGGGCATCACCGATCTCGAGGTGCGAAACGTCGACCTCGATCTTGGTCGGGATGTCGCTCGGGCGGCAGGAGACCGGCAGCAGGCGGAACACCGCGTGCAGCTGACCACCGTCGATCACGCCCTTGGCCTTGCCGACCAGCACGACCGGAATCGACACGGTGATCTCCTTCTCGAGATCGACCGTCACGAAGTCGACGTGGAGCACCTCGCGACGGATCGCGTCGACTTGGTAGTCCTTGAGCATCACCGTGAGATCGCGCGACGCGCCGGCGCGGTCCGTGATCGTCAGGTTGATCACCGTGTTCTGGCGCTTCTCGGGATCGAGCGCCTTCTTGAGCTCGCGCGACGCGAGCGAGACGAGGATCGGCGGGGTGCCCTTGCCGTAGCAGATGCCGGGCACCTTCCCCGTCGCGATGAGGCGACGGATGGCGTTCTTGCCCTGCTCAACGCGGCTCTCGACGATCAGCTTTCCGATTTCCATGATTTTTCTCTCTGGCTCTCGTGATTCGTAAGTCGTGATTTCAAGAAACGCTAGATGAACAGCGAACTGATGGAGTCGCCGTGGTGGATGCGCTTGACCGCTTCACCGAGCAACCGCGCCACCGACAGCACTTTGATCTTTTTGGAGGCCCGGCCGGCCTCGCTTAGCGGGATGGTGTCGGTGACGACCACCTCGGTGAGCGGCGAGCCGTCGATGCGTTCGATCGCCGGGCCCGAGAACACACCGTGCGTCGCGACCGCGCTGACCGTGCGCGCGCCAGCGGCGATGATCGCGTGGGCCGCCTGTACCAGCGTGCCGCCGGTGTCGATCATGTCGTCGACGATCACCGCGTCGCGCCCCTGCACGTCGCCGACGATGTTCATCACCTCGGAGACGTTGGGCCCCGAGCGGCGCTTGTCGATGATCGCGAGCGAGCCGCCGATCCGCTTGGAGTAGGCGCGCGCGCGCTCCACGCCGCCAGCGTCGGGCGAGACCACCACGGTGTCAGACGTGACGCGCGTGCGGAGGTGCTCCATGAAAATCGGCAGCGCGTAGATGTGGTCGAACGGGATGTTGAAGAAGCCCTGGATCTGCCCGGCGTGGAGATCGAGCGAGACGACCCGGTCGGCGCCAGCGGCGGTGATGAGGTCGGCGACGAGCTTGGAGCTGATCGGCGTGCGCGGCTTTACTTTGCGGTCCTGGCGCCCGTAACCGAAGTACGGGAGCACCGCGATGATGCTCCCCGCCGACGCCCGCTTGAGCGCGTCGATGATGATGAGCAGCTCCATCAGGTTGTGGTTCACCGGCGAGCAGGTTGACTGCACGACGAAGCAGTTCACGCCGCGGACGTTCTCACCGATCTCGACGTAGCTCTCACCGTCGGAGAACCGGGTCACGTCGGCGCGGCCGGGCACGATCTCAACGTGACGGCAGATGCTGTCCGCCAGCTCGCGCGTGGCGTTGCCGCTGAAGATGGTGAGGGCCTTGATCATGTGCGTAAGGAGCCGTAACCGCAGCCGGAAGGCGCGGGGAGGCTGGATCTACGCGATCCAGGACGGGAGTGTCAAGCCGGGCTACATGCCGACGGTGAGCCGGAAGGCTCCGGTGGCGGTCGTAAAGCCATCGACGACCAGCCAGTTGAGTCCGGCACCCGAGACGGCCGTGCTGGGGATGGTCGAGAGAAAGGAACTGGCGGCGCAGGTCGAGTCGTCGTTGCAGGCCAGGGTCGAGCCGCCGACGGCGGAGCCGGAGCGGAGGTAGAGCGTGGTGTCCCAGGTCGGGGCGGTGCCGCAGAGGTTGGCCGTGACGGTC